>JAURFB010000034.1 GCA_030827165.1 Marivivens sp.
CCGAGATGGTGATGCCGGGCGACAACCTGAAGTTCACTGTCGAACTGATCGCCCCGATCGCCATGGAAGACGGCCTGCGCTTCGCCATCCGCGAAGGCGGCCGCACCGTCGGCGCCGGCGTCGTGTCGAAAATCATCGCCTGATTTAGGCGATTGCAATTCCGCGGGGCGGGCAGTATTGGCCGCCCCGCAACACTTGAAGTTTCGGGTTCGACGTGGCGAGGCAATTCCGCTTTCCCCACCTCTCAACCTTAAGCCGCGAAAGGCAATGACTATGGCCGTACACAGCCAAAACATTCGCATTCGGCTCAAAGCTTTCGACTACCGCGTTCTGGATGCGTCCACCGCAGAGATCGTCAGCACAGCAAAACGGACCGGCGCCTCTGTGCGCGGGCCGATTCCGCTGCCGAACAAGATCGAGAAGTTCACCGTTCTGCGTGGACCGCATATCGACAAGAAATCCCGCGATCAGTTCGAGATCCGCACGCACAAGCGTCTGCTCGACATCGTCGACCCGACCCCGCAGACCGTGGACGCGCTGATGAAGCTCGACCTCGCTGCTGGCGTTGACGTCGAGATCAAGGTCTGAGGAGGGCAATGACCATGTTGCGCTCTGGCGTTATCGCAAAGAAAATCGGCATGACCCGCCTGTTCATGGAAGACGGAAAGCAGATCCCTGTGACAGTTCTCCAACTGGACGGCCTGCAGGTTGTTGCTCAACGAACCCTCGAAAAGGATGGCTACACCGCTGTTCAGCTCGGTGCCGGCACGGCCAAGGCCAAGCGGGTGTCTCAGCCGATGCGCGGCCACTTCGCCGCTGCCAAGGTTGAACCGAAGCGGAAGATCGCCGAGTTCCGGGTTGCTCCCGAGAACCTGATCGCGGTCGGCGAAGAAATTGCTGCCAACCACTACTTCGACGGTCAGTTCGTCGACGTGTCCGGCACCTCGATCGGTAAAGGCTTTGCCGGTGTCATGAAGCGTCACAACTTTGGGGGCCTTCGCGCATCCCACGGTGTGTCGGTTTCGCACCGCTCGCACGGTTCGGTCGGTCAGTGTCAGGATCCGGGCCGCATCTTCAAAGGCAAGAAAATGGCCGGTCACATGGGCTCTGTCCGTGTTACCACCCAGAACCTCCAGGTTGTCCGCACCGACGTCGACCGTGGCCTGATCATGGTCAAGGGCGCCGTTCCGGGCTCCAAGGGTGGCTGGGTCACCATCAAGGACGCCGTGAAGAAGCCCGCTCCGTCGAATGTGGTCTATCCGGCCGCTCTGAAGTCCGCCATGGCCGCAGCTCCGGCTGCCGAGGCCGCTGAAGGAGGCGAAAACAATGAAGGCTGATGCGATCAAGCTTGACGGCAAGAAAGCCGGTTCGGTCGAGCTCGACGACGCCATCTTTGGCCTCGAGCCGCGTGCCGACATCCTGCACCGCGTCGTGCGCTGGCAGCGTGCCAAGGCCCAGGCCGGCACCCACTCGACGCTCGGCAAGTCGGACGTCTCGTACTCGACAAAGAAGATCTATCGCCAGAAAGGCACCGGCGGCGCCCGCCACGGTTCCAAGAAGGCTCCGATCTTCCGTCACGGCGGTATCTACAAGGGCCCGACCCCGCGTAGCCACGCCCACGACCTGACCAAGAAGTTCCGCGCTCTTGGCCTCAAGCACGCCCTCTCCGCCAAGGCGAAAGCCGGCGAGCTGGTCGTTCTCGATGCTGCCGAGATCAAGGACGCCAAAACCAGCGTTCTCGCCAAGCAGGTCAATGCTCTCGGCTGGAAGCGCGCGCTCATCATCGATGGCGCCGCTGTCAACGAGGAATTCGCCCGCGCCGCGCGCAACCTGGCCAACCTTGACGTGCTCCCCTCGATGGGCGCCAACGTCTATGACATCCTCCGCAGTGACACGCTCGTGCTCACCAAGGCGGCTGTCGAAGCTCTGGAGGCTCGTCTGAAATGAGCGCGAAAGCTGAACACTACGACGTGATCCGCAAGCCGATCATCACCGAAAAGGCAACCATGGCGTCGGAATCCAACGCTGTCGTCTTCGAAGTGGCGATCGACGCCAACAAGCCGCAGATCAAGGAGGCCGTCGAGGCTCTCTTTGGTGTGAAGGTCAAGGCGGTCAACACCGTCATCGCCAAGGGCAAGGTCAAGCGGTTCCGCGGTTCGCTCGGAACCCGCAATGACGTCAAGAAAGCCTACGTTACCCTCGCCGAGGGCAATACCATTGACGTTTCGACCGGTCTCTAATAGGTGACCCCAATCGTTCGGCCCCGGATTCGTCCGGGGCCGCGCGTTTTCTCGAATCTTGGGGACCTTCGGGGCCCTGAACAACAGCCGGGCTAACCGCCCGCAAAGCAACGGAAGACATGAAACATGGCACTTAAGTCGTATAAGCCGACGACGCCTGGCCAGCGTGGACTGGTACTGATCGACCGTTCGGAGCTTTGGAAAGGCCGCCCTGTCAAAGCCCTCACCGAGGGTCTGACTGGGAACGGTGGCCGGAACAACACCGGACGGATCACCATGCGTCGTCGTGGTGGTGGCGCCAAGCGTCTCTATCGCATCGTCGATTTCAAACGGAGCAAGTTCGATATGGCGGCCGTCGTCGCCCGCATCGAATACGATCCCAACCGGACGGCCTTTATCGCCCTCATCCAGTATGAGGACGGCGAGCAGGCCTATATCATCGCGCCCCAGCGCCTCGCCGTTGGCGACAAGGTGATTGCTTCGGCCAAGGCCGACATCAAGCCGGGCAACGCGATGCCGTTCACCGGCATGCCGATCGGCACGATTGTCCACAACATCGAAATGAAGCCCGGCAAAGGCGGCCAGATCGCCCGTGCCGCTGGCACCTACGCCCAGTTCGTCGGCCGCGACGGCGGCTATGCCCAGATCCGCCTGTCCTCGGGCGAGCTGCGTATGGTTCGTCAGGAATGCATGGCGACCGTTGGTGCCGTGTCGAACCCCGACAACTCGAACCAGAACATCGGCAAGGCTGGCCGCAACCGCCACCTTGGCAATCGTCCCGCCGTTCGCGGTGTCGCCATGAACCCGATCGATCACCCGCACGGCGGTGGTGAAGGCCGGACTTCGGGCGGTCGTCACCCGGTTACCCCGTGGGGCAAGCCAACCAAGGGTGCGCGCACCCGCAACAAGAAAAAAGCGTCGTCGAACCTCATCGTTCGTTCGCGTCACGCTAAGAAGAAGGGACGCTAAAACATGTCTCGCTCTGTTTGGAAAGGTCCGTTCGTTGACGCTTACGTGCTTAAGAAAGCCGAAGCGGCCCGCGAATCCGGCCGTAATGAAGTTATCAAGATCTGGTCGCGCCGCTCGACGATCCTGCCCCAGTTTGTGGGTCTGACCTTCGGCGTCTACAACGGCCACAAGCACATCCCGGTTAATGTGACCGAAGACATGATCGGCCAGAAGTTCGGTGAATATTCGCCGACCCGTACCTACTACGGGCATGCTGCCGACAAGAAAGCGAAGCGGAAGTAAGCCATGAGCAAGGATAAAAATCCCCGCCGCGTGGCAGACAACGAAGCAATGGCCAAAACCCGTATGCTTCGCACAAGCCCGCAGAAACTGAACCTGGTCGCCGCGATGATCCGTGGCAAGAAGGTCGAGAAGGCGCTTGCCGATCTCACCTTCTCGAAAAAGCGGATCGCTCAGGACGTGAAGAAATGCCTTCAGTCCGCCATCGCGAACGCCGAAAACAACCACAACCTGGATGTGGATGAATTGGTCGTCGCCGAAGCCTTCGTCGGCAAGAACCTCGTCATGAAGCGCGGTCGTCCGCGCGCCCGTGGCCGGTTTGGCAAGATCATGAAGCCGTTTTCGGAGCTGACCATCAAGGTCCGTCAAGTCGAGGAGCAAGCCTAATGGGTAACAAAGTCAATCCCGTCGGGATGCGCCTCCAGGTCAACCGCACCTGGGACAGCCGCTGGTATGCCGACAAGAAGGACTATGGCAACCTTCTGCTCGAAGACCTCAAGATCAAGGACTTCGTGAAGAAAGAGTGCAAACAGGCCGGCGTGAGCCGTGTGATCATCGAGCGTCCGCACAAGAAGTGCCGCGTCACGATCCACACAGCGCGTCCGGGTGTCATCATCGGCAAAAAAGGCGCCGATATCGAGACCTTGCGCAAGAAGCTCGCGAACCTGACCGCAAGCGAACTGCACCTCAACATCGTTGAAGTGCGCAAGCCCGAGCTCGACGCCGCGCTGGTTGGTGAATCCATCGCCCAGCAGCTCGAGCGCCGTGTTTCGTTCCGCCGCGCCATGAAGCGCGCCGTGCAGAACGCCATGCGGATGGGTGCCCTCGGTATCCGGGTCAACGTCGCGGGTCGCCTCGGCGGCGCCGAGATCGCCCGCACCGAATGGTATCGCGAAGGCCGCGTTCCGCTGCACACCCTGCGCGCCGACATCGACTATGCTCTTTCCGAAGCTTCGACCCCCTATGGCATCATCGGGATCAAGGTCTGGATCTTCAAAGGCGAGATCATGGAGCATGACCCGGCCGCGCGCGACCGTCGCCAAGCCGAGCTGCAGGATGGCCCCGCACCGCGCGGCGCCGCCGGCCGTCGCTGAGGAGTAAGAGAAGATGCTGCAACCAAAGCGCACTAAGTTCCGCAAGCTGTTCAAGGGCCGGATCCATGGCGAAGCCAAGGGTGGTTCGGACCTGAACTTCGGCCACTACGGCCTCAAGGCCACCCAACCCGAGCGCGTCACCGCGCGGCAGATCGAAGCGGCCCGCCGCGCGATCACCCGCCACATGAAGCGTCAGGGCCGTGTCTGGATCCGTATCTTCCCGGACACCCCGGTGACCGGCAAGCCGGTCGAGGTCCGGATGGGTAAAGGCAAGGGTTCGGTCGATTACTGGGCCTGCAAGGTCAAGCCCGGCCGGATCATGTTCGAGATCGACGGCGTTTCCGAAGAGATCGCCCGTGAAGCCCTCCGCCTTGGCGCGATGAAGCTTCCGATCAAGACCCGCACCGTGGTTCGCGAAGACTGGTAATCAGCCTCGCACCGACATCTGGAACCCCCCGCCCGAAATGGCGGGGGTTTTCGTTTGTCGTGACATGATTGGCAGTTGGCGGCATTATCCGCGCCATTCGCAACAGAGGGATAAGAGTCATGCACGAGACAGAGCGGGTCGTCCGGCAGTTCCATGAAAGCTGGGACATGCGCGATCCTGAACGTGGCGCAAAGGTGATCTCGCCGGACTGCAGGTTCGAGGACATCGCCCGCAATGAGGGCAGATCGGACCCGAAGCCTACAAACACGACTATCAGCGCTGGCGCGATGCCTCCCCGGATGGGCGCTGTCTTGTCGACAATGTCTTTGTCTCGCAAAACGGAGAATGGGCCGTGGTCGAGTTCCACACCGAGGGCACCCATTCGGGCACCTTGAGATCGAGCCTTGGAGACTTTGCCCCGACGGGCAAGAGCTACTATGTCCGCTACTGCTCGGTCATGCGGGTCAAGGATGGAATGGTGGTCGAAGGCCGCGACTACTATGACAGCGCGACCTTTGTGCGGCAGTTGGGGCTGGCCTAACCGGCCCCGCCCGAGATCGCCCGCGCTGCCGAAAAATCGCCCGAAAAGCCCCCCACCCGAAACGTCTGGGGCTTTTCGTTTGAAGGCCCCTCTGTCATCTTTCGGGATGCGCCGACCCAGCAAGGAAAGACCCATGCCCGAGATCGCTTCTCTCTTCGTGACCCGCCTCTATCGCGCCCGGCTCAACGATTTGGCGAAGAAGAAGATCGACGCCGACGAGCTCTACGCGACCTGCTACTCCGTCGCCGAGGATGACGAGGCCGGTCAGGAGTGGTGTGAAGAGAATGACTACCCGGGCTATACTTCTTACGCCTCGCTCGACGACTTGCCCTGGCGGATGCCGATTTTCGGGGATGTTCAAAAGGCGCTGGATAAACACGTCGCGGCCTTTTGCGAGGCTCTCGGCTTCGATCTTCAGGGCAAGAAGCTCAAGTGCAACGCGCTCTGGATCAATATCCTGCCCGAAGGCGGCACGCACGCCAGCCATATCCATCCCCACTCGGTGATTTCCGGCACAACCTATGTCTCGATGCCCGAGGGCACGAGCGCGCTCAAGCTTGAAGACCCGCGTCTGCCGATGATGATGACCGCTCCGCTCGTCGGGAAAGACGCCCCGCAGGAATTTCAGCGCTTCGTCTACGTCAAACCCGAAGTGGGCGAGGTTCTGCTCTGGGAAAGCTGGCTGCGCCACGAAGTGCCGATGAACATGGCCGAGGAAGAGCGTATTTCGGTCAGCTTCAACTATGGATGGGATTAGGGGGCGATCAAATATACCCCACATGAACCCCCAAGGCTTCCTTGAGCCCGGTTTCCTCGTATCCAAAGTGAGACCGAACCACCGCCTCTAGTTTGTCAAAAACCTCCGCGGCTTTCAAGAATGATGGGCCGTCGGGGCGGGAACCAAGCGCGTGCGCGGCCACCATAAGCCTGTCGATGAGCTCATGCACGACAAGATGCTCTTCCCTCAGCTTGGCGACCATGCAGCGAACGTTGTCCGTTCCGTTGGCCTCTAGCGCCGGAAACATATGGTGTTCCTCTGCGTCGTGGTGGAATTGCAGCATCCTGCATTCCTGACCGCAGATATTTCCGAACAGGCGGTAGTTCTGGCTCATGTCCATATCCCGAAGCGCCTCGATCAACGCCGCGGGATCCGACGTGCCTTCGGCCACATGCCGCAGCACCATGCGGGCTTTCGAGATTTCGCGCAGATGCATCCTGTGGATCGCGGCCAGGTGCCTCCCTGCCTCCAACTGCTGCCCTGTGACATTCGGATAGGGCGGGACTGATGGCCGGGCGGCTTCGTCGAGGTCAAGGGCCTCAAGAGCGACCCGCGCCAGAGGTCTGGTATTTGTTTCAGGCAAAAGCGGTTCCTTTCAGGTCAATCGCCGAAAATGAGAAGCGCGGTCTTTCGGATTTCCGCGCGTCCACTCCTAAAACGATTAGACCTCGCCCGCCACCACGGCATCCACCTCGATCTCGACAAGCCACTCGGGATTCACGAAGCGGTTGATTGCCATGATCGTGTCGACGGGGCGCGATTTCTGGCAATAGGCCTTGCGCGCCTCGATCGCCTGTTTCCAGTTGTCGATATCGGTGAGGATCACCCGCGTCCGCACGATATCCTCGATCCCCGATCCGGCCTCTTTCAGCGCGGCCTCGATGATCTCGAAACACCGCGTTGTTTGGGCAAAGACATCGCCCACCCCGACCGTCTTGCCATTGGCATCGACGGGCGCCGTGCCGCCTACGGCGATAAACGGCCCCACCCGCACCGCGCGGCTGAAACCGACGATTTCCTCCATCGGGTTGCCGTTGGAGATCAGCTTGCGTTCATGGGTCATCGCGCATCCTCCAGAATGATGATATCCAAGACTAGCACGATCGCCCCGATCCGGCGCGGTCAAATGCCCGGACCGGAGAATCCCCGAACTTTCTCTTGCCCTTGCCGAACCACTCCCCTATAGGGACGCATCCTGCGATTCCGGGCGACCGGATTCGTGGGTCTATCATTGTCTCCACCGGGCAGATGGGTCACCCCAAGAGGGGCCCTCCGGTGATGTGGAAAGGAAGAGGCGCATGAACGCCAACGAACTGCGCGCCAAGACGCCGGATCAACTCCGGGACGAGCTTGTCGCTCTCAAGAAAGAAGCCTTCAACCTGCGCTTCCAGCAGGCCACCGGCCAGCTTGAAAACACCGCCCGCATGCGCACCGTTCGCCGTGCCGCTGCGCAGGTTAAGACCATTCTGAATGAAAAGGCGGCCGGCGCCGCTACGGAGGCCTGATCAATGCCCAAACGCATCCTCCAAGGTGTCGTCACCTCGAACCAGAACCAGCAGACCGTAACCGTGCTCGTCGAGCGCCGTTTCAAGCACCCGCTGCTGCAAAAAACCGTTCGTAAGTCGAAGAAATATCGCGCTCACGACGAGAACAACCAATTCAACGTCGGCGACGCCGTCCGCATCCAGGAATGTGCGCCGAAGTCGAAAACCAAGCGCTGGGAAGTCATCGCCAACTAGGCTCGACTTTTTCAGCTCAATCGAAACCCTGGGGGATAATCCCCAAAGGTCGGGAGAAACCAAATGATCCAGATGCAGACCAATCTGGATGTTGCTGACAACTCCGGCGCTCGCCGGGTTCAGTGCATCAAGGTTCTGGGTGGTTCCCACCGTCGCTATGCAAGCGTCGGCGACATCATTGTGGTGTCGGTCAAGGAAGCCATCCCGCGTGGTCGCGTGAAGAAAGGTGACGTCCGCAAGGCCGTCGTCGTGCGCACCGCCAAAGAAGTCCGTCGCGAAGACGGCACGGCCATCCGGTTCGACCGGAACGCCGCTGTCATCCTCAACAACGCTGGCGAGCCGGTCGGAACCCGTATCTTCGGGCCGGTTGTTCGTGAACTGCGTGCGAAGAACTTCATGAAAATCATCTCGCTTGCTCCGGAGGTGCTGTAATGGCTGCCAAACTCCGCAAAGGTGACAAGGTCATCGTTCTGGCTGGCAAGGACAAAGGCAAGACCGGCGAAATCTCGTCGGTTGATCCCAAGTCCGGCAAAGCCGTTGTCGATGGTGTCAACGTCGCCATCCGCCACGTCAAGCAAAGCCAGACCACGCAGGGAGGCCGCACGCCGAAGTCGATGCCGCTCGACCTGTCGAACCTGTCTGCTGTCGATAAAAACGGCAAAGCGACCCGCGTCGGCTTCCGCATGGATGGCGACAAGAAGGTCCGTTTCGCCAAGACCACGGGGGATGTCCTCTGATGCTTGACATTGCAACCTATACCCCGCGCCTCAAGGCCGCCTATGCCTCGTCGATCCGCGCCGCTCTGAAAGAAGAGTTCGGCTACACGAACGACATGCAGATCCCGCGCCTCGACAAGATCGTGCTCAACATCGGCTGTGGTGCCGAAGCTGTCCGTGACAGCAAGAAAGCCAAGTCGGCCGTTGAGGATCTGACCACCATCGCCGGTCAGAAGGCTGTCACCACGAAAGCCAAGAAGTCGATCGCCGGCTTCCGCGTTCGTGAGGAAATGCCGCTCGGCGCCAAGGTTACTCTTCGTGGCGACCGGATGTACGAATTCCTCGATCGTCTGATCACTGTGGCCATGCCCCGCATCCGCGACTTCCGCGGCGTTTCGGGCAAATCCTTCGACGGTCGCGGCAACTATGCCACCGGCCTGAAGGAACACATCGTCTTCCCGGAAATCAACTTTGATAAAGTTGATGAAGTCTGGGGGATGGACATCGTCATCTGCACCACCGCAAAAACCGACGCGGAAGCCAAGGCGCTGTTGAAGCAATTCAACATGCCCTTCAACTCGTGACGCGCGGGAGGAGATTGAGAAATGGCTAAGAAATCTATGATTGAACGCGAATTGAAGCGCGAAAAGCTGGTGGCGCAATACGCGACCAAGCGCGCCGCTCTCAAGGCGATCATCAACGACCAATCGAAACCCGTGGAAGAGCGGTTCAAGGCAGGCCTCAAGCTGGCCAAGCTGCCCCGCAATTCCTCGGCCACCCGCCTGCACAACCGGTGCCAACTGACCGGTCGTCCGCATGCGTATTACCGCAAACTCAAGGTCAGCCGGATCATGCTGCGCGAGCTCGGCTCGAACGGCGAGATCCCCGGCATGGTCAAGTCGAGCTGGTAAGGAGGGTTAGAACATGAACGATCCTATCGGTGATATGCTGACCCGCATCCGCAACGCCCAGATGCGTGGCAAGTCGACCGTGTCGACCCCCGCTTCGAAGCTGCGCGCCTGGGTCCTGGATGTGCTGGCCGACGAAGGCTACATCCGCGGCTATGAAAAGACGACGGGGGCCGACGGCCACCCGGCGATTGAAATCAGCCTCAAGTATTTCGAAGGCACCCCTGTTATTCGCGAGCTCAAGCGGGTCTCCAAACCCGGTCGCCGCGTTTACCTCGGTGTCAAGGACATCCCGACGGTCCGTCAGGGCCTCGGTGTGTCGATTGTCTCCACCCCCAAGGGTGTGATGTCGGATGCAAGTGCACGTGCGGCCAACGTTGGCGGCGAAGTGCTTTGCACGGTCTTCTAAGGAGAACCGCAGATGTCTCGTATTGGGAAAAAACCGGTTTCGCTGCCTAAGGGCGTTGAAGCGACCGTTTCGGGCCAGACCATTTCGGTCAAGGGCCCGAAGGGCAGCCGTTCGTTCACCGCGACCGACGACGTGACCCTGACCGTTGCCGAAGGCGAAGTGAAAGTCACCCCGCGTGGCCTTTCCAAGCGCGCTCGTCAGCAGTGGGGCATGTCCCGCAGCCAGGTCGAGAACCTTGTGATCGGCGTGACCGAGGGCTTCAAGAAAGAGCTCGAGATCACCGGTGTGGGTTATCGCGCCAACATGCAGGGCAACACGCTCAAGCTCGCGCTTGGCTATAGCCACGATGTTAACTTCGAAGTTCCGGCCGGCGTGACCGTGACGGCTCCGAAGCAGACCGAAATCATTGTGGAAGGTATCGACCAACAGCTGGTGGGGCAGGTAGCTGCCAACATCCGCGAGTGGCGTTCGCCAGAGCCCTACAAGGGCAAGGGCATTCGCTACAAGGGCGAGTATATCTTCCGCAAGGAAGGCAAGAAGAAGTAAGGAACGCACAAATGGCAAACAGCAAAAGAACCCTGTTTCTGAAGCGCCGCCTGCGCGTCCGGAACAAACTTCGGGCCGTGAACGCCGGGCGTCCGCGCCTCAGCGTCCACCGCTCGTCCAAGAACATCAGCGTTCAGCTGATCGACGACGTCAACGGTGTAACCCTTGCCGCCGCCTCGACCCTCGAGAAGGATCTGGGCGTTGTGGGCAAGAACAACATCGAAGCCGCCAAAAAGGTGGGCGCGGCAATCGCCGAGCGCGCCAAGAAGGCCGGCGTGACCGAAGCCTACTTCGATCGCGGTGGTTTTCTGTTTCATGGCAAGGTGAAGGCTCTGGCCGACGCTGCGCGTGAAGCTGGCCTCAAGATCTAAGGAGACGACAAATGGCAGAACGTGAGAACCGCCGGGATCGCCGCGAACGCGACGAAACTCCGGAATTCGCCGATCGTCTCGTGGCGATCAACCGGGTGTCGAAAACCGTGAAAGGTGGTAAACGCTTCGGCTTTGCCGCCCTCGTGGTGGTCGGCGACCAGAAAGGCCGCGTGGGCTTTGGCAAGGGCAAGGCGAAAGAAGTGCCCGAAGCCATCCGCAAGGCGACCGAGCAGGCCAAGCGCCAGATGATCCGTGTTCAGCTGCGCGAAGGCCGCACGCTGCACCACGACATCGAGGGGCGTCATGGTGCTGGCCGCGTCGTGATGCGGCAGGCTCCGGAAGGTACCGGCATCATCGCCGGTGGCCCGATGCGTGCCGTGTTCGAGATGCTGGGTGTCAAGGACGTCGTGTCCAAGTCGCTTGGCTCGACGAATCCCTACAACATGATCCGCGCCACCATCGACGGGCTCAAGCAAGAGCAAAGCCCGCGTTCCGTGGCCCAGCGTCGTGGCAAGAAGGTCGCCGACATTCTTCGTTCGAAGGATGACGTGCCGGCCGAAGCTGCAGAAGCCTAAGGAGTAGGACCATGGCAAAAACCATCGTTGTCAAGCAGATCGGCTCGCCGATCCGCCGCCCAGCCAGCCAGCGTGCCACGCTGATCGGCCTCGGCCTGAACAAGATGCACAAGACCCGCGAGCTCGAGGATACCCCCTCGGTCCGTGGCATGGTCAACTCGATCCCGCACCTCGTCGAGATTATCGAAGAGCGCGGCTAAAGTTGACGCACAAGTGATCTGACAAGCGCCCCGGAGCCTCTCCGGGGCGTTTGCTTTTGCGGGTATCGCGACTAGCTTTCGACCATGGAAATCGCCGTCAACGACAGCTATCAGACCGGCTATACCTACTGCCTCGAAGCGCCGATGGGGCAGGGGTTCGATCCCGATTTCCAGCCCGCCCTGACGCCGAAGCAGATGCTCGAAATGGGCGTGTTCGAAGGAAAATACCTCAATGACTGCCGCGCCGAGTTTCCGGCCGACTGGTTCGCCGAGGCGCGCCTTTCGGACCGGCCCGACATCCGATGTAATTTCTTTGGAGTGAAAAGCCGCCAGCCCTTATCGGTATGGAAGGAAAAGGGCTGGATCCATGGCCCCGACCCGCGCGGCTGGTTCCAGTGGTATTGCCGCTACACCATGGGCCGGCGTTTGCCGCAAACCGATGCCATCCAGATCAAACGCTGGCGGGCCTTCGCGCGCCACGCGGGGCAAGTCCGGGCGCACTGTATGGCGGGCGATCTTTCATGCCGGCCCCGCCAACGTCAGGCCCTTCTGCAATGGGCCTACGATCCATTCCTGTAGGGGCCATGCGCCGGTTGCATGACGGGCTTGAAGGATCGTCTGTGGTCGCGGCGTTCCGATGGTCCTAAACGGACGTCAAACAGACCTCCCATTCGGACAGACCAATGACCCAGACCGCAACTCTCTCTTCCGCCTTCAATTTCTCGGGCGTTTTCGCCCGCATCCGCGCCGCCTTTGCCCAAGGCCCCGTTCCGTGCTGGACCGAATACCTGCGCGAGACCGCCGGCAAGGCCTGATCTTTCGGTTTCTTTCGCGCATCCGGCTTGCGCCGGGTGCGACGAGGCTCCTAATAACTCGAAACCGAGATTTATCTGGAGCCGCCCATGCCCTTCTCCCCCCCGTGAAATTCACCGCACTGATCGCCGCCATCGACGCGGTCAACGCCGAAGACCCGCGCGAGACAGTCGTCGGCGGCGCTGGCGCCCCTATGAGACCGTCTATGCCGAACGGATATGGGAACAGCTCGAGGCGCTTTACCCTGATGCCGGCGAGCTGCTCCGCATCGCCGCCCGCGCCCAGTACATCCGCCGCTGGGCGATCCCCCGCGGCGATTATCCCGAGGGGCGCGAAGGCTATAACAAATGGCGCACGACCCTGCGGGCGATGCACGCCGACACCGTCGGCGCCCTGATGCGCGATGCGGGTTATTCAGAGGAAGAGGCCGCTAAGGTCGGCAGTTACCTGCGCAAGGAACAGCTCAAGAAAGATCCCGACAGCCAGGCGCTCGAGAATGTCGTCGACGTGGTGTTTCTCACCTACTATTGGGACGAGTTCATCGGCAAATACGCCCATTACGACGACGACAAACTTGTCGATATCGTCGGCAAGACCCTCCGCAAGATGTCGTCCACCGGCCACAACGCAGCCCTCAAGCTCGATCTCGACGACCGCACGGCCCGCATCGTCGGTCGCGCCCTCGAGCGCGAGAAGAAGGCTCTCGAGGCCTTGGCCAAGCACGAGGTAAGCTAGGGCCAGCCGGGGCGCGGGGCCAACCCCCTTGATCCCGGTGGTTTCCGCGTCTATACGCCCCCGGTGGCCTTCTACGGGTCCAGAATCATCTTGTAACGCCGTGTTTGCCCCCTTGGTCGCTCGAGGGGTAGTTCCGGCAAGGAGAAGCGACAATGAAACTTCATGAACTGCGCGATAATGATGGCGCAACCAAAAAGCGCACCCGCGTTGGCCGTGGTCCGGGTTCGGGCAAGGGCAAGACCGGTGGCCGTGGTATCAAAGGTCAGAAATCCCGCTCGGGTGTGGCTCTGAACGCCTACGAAGGCGGCCAGATGCCCCTTTACCAGCGTCTGCCCAAGCGTGGCTTCAACAAGCCCAACCGCAAGGCTTTCGCGATCGTCAACCTGGGCCTGATCCAGAAGTTCATCGACGACAAGAAGATCGATGCCAAGGCCGAGATCACCGAAGAGGTGCTGGTGGCTTCGGGCCTGGTGCGTCGCAAGCTCGATGGCATCCGTGTTCTTGCCAAAGGCGAGCTGAAGGCCAAAGCCAACATCACCGTCACCGGCGCCTCGAAAGGTGCAGTCGAGGCGGTCGAAAAGGCTGGCGGCAAGCTGACGACCACCGCGACTGCGGCGGAATAAGGGTTGTGGGCCCGCTGCCGCGGGCCTACATCTCCTGAGAGTTTTCCCAGCGCCGCCGTCCGGGTGAACCGGCCGGCGGCGTTTTGCACAGGAAGAGATCCCGAATGGCATCTGCAGCAGAACAAATGGCCGCCAACCTCAGCTGGTCGGCCTTTGGCAAAGCGACCGAGCTTCGTCAGCGTATTTTCTTCACGATCGGCATGCTGATCGTCTACCGACTGGGGACATTCATCCCCGTTCCCGGTATCGACGGCGCCGCTCTTCGTGACTTCATGGAAAGCGCGGCTTCCGGTATCGGCGGCATCCTGTCGATGTTTACCGGCGGCGCTCTCAGCCGCATGGGCATCTTTGCCCTAGGGATCATGCCCTATATCTCTGCCTCGATCATCGTTCAGCTGATGGGCTCCATGTATGAGCCGTGGAAGCAGTTGAAGAAAGAAGGCGAGACGGGCCGCAAGAAGCTCAATCAGTATACCCGCTACGGCACCGTGGTGTTGGCAACCTTCCAGGCCTATGCCCTTGCCGCGAGCCTTGAGGCGGGCGATCTGGTCTCGGATCCGGGCGTGTTCTTCCTCGTTTCGTGCATCATCACGCTCGTCGGTGGCACCATGTTCCTGATGTGGCTGGGCGAACAGATCACCAGCCGCGGCATCGGCAACGGTATTTCGCTGATCATCTTCGTTGGCATCGTCGCCGAGATTCCCGCCGCCGCTGCCCAGTTTCTGAGCCAGGGCCGCTCGGGGGCTGTCAGCCCCGGTGTGATCGTCGGTGTTCTGGTGATGCTGGCCGTGGTCCTGACCTTCGTGGTGTTCATGGAACGCAGCCTGCGCAAGATCCACATTCAATACCCCCGCCGTCAGGTGGGCATGAAGGTCTATGATGGCGGTTCAAGCCACCTTCCGATCAAGGTCAACCCGGCGGGCGTCATTCCGGCAATCTTTGCTTCGGCGCTTCTCCTTCTGCCGACCACGCTGTCGACCTTTTCCGGCGGTTCGACCGGTCCGGTCATGTCGACGATCCTGGCCTATTTCGGCCCCGGCCAGCCGCTCTATCTGGTGTTCTTCACGGCGATGATCGTCTTCTTCACCTACTTCTATACCGCAGAAGTGGCGTTCAAGACTGACGATGTTGCCGACAATCTGAAGAACCAGAACGGCTTTGTTCCCGGCATCCGCCCCGGCAAGCGCACTGCCGAATACCTCGATTATGTGGTGCGTCGTATTCTCGTCCTGGGTTCGGGTTACCTTGCGCTAGTTTGTCTCATGCCCGAGATCCTGCGCTCTCAGCTGTCGATTCCCTTCTACTTTGGCGGTACATCGGTCCTGATCATCGTGTCTGTCGGCATGGACACGATTCAGCAGATCCAGTCGCATCTGCTGGCCCATCAGTATGAAGGGCTCATCGAGAAATCGCAGCTGCGCGGCAAGCGTGGTGATAAGAAACGGACGAAGGGACCCGCTCGTCGATGAACATCATTCTACTCGGACCGCCGGGCGCGGGCAAAGGAACTCAGGCGCGGATCCTCGTTGAGGGGCGCAACATGGTTCAGCTTTCGACGGGCGATATGCTCCGCGACGCGCGCACCAGTGGGACCGAGATGGGCAAGATGGTTGCCGAAGTGATGGACAAGGGCCACCTCGTCACCGACGAGATCGTGATCGGCCTGATCCGCGAAAAGCTTACCAGTGGCCAGGCTGGCGGCGGGTATATCTTCGACGGCTTCCCCCGCACCCTGGCGCAGGCCGATGCGCTTGGCGCTCTGCTGGCCGAGCTGGGAGAGCCGCTCGACGCCGTGATCAAGATGCAGGTCGATGACGCCGCCCTTGTCTCGCGCATTACCGCCCGCTCGACCTGCGGCAATTGCGGCGAAGTCTATAACGACAACACCAAGCCGATCCCGGCCGATCAGGTCTGCACCAGCTGCGGACAGAAGGCCGAATTCAAGCGCCGCGCCGACGACAATGAAGAAAGCCTCAAGACCCGTCTTCTGGCCTATTACAAACAGACCTCGCCGCTTATCGGCTACTACTATGCCAAGGGCAGCCTGAAGTCGGTCGACGGCCTTGCCAGCATGGACGAAGTATCGGCCTCGATCGCCGGGGCGCTTGGCTGAACAAGAGGGGGTTGACCGCTGGTCGATCAGCCCCTAGACAGCCCCATCCCGCAAGGGAATCAAGTCTTTGGATTCGGGTCGCGCCCGGTTTCAATGATCACCTCGAATGACAGCGGCCCGTGAGTTCGCCTCTCGGGCCTCAGTTGTGAAAAAAGGTTCCGGAACCACGGAATCGCAACGAAAGGAAGACCAACGTGGCACGTATTGCCGGCGTGAACATCCCGACTGCAAAGCGGGTTCCCATCGCCCTCGCCTATATCACCGGAATTGGCCCGGCCATCGCCAAGCAGATCTGCGAAGCCGTCAAGATTGACGAAGCTCGTCGTGTCAACCATCTGTCCGATGCCGAAGTTCTGGCCATCCGCGAATACATCGACGCCAACCTGACTGTCGAAGGCGACCTGCGTCGCGAAGTTTCGATGAACGTCAAGCGCCTGATGGACCTCGGCTGCTACCGCGGCCTGCGTCACCGTCGCAACCTCCCCGTCCGCGGCCAGCGGACCCACACCAACGCTCGTACCCGCAAAGGCCCCGCAAAGGCCATCGCCGGTAAGAAGAAGTAAGGGAGAGCTGACCAATGGCACGCGATACCCGCCGTGGCGGTAAGAAAAAAGTCTCCAAGAACATCGCCGCTGGCGTTGCTCATGTGAATTCGTCGTTCAACAACACCAAGATCCTGATCTCGGACGTGCAGGGCAATGCGATTGCCTGGTCGTCGGCCGGCACCATGGGCTTCAAGGGCTCGCGCAAGTCGACCCCCTACGCTGCCCAGATGGCCGCTGAAGACGCCGGCAAGAAGGCTCAGGAACATGGCGTCAAGACGCTGGAAGTCGAAGTTCAGGGCCCCGGTTCGGGCCGTGAATCGGCGCTGCGCGCTCTGGCTGCCGTGGGCTTCAACATCACCTCGATCCGTGATGTGACCCCGCTCGCCCACAACGGCTGCCGCCCGCCGAAGCGCCGCCGCGTCTAAGGCATTTTAGTTTGGCTGGGGCTGTGGTTTTCCACGACCCCAGTCCGTCATTTAGAAACCTCGGGCGTCTGCCTTTTTAGGACATGGAAGGCAGACAAGGATGGAGGGACGCATGATCCACAAGAATTGGGCAGAACTGATCAAGCCGACCCAGCTTGAAGTCAAGCCGGGCAACGATCCCCAGCGTCAGGCGACCGTTGTCGCCGAGCCGCTTGAGCGTGGCTTTGGTCTTACCCTCGGCAACGCGCTGCGCCGTGTGCTGATGTCGTCGCTGCAAGGCGCTGCCATCACCGCCGTGCAGATCGACAATGTGCTGCACGAGTTTTCCTCGGTCTCGGGCGTCCGTGAAGACGTCACCGACATCGTTCTCAACCTCAAGGGCGTCGCCATCCGCATGGAAGTCGAAGGCCCCAAGCGCCTCTCGGTTCAGGCCAAGGGTCCGGGCATTGTTACCGCCGGCGACATCTCGGAGAGCGCTGGCATCGAGATCCTCAACAAGGATCACGTGATCTGCCACCTCGACGACGGCGCCGACCTTTACATGGAGCTGACTGTCAACACCGGCAAAGGCTATGTCTCGGCTGACAAGAACAAGCCCGAGGACGCCCCGATCGGCATGATCTCGATCGACGCGATCTATTCGCCGGTCAAGAAAGTCAGCTACGATGTTCAGCCGACCCGCGAAGGTCAGGTTCTGGACTATGACAAGCTGACCATGAAAGTTGAAACCGATGGCTCGCTGACCCCCGACGATGCCGTGGCCTATGCCGCCCGCATCATTCAGGATCAGCTGTCGATCTTCGTCAACTTCGACGAGCCGGAAAGCGCTTCGTCCTCGTCCGACGACGACGGCCTCGAGTTCAACCCGATCCTTCTCAAGAAGGTCGACGAGCTCGAGCTTTCGGTGCGTTCGGCAAACTGCCTGAAGAACGACAACATCGTCTACATCGGCGACCTGATCCAGAAAACCGAAGCCGAGATGCTCCGCACCCCGAACTTCGGCCGCAAGTCGCTCAACGAGATCAAGGAAGTGCTCTCGGGCATGGGTCTGCACCTCGGCATGGATGTCGAGGATTGGCCGCCGGAGAATATCGAGGATCTCGCCAAGAAATTCGAAGACGCGTTCTGATCGGGAGGGCCGGGCTGAAGCCCGGCCTACGCCCCGCGACGAACCGGTAGGCCGGGCTTCAGCCCGGCACACCGAAAAACGGGCCCAAGCGCCCCAAGGAGAGCCCCCGACACGCATCAGGGGCCAGACAAAGCAAAACCGCCCGTAGAGGGCACATATCGGAGACTAGAAAATGCGTCACGCCCGCGGATACCGCCGCCTGAACCGGACCCACGAACACCGCAAAGCGCTGTTCGCCAACATGGCCGGCTCGCTCATCGAACACGAACAGATCAAGACCACCCTTCCCAAAGCCAAGGAGCTCAAGCGCGTCATCGACAAGCTGATCACCCTCGGCAAGAAGGGCGACCTTCACGCCCGCCGCCTCGCGGCCGCGCAGCTCAAGGAAGACAAGGACGTCGCCAAGCTGTTTGAAATCCTCGGCCCGCGCTACAAAGAGCGCAACGGCGGCTACAGCCGCGTGCTGAAAGCCGGCTTCCGCTATGGCGACATGGCTCCGATGGCGATCATCGAGCTGGTCGACCGCGATCCGGCCGCCAAGGGCGCCGCCGACAAGGCCCGTCTCGAGGCCGAAGAAGCGATGGCCGACGCCGACGAATAAGGCCGCGCCGCAAGGCAACGCCAGAAAGCCCCGCGGTTTCGCGGGGCTTTTTCTTTGGGACAGAGGCTTTCGCCCGCTCTTCCCAACCCGCCCCGCCGAACCTAGGCTGCAATCATGCCCGATCTTTTCGACACAGGCTCCGACTCGCCCACAACCGCGCCGCGCCCGATGGCAGATCGGCTGCGGCCCAGGTCGCTTGGCGAGGTGATCGGGCAAGAGCAGGTGCTTGGCCCCGACGCGCCGCTGGGCATCATGCTGGCGTCGGGCTCGCTCTCGTCGCTCATCCTTTGGGGGCCACCGGGAGTTGGGAAAACAACGATCGCCCGCCTTCTGGCGCGCGAGACAGACCTGCATTTCGAACAGATCAGCGCGATCTTCACGGGCGTGCCAGAGCTTCGCAAGGTTTTCGAATCCGCCAAGCTGCGCCGCCGCAACGGCAAGGGCACGCTCCTCTTCGTCGACGAGATCCACCGTTTCAACAAGGCCCAGCAGGACGGCTTCCTGCCACATATGGAGGATGGCACGATCCTTCTTGTGGGCGCGACGACCGAAAACCCGAGCTTTGAGCTGAACGCCGCGCTTCTCAGCCGCGCGCAGGTCCTGGTGCTCAACCGCCTGACCCTTGCAGACCTCGAACGCCTCGCCCAAAGGGCCGAACACGAACTTGGCCGCGCCCTTCCTCTTGACGGCCCCGCGCGCGAGGCACTTCTCGAGATGGCAGACGGCGACGGGCGGGCGCTTCTCAACCTTATCGAGCAGGTCGCCGCATGGAAGGTTGGCGGCAAACTTGGGACCGAGGCGCTAACGACCCGCCTGATGAAGCGGGCCGCGAAATACGACAAGTCGGGCGACGAACACTACAACCTGATCTCGGCGCTGCATAAATCCGTGCGCGGCTCTGATCCAGATGCCGCGCTCTATTGGTTCTCGCGGATGCTGACTGGGGGCGAGGATCCTCGCTTTCTGGCCCGCCGCCTGACGCGCATGGCGGTCGAGGATATTGGCTTGGCCGACCCGCAGGCGCAAACGATCTGCCTTCATGCATGGGAGACCTACGAGCGGCTTGGCAGCCCCGAAGGTGAATTGGCACTGGCGCAAGCGGTCACCTATCTCGCGCTCGCGCCGAAATCCAATGCGGGCTATGTGGCTTTCAAGGCGGCTATGGACGCGGCCCGTAAGACAGGCTCCGAACCGCCGCCCAAGCATATCCTGAACGCGCCCACGCGGCTGATGGAACAGCAGGGCTATGGCGCGGGCTATGCCTATGATCACGACGCCCAAGACGGGTTTTCAGGGCAGAACTATTTCCCCGAAACCATGAAGCGCGGCGTCTATTACCAGCCGGTCGATCGCGGCTTCGAGCGCGAACTGAAAAAACGGGTGGATTTCTTCGCCGGTCTCCGGTCCAAGCGCCAGTCGACCAAGCCCCGCAATTGACTTCCGCAAGGAGAGAGGCCAAGGGACAGCCATGATGACAAGCCTTCTCTCCGTAGCCGCCGGCGGCGCCATTGGGGCATCCGGACGGTATCTGACCAACGTGGCGGTGATGCGCCTTGCCGGGCCGGGGTTTCCTTGGGGAACGGTCGTGGCCAACCTTCTCGGCTCGTTCCTGATGGGCGTTCTCGTGGTGGTCCTCGCCCATAAGGGCGGGATGCGCTACGCCCCGTTCCTGATGACTGGCGTCCTTGGCGGCTATACGACGTTTTCGGCCTTCTCGCTTGATGCCTATACGCTCTATGAGCGGGGCGCCTTTCTTCAGGCGGGTGGCTATGTTCTTGGCTCGGTAGGGCTTGGCCTTGCGGGTTTGATCGGCGGAATGGCCGTGGCGCGAGGGGTGCTGTCGTGAGCGGAGTTCAGACCAGGATCGTCGGCGAGGACGAAGGCGATCAACGGCTCGATCGCTGGATGCGCAGGCATTTCCCGCTTTTGACCCAAGGCCGCATCGAAAAGATGTGCCGCAAGGGCGAGTTGCGCGTGGATGGCGGGCGGGTCAAGACCGCGACGCGACTTGAGGCGGGCCAAAAGGTCCGCATTCCGCCCTTGGGGGACGAGGCGGAAAAGCCTGCGCCGAAATACGAGCGCAAGATCACCAAATCCGACGCCGAGATGATCAAGGCGTCGGTGATCTGGAAAGACGAGCACATCATCGCGATCAACAAGCCCTCGGGCCTGCCAAGTCAGGGCGGCTCGGGGCAGGGGGATCGCCATGTTGATGGTCTGGCAGAGGCGCTGATGTTCGGCTTCAAGGACAAGCCCAAACTTGTCCACCGGCTCGACAAGGACACTTCGGGCGTTCTTCTTCTGGCGCGCACCGACCGTGTGGCGCGGGCGCTGTCCGAGGCGCTGCGGCATCGCAACGTGCGCAAGATCTATTGGTCGGCTGTCGCCGGCGTTCCGCATCCCCGCGCGGGCTCGATCAAATACGGGCTCGTCAAGGCACCGGGCCGCGGACGCGGCGGCGAGGCCGAGAAGATGCGCTGTGTTCATCCAAATGAGGTCGCAACAACCGAAGGCGCGAAGCGCGCCCATACCGATTACGCGGTGCTGACGGCGCTGGGCAGCCGGATGGCCTGGCTCGCCATGGTGCCGATCACCGGCCGGACCCACCAGCTGCGCGCACATATCGCCGAGATTGGCCACCCCATCATCGGCGACGGCAAGTACGGCGGCTCGCAACAGGAAAACCTTGGCGATGGCTGGGGCGCGGGGATCGGCGGCGACGGGATCTCGAATAAGCTGCACCTGCACGCGCAGACAATCATCTTCGAACACCCGATTACGAAAAAAGAGATCACAATCACTGCTCCGTTGCCCGACCATATGCAGAAGACCTGGGATTATGTCGGCTGGGATGTGACCCACGCGCCGCTCGATCCGTTCAATATGCCCGATGCCTGATCGCCGGCTGGTGATCTTTGATGTGGACGGGACGCTTGTCGACAGCCGGGCGCATCTTTGGGCGACGTTTGGGGCCATGTTCGAGGGGATCGGCTATCCCTTGCCGCCGCAGGAGGCGGTGATCTCGCTTACCGGGCTGTCACTTGAAAAGATCATCCCAATTCTTCTGCCTGACGCCAACGATGAAATCCGGACCAAAGCTCTCGCCCTTTATCGCAGCGCCTATCGCGAAGGGCGGCTGCGGCTTGGGGATGCGGTCACGAGCCCGTTCTATCCCGGCGCGCGCGAGGTGCTCAAGCGGCTGCGCGCGGATGCCGGCGTCGCGCTCGCCCTGGCCACAGGCAAATCGCGGCGCGGGATCGACGGGCTGATCGAGGCGCATGGTCTGGAGGGAATGTTCGAGAGCATTCAATGCGCCGACGATCACCCTTCCAAGCCCGACCCTTCGATGATCCGGGCCGCGCTTGCCGAGACCGGCATCTCACCCGCCCGCGCGGTTATGGTCGGCGACACGAGCTTTGACATGGAGATGGCCCGTGCGGCCTCGGTGCGCGGTGTTGGGGTCAGCTGGGGCTTTCATCCGGCTGAAAGTCTTGCGGCCGACGCGATCCTGAGGCATTTCGAGGACCTTCCAACCTTGATCGACCAACTTCTCGGGACCGCCGCATGAGCAACTGGAAACCAAAACGCTTTTGGAAAGAGGCAACCGTCGTCGTGGCCGAGGGCGGTTATACCGTCGAGCTTGACGGCCGCGCGGTGAAGACACCTGCCAAGGCGCTGCTTGTCGTGCCGACGCAGGCAATGGCCGAGGCAATCGCCGCCGAATGGCAGGCACAAGAGAAAGAGGTCGATCCGCGGACGATGCCGGTCACGCGGTCGGCCAATGCCGCGATCGACAAGGTGACGCCGCAGAAGGCCGAGGTGTGCCAGATGCTTGCCGACTACGGCGGACATGATCTGTTGTGCTATCGCGCGATAGGGCCTGAAGAACTCGTCAGACGGCAGGTGGCCGGTTGGGATCCGGTTCTGGACTGGGCGGCCGAGCATCTCGCAGCACCTCTGGCAAGCGGACAGGGTGTCGTGCACGTCGACCAGCCGGCCCAGAGCCTGGCCAAGCTTGCCGCCGAGCTCGATTCGCTCGATGAGTTCGGGATCGCTGCGCTGCATGACCTTGTGACGATCTCGGGCTCGCTCGTTCTCGCTCTTTCGGTCAGGCACCGGCATCTATCCGCTCAGGAAGCCTGGGCGCTTTCGCGGATCGACGAGGAGTTTCAAGTCGAGCAATGGGGCCGCGACGAGGAGGCTGAAGCCGCCGCCGCCGCAAAAGAGCGGGCCTTTTTGGGCGCCGCTCTCATATTGGAAATGCTCTCGGTTTCCCGGTCTCGGGAAAATTGACCGTTTTGCCGTTTTTTTTGGTCGTAACGACTTCGGATTTAGCGGCACTTTCCCAGCCTAGCACTTGACCCCCATTAGGATTCCGACCAGTCTTGGTTCGCTGGGGGGAAAATTCCCCCCTGACAGTATCGCTTGGTCTTCTCAGGCCTTGTTGAAAAAGCCGCGCCAGGGAGGGTGCGGCAACTCAGGAAGAGGTAAAAATGAAAAAAACTATTCTTTTGGGAGCGCTGACTGTTGCTGGTCTCGCCGCTACTTCGGTTTCGGCCTCGACTGCCGATGACGTTCGTGCGCGCGGCAAGCTGAACTGTGGCGTTTCGACCGGTCTGGCGGGCTTTGCCGCCCCGGATGCCAACGGCGTCTGGCAAGGCTTTGACGTCGATATGTGCCGCGCTGTTGCTGCCGCCGTTCTGGGCGATGCAACCGCTGTCGAGTTTGTGCCGACCACCGGTCAGACCCGCTTTACCGCGCTGGCTTCGGGCGAAGTCGATATGCTCGCCCGCAACACCACCTGGACCTTCTCGCGCGATGTCGACCTCAAGTTCGAATTCGCCGGCACCAACTACTACGATGGTCAAGGCTTCATGGTTCCCAAGGCGCTTGGCGTGACTTCGGCCAAAGACCTTGATGGCGCCACCGTCTGTATCCAGACCGGCACCACCACCGAGCTGAACCTTGCGGACTTCTTCCGCTCCAACAACATCAGCTACGAGCCGGTTCCGATCGAGACCAACGCCGAAGCCCTCCAGCAGTACGGCGCTGGTGCTTGTGACGCCTACACCACCGACGCGTCGGGCCTTGCCGCTTCGCGCGCCACTTTCGATAACCCGGGTGATCACATCGTCCTCCCGGAAATCATCTCGAAAGAGCCGCTCGCACCGCTGGTTCGCCACGGCGATAACGAGTGGGGCGATATCGTCCGTTGGACCCTCAACGCGATGATCACCGCTGAAGAGCTCGGCGTGACCTCGGCCAACGTTGCCGAGATGGCTGCAGCTCCGGGCGACAACCCGGAAATCAACCGTCTCCTCGGCACCGAAGGTGAACTTGGCGCTATGCTCGGCCTGAGCTCCGACTGGGCTGTTAAAGTGATTGCCGCTGGCGGCAACTATGGCGAGAGCTTCGAGCGCAACATCGGTTCCAGCACCCCGATCGGTCTGGCCCGTGGCCTGAACGCTCTGTGGACCAACGGCGGTCTTCTGTACTCGCCGCCGTTCCGCTAATATCTGTTAATGGAAAGGGCGCGGCTGGGCCGCGCCCTTTCTCAATAACCAAGGCCGATGATGGCCAACCCCACGACTTGCGGCACGTTTGCTCCCATAAGGTGAGCCACGAAGTCGCTTTAGGGAGCCGGGGAGCTACTAATGACTATTTCCGATAATCCACCGAAAGATTCTTTTCGGCTAAGCCAACTGCTTTATGACACCCGCTACAGGTCGATGACCATTCAGGTGATCGCCTTCATCCTTCTGATGTTGTCGCTGTCTTGGCTTGTCTCCAACACCGTCCAAAACCTTCAGGCGCTTGGCAAGGACTTCAACTTTGGATTCCTGTCGCAGCCGGCAGGCTACGATATCAACCAGCGAATAATAGACTACGACTCCCAAAGTTCGCACGGTCGTGCGGCCATCGTTGGGATGTTGAACACGATCCTGGTCGCCTTTTTGGGATGTGCCGTGGCGACAGTGATCGGCGTCCTTGTCGGCGTGTTGCGACTGTCTAAAAACTGGGTCGTTTCGCGCCTTATGGCCGTCTACGTCGAGGCCCTTCGCAACGTACCGCTGCTGCTTTGGATCGTCGTTATCTTTGCGCTGATGACTGAAGCCACGCCGCAGCCCCGCGATTTCCGCGAAGGCGGCTCTGCTTCGATGCTCTTTGGCGACACTGTCGCGATCACCAACCGCGGCGTATTCATACCCAAACCGATTTGGCACGATGGGTCTTTGATCCTCGCGGCTGTGTTCGTTTTGTCGCTTGTCGGGATCTGGGCATTCCGGCGCTATGCCCGCAAGCGGCAGGAACAAACCGGCGATATTCTCCCGGTTCTGTGGATTTCGCTTGGGCTCTTCTTCGTCCCCACGATCCTCTTCTACTTCCTGCTCGGTCGTCCTGTGACGCTTGAGTATCCCGAACTTGGTGGCTTCAACTTCCAGGGCGGTTTGCAGGTGAGGAACTCGCTGATCGCGCTTTGGTTTGCGCTCTCGATCTATACCGGCGCCTTCATCGCCGAGATTGTTCGTGCAGGCATTCTCGCTGTCAGCAAGGGCCAGACCGAGGCGGCTTTCGCGCTTGGCCTGCGTCCGAACCGGACAATGAACCTTGTGATCCTGCCGCAGGCGATGCGGGTCATCATCCCGCCGCTGATCTCGCAGTATCTCAACCTCACCAAGAACTCGTCGTTGGCGATTGCGGTGGGCTATATGGACGTTCGTGCAACCCTTGGCGGCATCACGATCAACCAGACCGGCCGCGAGCTTGAGGGGATGCTCCTTTTGGGGCTGTTCTATCTCACGGCAAGCCTGGCGATTTCGAGCGTCATGAATGTCTATAATAACCGCATGAAGCTGAAGGAGCGCTGAGATGACAAAAGCAAACCTTAGCTATGTCCGCACGGAAATACTGGGGCCGCAGGATCCGCCGCTCGGCCAGACCGGCGCGATCCGGTGGGTTCGGGAAAATCTGTTTTCGAGCTGGCTGAACGGAATCCTCACCATTCTTTCGGTTTGGTTCGTTTGGTCCGTGGTCAGCCACATGTTTCCGTGGTTCGCGAATTCGATCTGGCGGGCGGACTCCCTCAATCATTGTCGCGAGATTCGTGATGCGACCATAGGAGAGGGCGCTTCAGCAGCCTGTTTTGCGGTCATCTCAGATCGCTGGCAGCAGCTTCTCTTTGGCTTCTACCCCAGAGACGCCTACTGGCGCCCGGTTCTGGCGCTTGTGCTGTTCCTGGCC
>JAURFB010000128.1 GCA_030827165.1 Marivivens sp.
CATGTCAATGTTTATTGATAATTATGAAGATTTTTTGTGGTTGGTGGAGCCAAGGGGGATCGAACCCCTGACCTCTTGCATGCCATGCAAGCGCTCTCCCAGCTGAGCTATGGCCCCATCCTTGTGAAGACGTCTCCGTCTGCGTGCCGCTCTCTAAGCGGCGACCGGGGCGAGTTCAAGAAGAAAAACACGCCCCGGTGAAAGAAATCAGTCGTCGTCCGCGGCGACATCACCGAGGTCGTCGAAGGAGACGTTGTCGTCGTGTTCGTCTTCGTCGAGAACGTCGTCGCCGAGTTCCACATCCTCTTCGTCGTCATCGAGGATCAGATCGTCATCCTCCTCAAGCGACTTGAGTTTCTTGGTCTGCGCGTCTTCGGCGTCGGCCACCATCGTCCGGGTCTTGCCCTGTTCGATGGTCACGATGTCGCCGGTGTAGGGGCTGACGATCGGATTGGCATTCAGGTCGTAAAAACGCTTGCCGGTCGTCGGGCAAACGCGCTTGGTACCCCATTCTTCCTTGGGCATGGTTGTCCCTTCAAATTCTGGTCGTGCACTTGCGGCGGATCGCCGCCACCTGCCATAAGCTGATCGAGGTGTCAAAGGCTTTGACACGGGATTCTGGCGAGATGCTGCATATGGGCCGATGCGTGCTGGAAGGCAACCCCCCGATCGCCGTCGCTTTGAAGCGATCGGCGCGGGCGCGGCGTTTGTCGCTGCGTATCTCGCGGCTTGACGGGCGGGTCACGTTGACGCTTCCCACGGGCGTGGCCGAGCGGGATGGCGTGGCCTTTCTGCGCGAAAGGGAAAATTGGCTCAGGGGCCATCTCGGCCAGATGGGCGAGATGCGGCAGGTCCGGGTCGGAGAGGTGATTCCCTTTGAAGGACGGGCTCTGCGCCTCGAGGCGGGGCAGGTGCGGCGGATCGCGGTTGAGGGCGATGTCTTGGCGGTGCCGGGCCTGGCAGATCAGGCCCCCGCCCGTGCGCTGGCCTTTCTCAAGTCGCGCGCGCGCGACAGGCTTTCGGAAGCTTCCGACCGCTATGCGGCGGCGATCGGGCGGAGCTACAAACGCCTGATCCTGCGCGACACGCGCTCGCGCTGGGGCTCTTGCACGGCGGACGGAGGGCTCATGTATTCCTGGCGGCTGATCATGGCGCCGCCCGAAATCCTGGACTACGTCGCCGCCCATGAGGTCGCGCATTTGCAAGAGATGCACCACGGTCCCGATTTTTGGGCTTTGGTTGGCCGGATTTGTCCGGATTTTGAGGCCCATCGTCGCTGGCTGCGAACCGAGGGGGATTCCCTGCACCGGATACGATTCGTCGATTGACCGGCGGAGGTTTTGTGATCACAAAAGATCATGCTTCCGACGACCCGACCCACCGATCCCAACAACGCCGCCCACGAGAGGGTCTTTCGCAGCCTGCGTGTACGCATCATGCATGGCGAGATCGAGCCGGGGCGCGCGCTCACGCTGCGCGGGATCGCCAAGGAGTTCGAGGTCTCGATGACCCCCGCCCGCGAGGCCGCGCGGCGGCTGGCGGCGGAGGGGGCTCTGACCATGAGTTCATCGGGGCGCATCTCGACGCCCGCGTTGTCGAACGAGCGGATTGAAGAGCTGGCGACGCTGCGGGCGCTTCTTGAGCCAGAGCTGGCAAGCCGCGCCTTGCCGCGCGCGCACTTCGCCCTGATCGAGCGGCTCGAGACCATCAACCAGGGCGTCAGCCAGATGGTCGCCCGGCATGACGCGATCGGCTATATCCGCATGAACCTCGAGTTTCACCGCACGCTTTATCTGCGGGCGCAGGCGCCGGCGATGCTGGCGATGACCGAGACGGTCTGGCTCCAGCTTGGGCCGACCATGCGGGCGCTTTACGGGCGGCTCAATCGCAAGGATCCGCCCTATCATCACAAGCTGATTCTGGCCGCCTTGAAGGCGGGGGATGAGCCGGGGCTGCGGCTGGCCGTCCGGACCGACGTTTCGCAAGGCCTTCGGATGTTGAAGGGCTAGGGGGCGCTGCCCCCTCGGCCCGTGCGGGCCTCACCCCCGGAGTATTTTCAGCCAAAAGAATGGCTTA
>JAURFB010000076.1 GCA_030827165.1 Marivivens sp.
AAATATGCGGTCGCTCGGGTCCGACCAGACCCGCGAATTTTCGGTTGAAAACCGGTCGGGTGCCCGCACGCTCAAGCTCTACGGGATCGACTTTGAGGGAAAACCTGTCCTCTATGCCGAGATTGGTCCTCGCCAGAAGGTCACGCAGCAAACTTATTTCGGACACCTCTGGACAGTCGAAAGCCCCGGCAACCGTTGCGATGCAATCTTCGTTGTCGCCAGCAATCTCGAGCTGCGCATCCGCTAGCGGGCGAGTGATTCCACCGTCAGGTTGCCATTGGTATAGACGCAAATATCGGCGGCGATCGCCATGGCCTTGCGGGCAATGGCCTCGGCATCAAGGTCACTGTCCATAAGGGCGCGGCCTGCGGCAAGAGCATAATTGCCGCCCGAACCGATGGCCGTCACGTCGTGCTCGGGCTCAAGCACATCGCCCGCGCCGGTGATCACGAACAGGTCTTTGCCGTCGGAGACGATCAGCATCGCCTCGAGCTTTTGCAGGTATTTGTCGGTGCGCCAGTCCTTGGCCAGCTCGACCGAGGCCCGCGCCAGTTGGCCCGGCGTTGATTCAAGCTTTTTTTCGAGCCGCTCAAGCAAGGTAAAGGCATCCGCCGTCGATCCGGCAAAACCGGCGATGACGTCCTGCCCGCCCGGCGAAAGACGCCGCACCTTGCGGGCCGTGCCCTTGATCACGGTCTGGCCAAGGCTCACCTGCCCATCTCCGGCGATCACCACCATGCCGCCCTTGCGCACGCCGATGATCGTGGTGCCATGCCAGCCGGGAAATTCCTTGTCCGCCACTTCAAGCCCTTTCATTGTCAGGCCCTATATGGCGGCGCCGTTCCCGTGCCGCAAGTTCACAACGAAAAAGGGCGCCACATGGGCGCCCCTTGGCCAAAAGCCTTGCAGCCTCAGATCGCGCCTTCGATCCAGTTTTGCAGCGCCGCTTTCGGGGCGGCGCCTGCCTTGTTGGCGACAACCTGACCGCCCTTGAAGACGAACAGCGCCGGAATGCCGCGCACGCCAAGCTGCGAGGGCGACATCGGATTTTCGTCAACGTTGACCTTAACGATCTTCACGCGGCCGGCCATTTCGGCGGAAAGCTCTTCCAGAGCGGGGCCGATCATGCGGCAGGGGCCGCACCACTCGGCCCAGAAATCGACGACCACGGGAATGTCTGACTGGACAACTTCGGCGTCAAAGGTTGCATCGGTGACTGCTACGGTGCCCATCGGCTTTCTCCTGAGGATGTGTTGGGACCGGAACGTAGGGTCCGGCGCAGGGATGGTCAAGACGCGGCGGCGCGCCCGAGCGCCGCGGCGGCAAGCTGTGGTGGAACTTCCATGATCTTGCGCGATTCAGTCCAAAGCACGGCCGTTTGAATCCGCCTGTCGGGATAAATCTGGGCCATTGCAGCGGCATAGGCGCCAAGCTGGCGCAGAATGCCCTCGGGGATTTGTTCGGGGCGCTCGGGGATCGACCGGTTGGATTTGTAGTCGATCACAAGAACGTCATCCGGGCCAACGACAAGACGGTCGATCTTGCCGAAAACAGGCACGTCTCCCAAGGCTGGAAAGTGCGCCGAAAAAGCCACCTCGCTCAGCGCATTCTCTGCGAAAATGTCGGCAAGCGCCGCGTCACGGATCAGGGCGAGGGCGCTTTGAATCAGCGGCTCCGCGCCTCCGGCCAACAAGGTCTCGGCCATGCCGTCACAGATGCGCCGCGCCGCGCCGCCGCGTTCTGAATCCGGTATGAGAGGCAATAGTTCGAGAAGTTTGTGAAGAACGGTTCCGGCGGCCAGCGACCCGGCGCTCTCGTCGACTTCGGGTGAACCGGGCAGGATCTTGGCGCCGCCGAGGTCCGAAGGCGAAATCGTCGCCTTGCGCGGCGCAAGGTCATCAATGGGGCCAAGGTCAAGCCGCACGGCTTCGGTTGTGGCTATGGGCTGCGCTTCGGCCTCGGGCAGGGCCGACCAGTTGCCGAAAGCATATCGGAGCCCTTCGCCGGCCGGCGTCTCCAACGGCACCGCTTCGGCCGCCTCCATCCCGTCGGATATCGCGCGATACCAGCCCTCTTCCGATTTGGCCTCGCCCGCGCCCGCCACAATCAGCCACTTTTCGGCGCGGGTCATGGCCACATAGAGAAGCCGCCGCTTTTCAAGCGCGAGACGCTCTTCGCCAAATGCCACAGCGGGCGCGATAGACGCTGGCGTTTGGTCCTTCGCCATGCGCCAAACCGGAACCTCGCCCTCGGCAAGGATATGCCCGCCTCGATGCGGTCTGCGATCGGCGGTATCAGGCAGGATCACGATTGGCGCCTCAAGGCCCTTTGAGCCATGCACCGTCATCACACGAAGGCGCTTGCCCGCTGAGTCGGGCTGGCGTTTGACATCGGCGTCATCCCCCTCCATCCAGACGAGGAAACCCGTCAAGCTCGGCACCTCGGCCTGTTCGTAGATCAACGCCTCCGTCAGAAGGGCGTCGATCCCATCCTCTACCTCTTCACCCAGCCGCGCGATCAGGTTTTTCCGCCCGTCGTGCCGGTTGAGAATTCGGGCGATCAGGTCGAACGGGCGAAGAAAATCGGATTTCTGACGCAAGTCGTTGATGATCTCGGAAGTGTCGGGCCGCATTTCCGGTGCATCCCGCAGCGCCTGCCAAAGATACGCGCCCTGAGGGCGTTTTGCGGAAAGGGTGAAAAGCTCTTGCTCACTCCAACCAAAGAGAGGCGACCTAAGCGCCTCGGCCAGAGAGAGATCATCTTCGGGCAGGGCGACAAATTTCAGAAGCGAAAGGATATCTTGCACGGCGAGCTCTTCGCCGATCTTGAGGCGATCGGCACCGGCCACCTCGAGGCCCGCTGTCTTGCAAGCACGGATCAACGCCGCAAAGAGCGCTGAACGCCGCTGGACGAGGATCAGGAAATCCCCCTCGTTGATTTTGCGCCGCGCAAAAGCGCCCGAGGTCTCGATCTCGGCCGGGATAGTCTCTTCAGAGATGATGCGCTTGATCTCTTGCGCGATCATGCGGGCGAGGCGCAGGTCGTGATGTTCTTCGCTGACGGTATCGACTGGCTCGTGCCAGTCATGGTCTGGCGCGTCTTCAGACTTTGGAACCAAGGGCCAAAGATCAACACGGCCCGGCATCTCGCCTTTGAAGGCGCGGTGAAAGACCGAACGATCAAGCCCCCGCGCACGTTCGCCGCGAAAGACACGATCAACGAAAGACAGGACGGCGGGCGACGAGCGGAACGAATGTTCCATCGGCAGCGCATTGAGCTTTTGCCCGATCGCGCCAAGCGCACCGCTGAAATGGTCCTGCATATGGTCAAAGCCATCGGGATCGGCGCCCTGGAAGGAATAGATCGACTGTTTCTTGTCGCCGACAACAAAGATTGTCCGCTTGTTGTCGGGTGCTGCGCCTTCGCCTGCGGCGAACTCCTGCGTCAGAAGGCGGATCACTTCCCATTGCGTGGGGCTCGTGTCCTGCGCTTCATCGACGAGGATGTGGTCAATCCCGCCGTCAAGCTTGAACAAGACCCAGGCCGCAACGCCCGGATCAGACAGAAGATCGCGGGTCTTGCGGATGAGATCGTCAAAATCGAGCTGCCCGCGCGCGAGCTTGTGGTCATCATAGAGCGGCAGGAAGAGGCCTGCGAAATCGTGAAGCGCCTCCGCCCGACGAAACGCCGCAAGGACAACGCGCTGGCTCCGAGCCGCCTCGACGCGACACATTAACGCCTCAAGTTCCGGCATCATCGCCGCGATCGCGTCTCTCGTGGCCTTGGTCGGGAAGGATCCGATCTTTGCCGAGAACGGCTCTTTCGCGCCGGCCCCGTTCAACAAAACGCTCTCAAGGATTTCCAGCGAAGCCAGCGTCAAACCGCGAATCGAGGCGAGCCTCTGCGCGGCCTCCTGATCCCGTTTCGAACCGGCCGCCAAAGCCGGAAGAATGGCCTCGATCAAATCAAGCTCGTCGTCCTCAAAAGCAAGCGACAAAATGGTTTCTTCGCCCGCATGATCCGGCAAATCAAAATGGCGCTTGTCCAACTTGAGAGCGGTGCTTGCAAACCTGTCGCGGTGTCTGACGATCTCGGTAGTCAGCTCGATAATGCCGCCTTCCGAGATATAGCCACCGATCCGGTCGATGATTTCCCCATCCGGGCCGGACGAGATTTCGTCCAGCACGGCCTCGCGCAGATGCGCCGCCGTGCGGTCGTCCATCTCGGCAAAGTTGGGCGATACGCCCGCTTCGAGCGGAAATCGCCGCAGGATCGAGGCGCAGAAAGAGTGAATCGTCTGGATCTTGAGCCCGCCGGGCGTTTCGACCGCGCGGGCGAAAAGCGTCCGTGCGCCGGAAAGCGTCTGGTCGGGGATCGCGCCCTCGATCCCCATATCGGCAAGGCTCTGGCGCAGGGGGCCGTCATCCATCATTGCCCATTCGCCAAGCCGCTTGAAAAGGCGGTTCTGCATCTCGCTGGCGGCGGCCTTGGTATAGGTCAGGCACAGGATGTTTTGCGGGTCGGTCCCATCAAGCAAAAGCCGCGCCACCCGATCGGTCAGAACCCGCGTCTTGCCCGAACCGGCGTTGGCCGAAAGCCATGTCGAGGCGCGGGGATCGGCGGCCTCGATCTGCCGCAAAGTCGCAGCATCGCGGATCATGTCAGATCCTCCGGCACGGCGGAATCGGAAGTGTTCCACTCACCAAAGCGAGCAAGGTGATCGTAATAGCTTTTGTCTTTCGTCGAGCTCATGGCCTGCCGCGCGGAGAAGCCGTTCTTCACATCTGCCCAATGCCGCAGAAGCTTGAGGAAGAACGCCCACGTCTCGTCGACCGGGCATTGCTCCATCGGCGCCGGCACGATCTTGCGTGTGCCCAGCGCGATGAATTCGGCCCCGGCGACCCGTGCCTTGCCGGCGGCGGTAAATGCGCCTTGCTCGGCCATCGCCGCCTGCAGGAGAAGCTGTTTGTCGAAGGCGATCTGTTGCGGCACCGACGAGACCTTGCCGGTCTTGTAGTCATAGATCATCACCGCGCCATCCGGTTGTCGGTCGATCCGGTCGGGCTTGGCCTTGAGCTTCACGCGCGGCGCGGCGATCTCGATATGGCCCGACGTTTCACCAATGAGCGGGCTACCTATACGCCGGCGCTCGGTCTCGGTTTCAAGGAACCAGTCCGCCGCTTCGGCAAATTTCGCAAGCCACATCCGGCGGACGGTCGGCCAAGGACAATGCGCCTCAAGCTCTTCGCGCGCGATGCCAATAAGCGCCTCGCGCGCGCCCTCGGCCTCGGGGGACGGCCCCTCAAATACAAAGCGGTGAAGCATTCCGTGGATGATCGTTCCCCGGAGCGGGGCGTCGGCGCTTGGGCTCAACGGGTCGAGCGCCCGCAAGCGCAGGATCCGTTCGGCATAGATCGCGTAGGGATCGCGAATGAGGCGCTGAACCTGCGTTACAGAAAGCTCGGTCAACCGATGATTGGTGGGCGGTCGAGGAGAGGGGCGCTTGGCGGGCAGGATCTTCTTTTGCGGCGCCACCTCCGCGTCAGCGCGGGCGATCCAATCCTTGCCCCGCGCCCGCATGTCTTCGAGGGCGCGCGCTCCGCCATTCGGCCCAAGCCCCGAAAGCAGATTTGTCAGGCGGTTGATCCATCGCGAGGCGACAGTCTCGGCCTCGTTCGAGCGGATCGCGCGGCTGATCCAGACTTCGGGCGCAGCGACAGCCTGTTGGAAATCATGTGCGGCAAGGCCGATCCGCCGTTCAGGCAGCAAAAGCCCCGCCTCGACCCGCATCCGGCGATTGAGCCAGGGATCGGGCGCTGGCGCCTCAGGCCAGGTCCCCTCGTTCATGCCGCCGAGGATCACCAGATCCGCCGACTGGACGCGCGCCTCGAGCGTTCCGAGGATGAGCGCCTGTGGGTGGCCGGAATCCCTGTCGCGCTCTTCGACCTCGCGAAGGAGCGATGAAAACAGAACGGCATAATCGCCGGCCGACATTTCGCCGGCGGCGTCGGCGTTGGCGGCAAGGTCGGACACAACTTCTTTCGCCTTGCGGCCTGTGGCCTTGTCCCAAAGATCGGTGCTTGGCTGTCCTGCGGGGCCGGACGCGATGGCCTCGGCAAGCCCGAGATGCGCGGAAACAAGGTCGGCAAGCGGGGCCCTTCCGGCCTGACGCCGATCACAGAAGGCCTCTCCGACCCATTTTGCCCAATTCTCACGCCCCGCGCGCGGTCCGCCGCTGCGTTCAGCCCAAACCAACAGATCGGCAGGAGATGGCGAAGGGACCCCCTTGCGGCGCAGATAAAGCTCAAGCTCGCGGGTCCAGACCAGATGGTTTCCCCGATCCTCGCCGCTTGCGGCAAGGGGGTGCTTGAGAAGAACCAAGAGCGCCTCTGAAGACAGAGCGTCGGCGAGAATATCGGCAACGTGCCGCAGGAATCTGCCCGGCGGCGAAAGGTGCAGCGGTTGACCTGCGCTGTCGTCGGGCGCGATGTTCCACCGATCGAGGGCGGCGGCCACTTGGCGGGTCAGCATTCTGTCGGGGGTGATCAGCGCGGCGGTCTTGCCTTCATCAATCGCCAGCCGCATCCTCAGGGCGATGGTTTCCGCCTCGGCGCGGGGGCTCGGCGCCTCGATCAACGTCACCTCGCTCATCGCCTTGCTCAGGTCTGAAAGGCGCGGGCCTTCGATGCGCCACTGGTCGGTCACGGGGGCCGGTCGAAGGGCAAGCGAGATGGCCTTGTTGCGTTCCGGGTTGGGCGCCGAGGCGTCCGACCAGGCCTGGACATCGGCATTGCCAACCCCGAGCCGATCCATAACGACCTTGAACCGGTATTGCGGGTGATCTTCCGAATAAAGCGCGTGGCCCATGCCTTGCCAGACGGCTTCGGGAAGATCGAAATCGAACCCCGGAAGAACGACCGCGCCCTGGGAAAGCCGCGCGATGGCCTCCATCAAGATCAGGGTCGCGCCGCGCGATCCGGTCGAGCCGGCAAGGATAACGGGATCGGAAGGTTCGTTTGCCCGCCACTTTTGCGCAAGAAGCGAGAATAGCGCGCGCTGGAGGCTTTCGGGGTCAGACGTGGTGCCCGCGCTTTCGAAAAACGGAGCGATGATATTGAGAAACCTCAGCGATCGCGCCCAATGCCCTGATATGTCGCTGACATCTAGGCGGCGGATCGCCTCGGGCGTCACGCCCTCGCCGTGCATTTCGGCAAGAAGGCGAGCCAGGCTATCAGACAGGTCGAAAAGAGCCGCGCGAGGCCCAAGGCTCGGCTCGGCGGCCAGGAGCCGGTCTACGAACTGCGAGATCTCGAGGCGTCGCCGCAATGGCGAGACGGCCGGCGGAAAAGCAAGAGCTTCGGGCCCACCCACCAGCGACGAGAGCGTTTCGATCTGCGGGTGCAGTCGCGCGGGGCCGGCCGCCAGGATTTCAGTGACCCGCCGCCGCATCCGCTCGGTGTTCACGATGAGGCGGATACGCGCGAAATCTTGCGGCGGAAGGTCGCCGTGGCGGGCCAACAAACCCTTGACCAGCGCCGCCGCGAAATCGACCCCCGGCGGGAGTGCGAAAAGGCGGGGTCTGGCGAGAGGATCAGCCAAGGGCGCCCCGTTTCTTAGACGCTCGATCCAAGTGGAGGAGCCGTCGAACCTGGCCAGGCGGCCCTCGCCTTCAAGTGAAATGGTCAGCTTCAAAGCTTCGCATGGCGCGGTGGCTCCAAGCCGGTCGGGCCATTCGATCAGGCAGATACCCTCCTCAAAGGCGGCGTCGAGGCCAAGCTCAAGTATCTCGTCGGGGCTGGTGAGCCGGTAGAGATCGCAATGCCAGATTTCGGCCTCTGGGTCTTCGTAGGTCTGGACGAGTGTAAATGTAGGCGAGGGAACGTCTTCCTCGCGCCCAAGCCGCGCCAAGATCAGGGCGCGCGCGAAGGTGGTTTTGCCGGCGCCGATGTCCCCCTCAAGAAGGATGGTGTCGCCCGCCCGCAATAAAGGGGCAATGCGCCCGGCAAGGGCGGCGGTTGCGGCGGCATCGGCAAGGAAAAGCGAGGCGGTTTCAAGCGTCATGCTTGCAGACTAGGGGCTCTCCCTCGGGCTGCAAGCCGAATTATTGCGCGGCGACAGGATGGTTTCTGGAATGCATGAAAAGCGCGAGCGGCTGCGTGATTTCGGGCGCTTTCAAGAAGCTTATCATCGAATAGCCGTTGGGCAGCGGAGCGGCCCGACAAATAAGCTGACGCCCATCCAGAAGCGACAGCGGCTCCTCCCACGGATCGCGTCCGCCGTGGCCACGAATGAAATCGCGGATCATGGCCCAGACAGGGGTTGGAACGCTGGCCTGTTGCCATTCGGCGGCCTCGTCTTTCAGATCAACCTCAGTCATTCCGCGGTCTTTTGAGATGCCCCAAAGATCATGATAGGCGCTGTTGCTGATGATCGCCGAGCCGGTCGAAGATATGACGACGGCGGCATCCCGCATCCCGTCAAGAGCGGCATGGGCCAGCTCGATCTCGGCGCGGAACCGCCGGGTCAGAGACACATCGGCAGAAACATCTTCGAACAAAAGCGCAATCGCACCGTTCGGATGCGGCCGTCCGGTGACACGATAGGTCGAGCCATTCGGAAGATTCCAGACTTCGCAATAGCTTCCGCTTTCGGCGGCAGATTCCAGCGCGGCAAGCTCTTCACGCCAGGAAAGATAGTTCTTCGGTTCGGGCAAGACGCGGGCCTCGCGCATCCTGTCGAGAACCGAGCGAATCTGGGGCCTCGCGCTCAGAAACTCGACAGGAAGCCCCGTCAGATCGAGGAGCGCGGGATTAAAGCTTAGAAGGCGGCGGTCGCGGCCGAAAATGGCAAGCCCGATAGAAAGCTGGGCAAAGGTCTTGCTCAAAGTATCCACAAAGGCGCGCTTGGTCGCCTCGGCCCGGACCACAGCCGACACGTCAACGGCAAAGCGGACGATCTCGTGCCCGCGTCGCACACTCGAAATCTCGAACCAGGCCTCGGTTTCGGCCTCCACCGAGCCAAGGCGGATCCTTTTGACAACATGCCCCTCATCATCGACCGGAAGATCGAAGCGCGAGAATATTTTGCGCGGGGGCCAAGTCGGCCCGATCTCGCTCGGCGCCACCACGAGTCGATCGGCCAGATTGAGATAGGCATTGTTGGCCCAGACGATCTGGCCCGTCGCGTCTTCTTTCCAGATCAACATCGGCGCATCTTCGGAAATGGCTCGAAGGCTCGCGACCTCTTGTTCAAGCGACGCTGCAATCAACCGGTCGGTCGCGGATCGCTCGCCGATTTCAGAGGCATTGTCGAAGGTGATCCTTGAATACCCGTCCCACCACTCGGCATCGAGCGAAAGATCGGGATCGCCGGGCGAAACGATGCGTTTGCGGCCCTCTGAAGACAGGGTGGCCAAAGCAACGCGGAGCTGAGGGAACTGTGTAGAAAAGAGACGAATGAACGCTTCCCAATCGGATTGTCCTCTGTCGCGGGCGGGCAACAGACGCTTGGCCAGAGGGGAACAATCAACAAGCACATGACCATCGAACAAGAAAGCGACCGCGCTTTCCGCCTCGCGCAGCAATTCGCGCGCGGTCTGTTTGCGAGGGCGAAACACATATCTGAGAATGCTCAGATAGATCGCCGCACCAAGCACCGAGGTTATCCCGACGAAGAAGGGCCAAAAACCAACGACAGACTGCATTCTGCGAATCCTTTGTTTCCGCAGGAAAAGCTGGGGGAAATTAGTTAATGGGGCCTTAAACCCTATCAGACGATCTGAGGGTTGTCGCCAAGGGGGCCGTGCGCCCTGTCTCGGGCCGGATCGACTGCGTCGCGCGGCCATTCCACGAGGATGATCGCGCCAACCTGTCTACGTCCGGTCAGGCGCCCTGTTCCGTTCGAAAATTCAAGCCGTGCGCCTGATCTCTCCAAAAGGGTCTTGGCAATGAAAAGCCCAAGGCCCATCCCTTCATAGCCCGGCCGCTCGGCGCTGTTTTCTTCGGGCTTGCGGTTTCTCACGAAGGGGTCGCCAATCCGCCCGATCAGCGACGAAGGATAGCCCGGACCATCATCAGAGATTCTGAGGCCGATCGTATCGGCGCTCCAGTGAACTTCAATCTCAACGGCGCTTTCAGCGAAGTCGACGGCGTTCTGGATCAGGTTGCGAAGACCATGCACGATCTCTGGTCGGCGCTCGATCACGGGCTGCCGCTTGGGGTGTTCGGTGTCGGAAGACACCGCAAACGTCACCGACTTTCCGCGATGTGTATGCGGCTCTGCCGCTTCAAGGATGATCCCCTCAAGCGGAACCCGGCGCAGCATCTGATCGTCCTTGCCCGCCCGCCCCATCGAA
>JAURFB010000079.1 GCA_030827165.1 Marivivens sp.
GACCCAAGCGCCGGTCTGTATTGCGCGGGAGCGGTGTGTCGGCTGGGTGGGGCTATCAGGAAATGCTTCGGGCGCTGGCGTCGCGGCTGCGAATGGAGCCTCTTCCGGTTGTGCTGGCCCTTCTGCGGCGGCTTTGACCTCTTCGATGATCTCGGCGTCCTCGATCTCGGGCGGGATCGCGGGGGCGGCTTCTTCCGGCTTCTTGGTGCTCTTTGCCACGGGCGTTCCTTTCGGGCGGGCTGCGCCTTCTTTCAACCTAGTCTCTCACCCTGCGCCGCTCAAGCAAGGAGCCGCAGCGTCACGCCATGGAAATTCGGCGACAAGTCGCCAATACCATCGCTTCAAGGTCGGGCCGTTCGGCCACAAGGATATCCCGCGCCCCGCAGGCAGAGGCCTTGTCGGCCACGGCCTTGCTCATCGCGATGATACGCACAGGGTCTGCCGCCTTGATCTGCCGCAGAAAGGCCTCGGCAGAACGTGGCGAGAACAGTGGAACGACAAGCGTTTGGCCACCTGACAGCGCCTCGAAGACCTCGGGCGAAAGCGTGCAGTCCTTCTGCCGATAGACCACCTGATCGTGCGTCATGAGCCCGGCCTTCGTGAGCCTCTCCGAAACGTCGCCCGTGGTCTGTTCGCCCCGGATGTGAGCCAACGGTGCCTCGGGCTGCGCCTTGAGGATCGTGACGATCAGCGCCTCAGCATCGCCGCCCGCCGACACCGCCTCAAACCCTTCGCGTCGCGCGACTTCGGCGGTTCTGTCGCCCACGCACCACGCTTTCAAACCGCCCCGTGCGCCCGCGCCCCGCGCCCGGAGTGCGGCCTGTTCGGAGGTCAGGATAACAGACACTACCCCATCCGGGAGCGGCCCGTGCGCGACACTTTCGATCTCGATCGCGGGCGACAAGATGTGCGCCACCCGTTGGCCCAAGTGCTCCTCGACCGCCGCGAGAAGCCGACGCGAGGCCTCTTCGGGCCGTGTGAGAACGAGAATTGCCAAGGTTGCCCCGATCCGCCGCCATTGTTTGTGCCTGATCCGGATGTTACCTGCGATGAAAGCCCGCGCAACCGGAACCCGCATGAAGAAGAGCCTCACCATCCTCGGCATCGAATCGAGCTGCGACGATACCGCCGCGGCCGTGGTGCGGCGCGGGGAAGGGCGGGCTGAGGTCCTCTCGTCGGTCGTTTTCGGTCAAACCGCGCTGCACGCGGCTTTTGGAGGCGTTGTCCCCGAGATTGCGGCGCGGGCCCACGCCGAAAAGATCGACATTTGCGTGGAAGAGGCACTTGTGCGGTCAGGTGTCGGCCTTGCCCAGATCGACGCCATTGCCGTAACCGCAGGCCCGGGCCTTATCGGCGGGGTTCTTTCGGGCGTCATGTGCGCCAAGGGCATCGCCGCGGCAACGGGAAAGCCGCTGATCGGGATTAATCACCTTGCGGGCCATGCGCTAACGCCTCTGCTCACCGACGGGGTGGCCTTTCCCTATCTGATGCTCCTCGTCTCGGGCGGGCATTGTCAGTTCCTGATTGTCTCGTCGCCAGACAGCTATCGGCGCATCGGCGGCACCATCGACGACGCCCCTGGCGAAGCCTTTGACAAGGCGGCGCGGCTCTTGGGCCTGAGCCAGCCAGGTGGCCCCGCGATCGAGGCCGCCGCAAAGTCGGGTGATCCCGCGCGGTTTGCTCTGCCCCGCCCGCTGCTCGACCGGCCCGGCTGCGATATGTCGTTCTCGGGGCTGAAAACCGCACTTCTTCGGGCGCGTGATGCCGTGGTGGCCGACAAGGGCGGCCTGACTCAGCAGGATCAGGCCGATCTGGCCGCTGGTTTTCAAGCCGCCGTGACCGACATCCTGCACGAAAAGACCAAACGCGCGCTGGCCGACTATCTTGCCCTCTCTCCTGAAGCACCGACTTTCGCCATCGCAGGCGGGGTTGCGGCCAACAGCCAGATTCGCGCGGCGCTGGTTGCACTGTGCGAGACCGCGGGCCTCGCCTTCGTCGCCCCGCCGCTTACCCTCTGCACCGACAATGCCGCGATGATCGCCTACGCGGGGCTCGAACGCTTCGCAGCGGGCGAGGCTGACGGCCTTGATCTTGGCGCGCGGCCTCGCTGGCCTCTTGACGACCAAAGCCCCGCAATGCTCGGCTCGGGCAAAAAGGGAGCTAAGGCATGAGGATTGCTGTCGCCGGAGCAGGCGCATTCGGAACCGCCCTTGCCATCGCCCTCAAGGCGGGCGGGCGTGATGTTGCGCTTTGGGGTCGGCAAAGCGAGGCGATGGATGCCCTTCTTGAAACGCGCGTCTCGCCGCATCTTCCCGGCGTGGTGCTTCCCAAGGATCTAGGCGTTTCGGCCAATATAGACAATGTTTTGCAGGTCGATGTCGTCCTCCTCGCTGTTCCCGCGCAGGCGCTCGACGGCTTTCTCGGCCATTATGGAGCCGCCCTCGCGGGCAAACGTCTTGTCGCCTGTTGCAAGGGGATCGACGCCTATTCTCTGCAAAGCCCTTCGATGACCATCGCGGCCCATGTGCCCGACGCGACGGTTGCCGCCCTCACCGGCCCCAGTTTTGCCGCCGACATCGCGAACGGCCTGCCCACGGCGTTGACCCTCGCCTGCGAGGATGCCGAGGCGGGCCAAACCCTTCAGGGGCTTCTTTCGACCCAAAGCCTTCGCCTTTATCGCACGACCGACGTTCTCGGAGCCGAGTTTGGCGGGGCGCTGAAGAACGTTATCGCCATCGCCTGCGGTGCCTGCATCGGCGCTGGCCTTGGCGACAGCGCCCGCGCCGCCCTTTTGACGCGCGGCTTTGGCGAGATGGTACGCTTCGCCACTCATCTTGGCGCCAAGCCCGAGACCCTTTCGGGCCTGTCCGGCCTTGGCGATCTGGCGTTGACCTGCACGTCCGATCTTTCACGCAACTATCGCCTCGGCCTCGCGCTCGGGCGCGGCGAAGGTTTTGATCCTACGGTCACTGTCGAAGGCGCAAAAACCGCGATAGCAGTCACTAAATTGGCCAAAGAGCGCGAAGTTGACCTGCCGATAAGTTCGGTCGTCGCAGCCTTAATCGAATCCAAACTCACCGTTCCACAAGCGATGAAGGCCCTCCTGTCGCGGCCTTTGAAAGAGGAGTAATCCATGCGCGTCGCCCTAATGACCCGGGACAAACCCGGCGCACTGCAAATCCGTCTTGATACCCGCGAGGCGCATTTGGCCTACATCAAGGAAACCGGTGTTGTCGAAATGGCCGGCCCATTTCTCGACGAGGCGGGGCGGATGTGCGGCTCGATGATCGTTATGGATGTCGCCGATCTGGCCGCGGCCCGCGCTTGGGCCGAAAACGATCCCTATAACAAGGCCGGCCTTTTCTCGGACGTGCGCATCCAGGAATGGAAGAAGGTGATCGGCTGATGGCCTATTGGCTCTTTAAGTCCGAACCCGACACTTGGAGCTGGGACGATCAGGTTGCCAAAGGGGCGGCCGGCGAAGAATGGCACGGTGTTCGCAATTATCAGGCTCGCAACAATATGCGGGCCATGCAGTTTGGCGATCTGGGGTTCTTCTATCATTCGCGCCAAGGGCTCGAGATCGTCGGAATCGTCGAGGTTTGCGCCCTTGCCCATCCCGACAGCACGACCGAAGACCCGCGCTGGGAATGCGTAGACATCCGCGCTATGCGGCCCTTGGCAAAACCGGTGACATTAGAGTCTATCAAGTCCGATTCTGTGCTTTCTGAGATGGTTCTCGTCAAGAATTCGCGTCTTTCCGTTCAGCCGGTAACTCCCGCTGAGTGGGCGCGCATATGCGAAATGGCCGAGACAAAAGCCTAGGCCTTGCTGAATACTTCCTGCACCGCGAACAGGGAGTTTAACGTGGACTATCTCAATGTCATCGCCGCAGCCGCGGCTTCATGGATTTTCGGGGCGATCTGGTATTCCGCGCTGAGGAGGCCTTGGATTGAGGCCTCCGGCATCGAGTGCGACGAGAACGGCAATCCCAAGGGCGGCGGAAGCCCGATGACTTTCGTCCTTTCTGCGATCTGTATGCTGCTTGTGGCCGGCATGATGCGGCACATCTTCGCTATGTCCGGGATCGAGTCGGTGGCAAAAGGCGCCTACGCTGGTCTGGGTATCGGGGTTTTCTTCATTGCGCCCTGGACGATGATCAACAACGCCTATGGAATGCGGCCCTTCAAGCTGACGCTAATCGACGGCGGATATTCCGTGATCGGCTGTCTGCTGATCGGCGTGGTGCTGACGCTGTTTTGAAAGAACGGGGGCCCCGACACACGGGACCCCCTCTCACCCCGCGCGCTCCCCAAGCACCACACGCGATTTGAATTCTGGGTCCCGGCCGTACTGGCCAAGTTCTATATAGCGCGTCTGGCGTAGGCTCGGCAAAGACTTAGTCTTTAAAATTCAATTCAATAGGTCTGGTCTATAGCTTCGCTTCCAGACCGAAATACTTGACCAGAAGGTAATAGAGCACCGGTCTCAGCAGCCGTTCGCCCTGATGGGGATAGGCCTCAAACGCCGCGTCGATCGCATCCGAAAGGGCAGGGCCATCTTTGAGGCCAGGCTTGCGGACCAGAAAATGCGAGCGGATGTGAGCGTGTTCCCCATCGCTGTCTGGATCAACTACAACACCGCTTTCCGAGAATGCCGCAGGTCCGCAGGCGTTGATCACACGGTCAAGCAATTCTGCTTCCGGAGCCATCCCACACTTTTGCCTCAGGTCCTGTGCGCAAACCTTAACCAGATCCTCGCGGCGCCCCATGTTGCCCCCAAAGAAAAACCCGGCGCCAAGGGTGGCGCCGGGTCTGTTTTAGCTCGAATGACCGCTTGGGCCTAGTAGCGGTAGTGCTCGGGCTTGAACGGTCCCTCGACCGCCACGCCGATATAGTCGGCCTGATCCTTGCGCAGCTCGGTCAGCTTGACGCCAATGCGGGCAAGGTGCAGGCGGGCAACCTTTTCGTCGAGGTGCTTGGGAAGGATATAGACGCCGGGGGTGTATTCTCCGCCCTTCGTCCAAAGCTCGACCTGCGCCAAAACCTGGTTGGTGAACGAGGCCGACATCACAAACGAGGGGTGACCGGTGGCGTTGCCAAGGTTCAGGAGGCGCCCCTCGGAGAGAAGGATGATCTTGTTGCCCGAGGGCATCTCGATCATGTCGACCTGATCCTTGATGTTGGTCCACTTGTGGTTCTTGAGGGCGGCGACCTGAATCTCGTTGTCGAAGTGGCCGATGTTGCCGACGATGGCCATGTTCTTCATCGCGCGCATGTGCTCGATGCGGATCACGTCCTTGTTGCCGGTCGTTGTGATGAAGATGTCAGCCGACGAAACTTCGTCCTCAAGCAGCGTCACTTCATAGCCATCCATCGCGGCCTGAAGCGCACAAATCGGATCGACCTCGGTGACCTTGACGCGAGCACCAGCGCCGCGAAGCGAGGCGGCGGAGCCTTTGCCAACGTCGCCATAACCGCAGACGACAGCGACCTTGCCGGCCATCATCGTGTCGGTGGCGCGGCGGATGCCGTCAACCAACGATTCTTTGCAGCCATACTTGTTGTCGAACTTCGACTTGGTGACCGAGTCGTTCACGTTGATCGCGGGGAAGGGCAGGTGACCCTTTTTATGAAGCTCATACAGGCGGTGAACGCCAGTGGTGGTCTCTTCCGAAACACCCTTGATCGCGTGGCGCTGTTTGACGAACCAGCCTGGGCTGGCCTTGAGGCGCTTCTTGATCTGGTTGAAGAGGGCCACCTCTTCTTCCGAGGTCGGAACGGCGATCAGGTCTTCCTCGCCCTCTTCGACGCGGGCACCAAGAAGGATGTAGAGCGTCGCATCACCGCCATCGTCGAGGATCATGTTGCACATGCCACCCTCGCCGCCGAACTGGAAGATCTTGTCGGTATATTCCCAATATTCTTCAAGGGTTTCGCCCTTGATCGCAAAGACCGGCGTGCCGCTTGCGGCAATCGCGGCGGCGGCATGATCCTGCGTTGAAAAGATGTTGCACGAGGCCCAGCGCACATCGGCGCCCAGCGCCTTGAGGGTCTCGATCAGAACGGCGGTCTGGATCGTCATATGCAAGGAGCCGGCGATCCTGGCGCCCTTGAGCGGCTGCCTGGCGCCATATTCCTCGCGCAGCGCCATCAGGCCCGGCATTTCCGTCTCGGCAATGTCGAGCTCCTTGCGGCCATAGTCGGCAAGCGTGATGTCGCGAACGATATAGTCCTTGGCCATTGGCCACACTCCTTTTCCGGTTTCGCCTGCTGGCATAGCATTGCGCCTTGCTTACGGCAACCAAGGGCGCATTCAGGCTTTATCGGATGTTGACAGCGGGCCGCAGAAGGGCGCAGGTTCCGGCTTTGTCGAGGGGCTGGAAGCGGGTCGCGATGTCGGAATTTCTTGAATTGTACAAGCCGGAAGACGGGGTTAACTCGGTTCGTACAAAATTTTCGCTGGCTGTTTGGCCAAACCGGGCCACGGGAGACACGGCATGAAACAGCCCCGCGCCTGGCAGCGGATGCTTTCAGGACGGCGGCTCGATCTTCTTGATCCGACGCCGATGGATATCGAGATCGAGGATATCGCCCACGGTCTTGCCTTTGTCGCGCGGTGGAATGGCCAGACCAAGGGAGACTATCCCTATTCGGTCGCCGAGCACTCTTTGCTGGTCGAGGAAATCTATGGCCGGCTCTATCCGGCAGCTCCGGCAAAGTGGCGGCTGGCTGCGCTTCTACATGACGCGCCGGAATATGTGATCGGCGACATGATCAGCCCGGTGAAGGCCGCGGTCGGGCCGGGCTATGGTGCGCTGGATGATCGGCTTACTGCCGCGGTTCACATCCGCTTTGGCCTTCCCGCCCAGATCCCCCTGGCGGTCAAGAAACAGATCAAGAAGGCCGACAAGATTTCCGCTTGGCTTGAAGCCATCCAGATTGCCGGATTCACCGCGGCCGAGGCGGATCGTTTTTTCGGAAAACCAGACACTGACTTGGCCCAATCCCTGAAAATCCACCTGCGCCCGCCGGTCGAGGCTCGAGAGGCTTATCTGGCTCGACACCGCTCTTTGCTCTCTGCACTGGCATGACGCTGGACTATCGCCGTGCAACTTTGGCAGACGCTTCGGCCATGGCCGAGTTGCTCAACCGCATTATCGCAGCGGGCGGCACCACCGCGCATCAATCGCGTTTTGATGCGGAGCGGATGCACAGTCATTACATTGCGCCGCCGCTGGCGATTTCGTGTTTTGTCGCACTGCTTGACGGTCGGATCATCGGCTTTCAGGCGCTCGAGCGCGCCGATCCAGATTGGCGGGGCGAGGGCAAGCTGCCGGACGACTGGGCCGTGATTGCGACCTTTGTTGATGTTGGACATCGCGGGCTGGGGATTGGGCGCCGCCTCTTTGCGCTCACTCTTGCTGCGGCACGCGGGGCGACTGTCGTGGCGATTGATGCCACCATTCGCGCCGACAATGGCTCGGGTCTTGGGTATTATTCAAAGATGGGTTTTGCGGATCACGCCGTCATCAAGGACGTCCCGCTGCGGGACGGAACCAAGATCGACAGAATTCAGAAGGTCTTCTGGCTCTAGCGCGGGCTGCGTTTGGCCAGAATGCGCTGGAGCGTCCGGCGGTGCATATTGAGCCGCCGCGCCGTTTCGCTGACGTTGCGATCGCAAAGCTCGTAGACCCGCTGGATATGTTCCCAACGGACGCGGTCGGCGCTCATCGGGTTTTCTGGCGGCGGCGGAAGCGTTTCGCCGGTTTGGAGAAGGGCGTTGATCACGTCATTTGCGTCGGCCGGTTTCGACAGATAGTCCGTCGCCCCGATCTTGACCGCAGCCACCGCCGTGGCGATGGCGCCATATCCGGTCAGAACGACGATGCGGCAATCGGGGCGCCTTTCGCGCAGCACCTCGACAACATCAAGACCGTTGCCATCCTCAAGCCGAAGGTCGACCACGGCATAGGCAGGGGCGCGCGCAGTGGCGATTGCCTTGCCTGCCGCGACAGAGCCGGCGGTCTCGACAGCGAACCCCCGACGCTCCATCGCTTTGGCGAGACGCTTGAGAAAGGCCTCGTCATCGTCGACCAGAAGAATGGACGGGTCCCGCCCCAGATCGAGAGTGTCTGTCGTCATCCATCAATCCCTTTTGTTGAATATGACGTTGCCGCCATATCTCACCAAGGTCAATTAGCGGCGGCGACGGCGTCGATAAAACAGGTGGCGCGTGTTGCGATTGTGTCGGCGGTATCGTCGCGGCGGAAGAAATCGACGACCCCATAGCCGGGCATCACAAAATAGGTGAAGGTCGAATGATCCACGGTGTAGTATTCTGGATCATCGTCGTTCTTCTTGTAGTAGGTCTTGTATGCCCGCGATGCGGCGGCGACCTGTTCGGGCGAACCTGTCAGGCCAAGCATCTTGTCGTGGAAATAGTCGGTAAAGGCCGCGACAACTTCGGGCGTATCCCTGTCGGGGTCGACCGAGATGAAGGCCGTTCGGATCGATATGCCTCGCTCGGCAAGAAGATCTGTCGCGTCGGCGTTGCGCTGGGAGTCGAGCGGGCAGACATCCGGGCAGAAGGTATAGCCGAAATAGAGAAGCGTCGGCTCGGTGATCACCTCCTGATCGGTAACGGTCTGGCCGTTCTCATCGACAAGCGTGAAAGGGCCGCCGACCGCGCCGGCCGATTGTGATCCGGTGCATTCGGCAAAGATGTCGTCGCTGCCGCCCATCATCGTCGCAATATAGGTCGCAACGACCAGAATGATCACGGCGATGCCGGATCCAAACGCGATCAGCCTTTGCATATCTCTTCCTTTCGCTTCGGGCGCATTGATCGCCGGTCGAACGGGAAATAACAATAGTCCAGCAAGTCACAATACGCTGAGCGGGCAAATGCCGGTATCCGAACTAGAACTCTTCAAGGACCGCGCCCGCAGCGATTGGGTCAGGCTGCGCACACTTGTCGTGCTGCGGTGGATTGCGATCGCCGGTCAGGTGGCCGCTCTTTTCGTTGCTGTCGAAATCTTTCGGTTGCAGATCGAGGTCGGCCTCGTGGCGGTGGCGGTCGGAGCGTCGGTTCTGGCCAATCTCTTTTCGACTTTTCTGTTCCCGCAGAGCACGCGCCTGACCGTCATGCAGGCGACAGTAATGCTCTTGTTCGATCTCTTGCAGCTGGGCCTTCTTCTTTACCTGACCGGCGGCCTCAATAACCCCTTCTCGATGCTGGCGCTCGTGCCCGTCACCATCGCGGCGACATTTCTTCCGCTTCGCAGCACCGCCTTGATTGGGGGTGTCTCGATCGTTCTGGTAACAGCGCTCAGCCGTTTCTATTTCCCGATCATCCTTCCGGGCGGCGCCCAGATCGGACTTCCGGGCCTGTTTCTCTTTGGCTTCTGGGCTGCCATGATGATCGGAGTGACCTTCCTTGGCCTTTATGCCCGACAGGTGACAAGCGAGATGCATTCTATGGGCGACGCCCTTCTTGCTACCCAGATGGCGCTGGCCCGCGAACAGAAGCTGACCGATCTGGGCGGGGTTGTCGCCGCAGCGGCGCACGAACTTGGAACGCCGCTCGCGACGATCAAACTGGCCAGTTCCGAGCTTCTGGTCGAGGCGGCAGGCCGCGAAGACTTGATCGAGGATATTCGCCTGATCGGAGAACAGGCCGACCGATGCCGCGATATCCTTCTTTCGATGGGGCGGGCGGGCAAGGACGATCAGATGCTGCGCCGGGTTCCGCTTGAGGGGATCATCCTTGAAGCGGCAGAGCCGCATACACATCGCGGAAAGTCGGTGACGTTTGCGGTGTCTTCCGACACCGAACACCCCAA
>JAURFB010000116.1 GCA_030827165.1 Marivivens sp.
ATATTCGGCCGTCACACCGGCGCAGCCATTCTCGAAGCTGAAAGGATAGCGCGCGATTTCGTACCAAAGGCCAAGATAGCGATCGAGGTCGAACCCGCTCACCGTCTGCATCGGCACCGATTTGTCCCGGTAGGCGGCCTGAGCCTGCAACGGCGACAAGGTTACAATCAAGAAAGCCAGCAGGACCAGACGCATCGTGGATAATCCCTCTCACCGACGGCGCTGCCCCAATGACAGCCCGTTTTAGAAGGTCTACGGTGCGGCGGCCTCGCCGGATCATTCTTGCGCCGTTCAGCTGCGCGCGGCCGGTGCGCGCTTGGTCAGCCCGAGTTTCTGGCGGACCTCCTCCGGCCCGATCACCCGCGCGCCCATGTTCTCGACGATACTGGCGGCGCGCTCGACGAGCTGGGCGTTGGTCGCCAGTTGCCCCTTGCCAAGCCAGAGGTTGTCCTCAAGGCCCACGCGCACGTTGCCGCCGGCAAGAACCGCTGCCGCCGCATAGGCCATCTGGTTGCGGCCCAGCGCGAAGGCCGAGAACGTCCAGTCTTGCGGCACGTTGTTGACCATCGCCATGAAGGTGTTGAGGTCATCCGGCGCGCCCCACGGCACGCCCATGCACAGCTGGACCAACGCCGGCCCGTGCAGGATCCCGTCTTCGACCAACTGTTTGGCATACCACAGGTGGCCGGTGTCAAAAGCCTCGATCTCGGGCTTGACGCCCAGATGGGTCATCATCTGGCCCATCGCCGTCAGCATCCCTGGCGTGTTGGTCATCACATAGTCGGCCTCGGCAAAGTTCATCGTGCCGCAATCGAGGGTGCAGATCTCGGGCAGACATTGGGCCACGTGCTCGACACGGGCCGAGGCCCCGATCATGTCGGTCGCCGGGCTCAGGGCCATCGGGTTCTCGGTCGGCCCGAAGATGATGTCGCCGCCCATGCCGGCCGTGAGATTGAGCACAACGTCAACCTCGGCCTCGCGGATGCGATCGGTCACTTCGCGATAGTATTCGACCTTGCGCGAGGGCTTGCCGGTTTCGGGATCGCGCACATGGCAATGGACAATCGCCGCACCCGCCTTGGCCGCCTCGATGGCGCTGTCGGCGATTTCCTTGGGCGAGCGGGGAACGTGCGGGCTGCGGTCCTGAGTGGCGCCCGAGCCGGTCACGGCGCAGGTGATGAAAACCTCACGGTTCATTTGCAGGGGCATGGGATCTCTCCTTGATGAGTCGCGCAAGTATCTGACAGCTTGCACATTTTCTCTTTCCGTTTTACGCAGGTTTCTTGATGAATAGCGCAGACCCCCTGTTTCCCCGCTACGATCCCGCAGGCGCCAGCCCACTCTCTGTCGGCATTCTCGTGCTCGACCAGACCAATATGCTGTCGCTCGCCGCCGCGGTGGACCCCCTGCGCGCCGCCAATCGCCGCGCCGAACGGCAGCTTTTCGACTGGCGCTTTCTCACCGCCACCGGCGCCCCTGCCCAGATCACCGCGGGCTTCCCCATTCCCGGCCAGCCGATCGCCGAAACGGCGCCGCCCGATCTTCTCCTGATCCTCGCCAGCTTTCGCATCATCGATCAAACCACCCCCGCCCTGATCGCCCAGCTGCGCCGCATCGCCCGCGCGGGCTCGACCCTCGCCGGCGTCGACGGCGGCTCGCATCTCCTAGCCGCCTCGGGCCTGCTGGATGGCCTTGCCGCCACAACCCATTGGGAAGACCTCGATGACTTCGCCATCCGCTATCCGCGCGTCCAGGTGGTGCGCGACCGCTTCCGCATCTCGGGCCGGATGCTGACGACCGGCGGCGCCAGCCCCTGCCTCGACATGATGCTGCACCTCATGGGACGCCTGCACGGGCGCGACCTGTCGGCCCGCGTGGCATCGGCCTTCATCTACGATCCCGTCCACTCCGGCGACGCGCCACAGCGCCTGGTGCCGACCGCCACCCTCTCCCGCCGCGACCCGCTGATCGCCGGGGCCATCGCCCGTCTCGAAGCCGCGCTTGAAACCCCGCCCGCCATCGCCAGCCTCGCCAAAAGCCTCGGCGTCTCCCGCCGCCATTTCGAACAACGCTTCCGCGCCGCCACGGGCCGCTCGCCCCATGCCTTCGGCCTCGCCTTGCGCCTCTCCGAAGCGCGCCGCCTCGCCACCGACACCGACCAGCCGGTGCAAGACATTGCCCTTGCCACAGGCTTTGCCAGCCACGCCGCCTTCGCCCGCGCCTTCAAGGCCGCCTACAATACCTCGGTCAGCCAGCTCCGCCGCGCGCGGGGCCAGCGCCTCTAGGTTTCTTTTGGCCTCAAATACTCCGGGGGAGCCCGAAGGGCGGGGGCAGAGCCCCCCTCTCTTCAATAGGGCATCGGGTGCTGCCGGTGGGCCGCCTCGAGATCGTCGATCACCGCCTTGCCGAGCACCAGATCCTTGCCCGCCAGGATATGCTCAAGCTGCGCCGAGCTCGTCGCCCCGAAGATCGCCGAGATCGGGAAGGGCCGGCTCCGCTGCCAGGCGATCGCCATATGCACCGGGTCGAGCCCGTGCTTGGCCGCCACATCGAGATAGGCCTGGACCGCCGGAAAGACCCGCGCGCTCTTGCGCCCGCCAAGATTGCCGTTGAGCGACATCCGGCTGCCCTGAGGGATCGCGCCGTTCTGATACTTGCCCGTCAAGAGCCCCGCCCCGAGAGGCGAGAACGACAGCAGCGTCACATCCTCCATCACCGAGGTCTCGGCCATATCGGTGTCGTAGAGCCGGCAAAGCAGCGAATATTCGTTCTGCACCGTGGCAATGCGCGGCGCGCCGATCTTTTCCGCCAGGGAAAGCCAATGCAGCGTGCCCCAGGCCCCCTCATTCGACAGACCAAAGGCCCGCACCTTTCCGGCCCGCTCAAGTTCGGCCATCGCCTCAAGCACCTCGACCATATGATCGACCACCTCGGCGCGCCGACTGCCGCGCGGGTCGTAGTGCCAATTCTGCCGGAACATATAGGATCCGCGCATCGGCCAATGCAATTGATAGAGATCGATCACATCGGTCTTGAGGCGCCTCAGCGATGCCTCGACCGCCTCGCGCACGATCGTGCCGTCATAGCCCCGCCCGTCGCGGACCATGTTCGTATCACCCGCCACCTTGGTGGCGATGACCGCC
>JAURFB010000050.1 GCA_030827165.1 Marivivens sp.
AGCCTACGCTCTCCGCCCGACTTCGGTCAACGGTTAGGGAAAAACCCGCCCGTCCAAGAGCTTGCGGGCGGTGCGGATGTTTCCGGCGCCTGTCACCGAACCATCGGTGGCCAGATCAAGAAACACCTCGACCGCGCCGGTTGGGTGCTCGATCAGGAAACGCCCGTCAGAGGGGATAACCGCAAGGCCATGAGCCGGGCTGCCTTTCAAAAGGCAAGCAGTGGCCACGCTGACGGCGGCGAAGACTCCCACCGAGGCATGGACGCGGTGCGGAATCCAGCTGCGCGTGGAGATAGCGCCGCGGTTCATCGGGGCGGAAACCAGCGTCATCTTGGGAACGCTCGAGTCCGTGACATCGCCGAGACCCATCATTGGTCCGGCCCTGAGCCGGATCGCCTCGATCCGTGTCTTGAGGGCGGTATCGGCCTCAAGCGCCTCGCGGGCTTCCTGCCCGGTAAGGCCAAAGTCGGTGGCGCGCATCACAACGATTGGCATCCCGTTGTCGATCAGCGTGCAGGCGATGCCGTCGATCTCGTCGGCCTCGTTTCCTGTCGGCAAAAGCGCGCCGCACATCGAGCCGGCAATGTTTTGGAAGAGCAGCCGTACCGGCGCGTGGGTGCCCGGTACGCCGTCAATGGTCGCATCGCCCTCATAGGTCACGCGGCGGTTCGGCGTCTGGACCTCGGCCAACGCTACCTCGCCGGTGTTGACCATATGGATGCGGACCGGGGTCATCCCGTCCTGCGCGGCAACCAGCCCGCGTTCAATGGCGGCGGGGCCAACCCCGGCAAGGATATTGCCACAGCCCTGTTTGTCGGAAACCAGAGGATGATCGACGAAAACCTGAAGAAAGAGATAGTCGATATCGGCATCATCGCGCGTCGAGGGCGAAAGGATTGCAACCTTCGATGTCAGCGGGTCGGCTCCGCCAAGCCCGTCGATCTGACGCGGGTCGGGCGAGCCCATGATCCGCAGCAGAAGCGCATCGCGCGCCGCCGGATCGGCGGGCAGGTCGGAAGCCAGAAAATAGCCGCCCTTCGAGGTCCCGCCGCGCATCCAGAGGCAGGGGATTCCCTCGCTAGACATATTTGAGGCCCTTCTCGGCAAGGCGCGGCCGCATATCATAAATGTCGAGGCCAAGTTCGCCCGAGGCGAGCCGCGCCCGCTTGGCCTCTTCTGCCGCAAGGCGCTTGGTCGCGGCGGCAAGGACGGCCTCGGCCCCAGCACGGCGCACGACGCAGACGCCATCGTCGTCGGCGACAATGACGTCGCCCGCCTCGATCGCCTGACCGGCGCAGACGATCGGGATATTCACGCTCCCCAAGGTCTCCTTCACGGTGCCCTGCGCCGAAATTGCCTTGGACCAGACCGGGAAGCCCATTTTCGTCAGGTCGCGAATATCCCGCACGCCCGCGTCGATCACGAGGCCTCGGCAGCCGTGCGCCATGGCCGAGGTGGCGAGAAGATCACCGAAATAGCCGCTGTCGCAGGGCGAGGTGGGCGCGAGGACGAGGATATCTCCCTCTTGCAGCTGTTCTATGGCAACGTGCAGCATCCAATTGTCGCCGGGCGGGGCCGAAATCGTCACCGCTGACCCGGCGATCTGCGCCCCCGAATAGATCGGCCGCACGTAAGAGGCGAGGCATCCCGTGCGCCCCTGCGCTTCATGCACCGTGGCAACGCCCGCCACGGCGAGGCCCTCGATCACAGCCTTGTCGGCACGAGCTACATTCTGAACGACGACAGGCATTGCATCAGTCCTTCTTGACCGGTGGCGTGCCGTGGGTGTGAAAGCTCTCGATGGTCTTGAGACCCCAAGCCTGTCCCTTCTTGCGCTCGGCCTCGGTCCAGACGACCGGTTCCCAATCGGGCGCGAGGATCAGCCGCGCGCCGGCATTGGCAAGCTCGACCCGGTTGCCCGCAGGCTCCCAGACGTAAAGAAAGAAGGTGCCCTGAATGGCGTGTTTGTGCGGCCCGGTTTCGATATGGACGCCGTTTTCGAGGAAGATATCGGCAGCGCGCAGGATGTCCTCGCGCTGGTCGGTGGCATAGGTGACATGATGCAGCCGCCCTTGGCCGCCGCCATGCTCTTCGGTGCAGGCGAGGTCATAGGTCTTGTTGTTGACCGTGAACCAGCAGCCACCGATCCGCCCGTTATCAAGCTGGATCATCTCGGTCACGCGGCTACCGAGGCAGGTTTCCATGAAGCGGCGGAATTCGGCGACGTTCTGAGACAAGAGGTTGAGGTGATCGAGCCTGCGCGGGCAAACCCCTTTGGCGTGAAACTTGCTCGCGTTGTTCTTGAGCGCGGGGCGGGTCTTGTCGGTCAGGATCGGCCGCTTGGTTTCCCAGTAGATCTCGAAGACATGGCCGAACGGGTCTTCGAAGCGGAAGGCACGTCCATGCCCCAGATCGCCCTCGGTCCAACCATGCACCTTGTAGCCCGACGCCTCGATCGCCTTGACCCGCCGCTCGAGCGCCTCGGGCGAGGCCGCGCGATAGCCGATGTGGCCGACGCCGGTGGTGTGATGGCGGGTGAGCTTGAGGGAGTGGAACTCGTAGTCATCCCAAGCCCGCAGATAGGCCGAATGGCCGTCCTGCCCCGAAACCGTGAGGCCAAAGACGCGGGTATAGAAATCGAGGCTCTCGTCGAACTTGTCGGTATAGACCTCGACGTGGCCGAGATGGGCAATGTCGAACGAAGGATTGGACGGCGTGTTCATCTCTATGCTCCTTTCGCCGGCGGCTCAAAGCTCGTCGACAGTGCGCGGAAAGACCGACTGAAAGCCTTCGGCATATTTGCAGTCACGGCCGCCGGACTGGCCGCCGGAATTGCGCTTGAAGTGATTGGCGCGGTTCTGGGCGACGCGGGTGTAATAGTCCCACAGATGTTCTTGCCCCTCCATGCATTCGATGGCCGCGCGTTTCTTGTCCCAAACCGGGGTCACGTCGAGTAAGGTGTCGGGTTTCCAACCCATTTGTTCCGTCTGGTGGGGCTCGAAAAGATAAAGCTGCGGAGCACCGAGAACCCTTTGGCCGGGATTATGGCCCCAAGCCTGCGCGATCATCCGGCATTCGAGGGCAATCTGCGTCGCATACATGTGATCGGTGTTGTAGGGATCATATTGCGAATGGCTGAGCATGAAGTGCGGCTGCACGGCGCGGATCACGTCGACCACGGCTTCCTTGTCGGCGCGGGTCAGTTCGAGCGGGTAATCACCAAGGTCCATCGAGACGAGGTCATGCACGCCCAGCGCCTCGGCCGCGCGTTCCGCCTCGCCCTTGCGGGCGGCTTTGACGGCCTCGAGCGTCATGTCCGGCTGTTTCCATAGCTTTGCGCTTTCGCCGCGTTCTCCGAACGAAAGGCACAGGACGGTGACGTTGTAACCCATCTCGGCATGGAGCGCGATCGCACCGCCGCAGCGCCAGACAAAGTCGGCCGCGTGGGCGCTGATGACAAGGGCGGTCTTGGCGGACGACATGGGCACTATCCTGATGCGTTGGGCGCCCCGACTATGTCAGGGCAAAGGCCCGCGCGACAAATCAGAAGATTCCCAAGCGGCATAATGTTTGGCTATAGTAACGATGGCGCGGCGGCGATCCCCGTTCGGATCGGCCCCGTGGAGGGGCGCGGGACATGACGATAGATAGCATTGCCTTTGTAGGGTTCGGCGAAGCGGCGATGGCGTTTCGTTCGGGCTGGGGGGATCAGGCTCCTTCCGAGATACGCGCCTTCGACATCAAGAGCCTGGCCCCTCCGACCGCGCGCGCCATGAAAGATCGCTATGCCGCGATTGGCGTCGCGGGGGCCGACAGCCCAAGCGCGGCGCTTGAGGGCGCAAGCGTCGCCTTCTCGCTGGTGACCGCCGATCAAGCGCTTGTCGCCGCGCGGCAGGCGGCCGAGGTTTTGCCCAAGGGCCTTCTCTGGCTCGACTGCAATTCCTGCTCGCCCGACACCAAACGCGCCGCTGCCGAGGCGATCGAAGGGGCAGGGGGCGCTTATGTGGATGTGGCGGTGATGGCTCCGGTGCATCCAAAGAAACACCATGTGCCGCTTCTTGTCTCCGGCCCCCATGCCGAGATGGCCGAGGCGATCTTGCGATCCCTCGATATGCGGCCCACGATTGTCGGTGGTGGGATCGGCGGAGCTTCGGCGGTCAAGATGCTGCGGTCTGTCATGATCAAGGGGTTGGAGGCGCTGACAGCGGAATGTTTCCTCGCGGCGCGCAAGGCGGGCGTCGAAGAGGCGGTGATCGCCTCGCTTCAGGCATCTGATCCCGGCATCGACTGGAACAAGCGCGGTTCCTATAATCTCGAACGGATGATGGCGCACGGCAACCGCCGCGCCGCCGAGATGGCCGAGGTTGTCGCCACGATTGAGGCGCTGGGCCTTCCGGCGCGGATGGCGCATGCGGCCGAGAGCTGGCAGGCGGCGATTGGCGCGATGGGGCTTGCGGCGGGCGAGGACGATCTTGGCGCTCGCGCCGACAGCGTTCTCGACAAGATATGATCTCGCGCAACCTCCGCCATTTCCGGCTGATCCTCGCGGTGGCCGATCTGGGCTCGTTGACGCGGGCGTCGGAGGTCTGTCATGTCTCGCAGCCCGCCGTGACCCAGGCGATCAGCAAGATCGAGCGCGAGGCGGGCGGCGCGATCTTCGAGCGGACGCGCAACGGGTTCTTCCTTACTCCGCGAGGCGAAGTCCTTGCAGGCCGGTTCCGCCGGGCTTTCGAGATCCTTGATCCGGCCCTGGCCGATGTTTCGCATCGTTTGCGCCTGACTGTGAGCCATGCCCAACTTCAGGCCCTTATCGCTATGCGCGAGGCCGAGAATTTCACGCTTGCGGCGCGGCAGCTTGGCCTTGCTCAGCCGACCGTCCATCGCGCCATCACCCAGATCGAGGAGGAGGCCGGGCGCAAGCTTTTCGAGCGCGCATCCTATGGCATCGTGCCAACGCGCGCCTGCCAGGCCTTGGCGCAGGCCGCGCGGCTGGCACTTTATGAATTCGATCAGGCCGAGGCGGATCTTGCCGAATTCGAAGGGCGCGACGCCGGCCAGATCGTGATCGGCGCCATGCCTCTTTCGCGGTCCGTCCTTCTGCCAAAGGCTCTGGCCGAATTCCGCTCGCTCCGCCCGCTCTTGAAGGTGAGGGTGATAGATGGGCCTTACGAACCTCTCCTGTCAGGTCTGCGGCGGGGCGAAATCGACCTGCTTGTCGGAGCGTTGCGCGATCCAGCGCCGATTGGCGATGTGGTGCAGGAAAAGCTTTTCGACGACCGTCTCGCCCTCCTTGCCGGAAAGAAACACGTCTTGGTCGGACGGCAAGACCTGACGCTGGAAGAGTTGGCGCGCTATCCCTGGATCGTCCCGCCAAAGGGGACCCCGACCCGCCAACAGTTTGACGCGATGTTCGCCGACGCCGGAAGCGCCGCGCCGGCGAGCATCCTTGAAAGCGGTTCGATCCTGCTCATGCGCGACATGCTGGGACTGAGCGACCATCTCGGTTGTATCTCGCGCCAGCAAGCGAAGGCCGAGATCGAGAAGGGCCTCGTCGCAGCTCTGGATTTTGCAACCCACCTGCCGGCGAGACCTATCGGATTGACCCTGCGGAGCGATTGGGAACCGACCGCGGCGCAGAGGCTCTTGCTTGGGCTCTTGCGTGGAGCCATACCCGTTGAAGACACCTAGGCCCCGACAATGCCGACCCAGAGAAGCCGGATCGCTACGAGAACTAGCAGAGTCAGGATCAACTTGTCGAAGGTCTCGCGCGAGACATGGCGCGCGGCCCAGGAGCCGATGGGCATACCGCCCAGCAAAGGCACAAGCGCCATCATGCTCATGCGAAACTCGTCCGGGCCCATGATCCCGATTTTCCAGAGCGTCGGAACCTGCACCAGCGACACGGCGGCGAAGAAGATCGAAATCGTGGCAATGAAGGTTCTCCGTTCAAGCTTCATTGCATTGAGGAAAGTGACAGAGACCGGGGCGGAAAGTCCGGCCGCGCCTTGAAGCATCCCGCCTATGGCCCCCGCTGGGATCACGAGTCGGTCGGCAGCGTCGCGCGATATCTTCCAGTCAGGTCTCAGGAACCGGAAACCGAGGTAGAGAACAAGGATTCCGGCGAGGATGAGCGTCAAGGGGCGTTCAGGCAGCCACGCAAGGAACAACGTCCCGACGAGGGCTCCCGCCGCGCCGCTGACCGCAAGCGACAGGACGAAGCGGCGGTGCAACAGGTGGGCGCGGTTCGCCCAGCCCTGAAAGATGTTCGACCACAGGTTCGGGACACTCATCACCGCAACGGCGAAGGGCACGTTGAACAGAAGCGACAGGATCGGAATCGCCACGACCGGCGCGCCTGCGCCCACAGCGCCTTTGACAAAGCCCCCAACGCCGACTGCGGCAAGGGCGAGGACTAGCTCGGTCGTCGTCATACCGGATTGCCCCTCCTCAGGGTCTGGCCCGCGCCAAAGCGCGGGCCGTTCCGTGAGTGTGTTAGAGTGGATTTCTACGCTTGGTATACAAAAAGCAAACAAATCCTTACCAACTTGGCGAATACATGCCATATTGACCTGAAATTGTATACAGGTAATCATGATCAAGTTGCGACTGGGAGTAAATGTCGCAGCATCGGGAGGCCATCGATGGAAATGAAGGGACGTTCGTCCCAGTTCGAGAAGGCGTTGCTGGAGCTGAGATCCCTGATTCTCGGCGGCGCTTTTGAATCGAGCGTCCGTCTGCCTGAAACCGCCCTTGCCGAACGGCTCGACATTTCTCGCACGCCGCTGCGGCAGGCGATGGAGAGGTTGATTGAAGAAGGGCTCTTGGAGCGGATCGCGACTGGCGGCTGCAAGGTTGCCAGCTTCAGCGTCCGGGACATCATCGACGCGATCGAGATTCGCGGGGTGATCGAAGGCACCGCTGCGCGTCTGGCCGCGGAGCGGGGCGCAGACCCCCGCCTTATGGCGCAGGCCGAGATTGAGCTTGAAGCGATCGACGTGGCGCTGGCGCGGCCCGGCGGTCTCGATTTCGCGGCCTACGTCCGGCACAACGCGGCCTTTCACAAGATCCTGTCGCGGCTTGCCAAGAGCCCGATCCTCGAGCGCGAGGTTGATCGTGTGACACGCCTGCCGCTCGCCTCGCCTTCGGCCTTCCTGCAAGGGCAGGAAGTCATCCCCGATTTTCAGCAGTCACTGTCGCGGGCCCAGCGCCAGCACCGTGAACTCTTTTCCGCAATCCGCGATCGAGAAGGGGCCCGCGCCGAGGCGCTGGCCCGCGAACACGCGCGGCTTGCGCGGGAAAACCTCGAATACCTCATGCGTGGCGATCCCAGCCTGGCGGACAAAGTCCCCGGGTTGTCGCTCGTCTCGGCCACCTAACACCACTCAAGGAGCCCTGAAGATGCCTAGCCTTTCTGACGTCATCGCCAAACACAAGAACCCGGTGCAAATGCTGCGGAACTCGCAAATCGGGATGTATGTCTATCCGGTTGTTGCCCCCGAATATACCAACTGGCGCGATGAACAGCGCGCGTGGCGCGACAGCGCGGTGCTGTTTGATCAGACCCACCATATGGATGAGCTGATCGTCGAAGGCCCGGATGTGGCGGCGTTCCTCTCGCACGTCGGCATCAACAGCTTCTCGAACTTCGATCTCAACCGCGCCAAGCACTTCGTGCCTGTCACTCCGGCCGGCCATGTGATCGGCGACATGATCATCTTCCGCGAGCTTGAGGACAAGTTCGTCCTCGTCGGCCGCGCCCCGACCGCCAACTGGGTCAAGTTCCAGGCCGCTGTCGGGACCTGGAAAGTTCGTCTGCACCATGATCCGCGCTCCAACTCGCGCCCCGATGGCAAGGCGATTTATCGCACCCACTATCGCTTTCAGATCCAGGGCCCCGAGGCCGACAAGATCTTTACCGCGATCAACGGCGGGCCGGTTCCGGATATCAAGTTCTTCCACGTCGATTGGATCAACGTCGGCTCCAAGCGGGTTCAGGCGCTGCGTCACGGCATGGCCGGTGCGCCGGGCCTTGAAATCTGGGGCCCCTATGCCGACAAGGATTACATCCAGTCGACCATCCTCGAGGCCGCCCGCAGCGCTGGTGTTGATCTGCGTCAGGTCGGTAGCCGCGCCTATTCAACCAACACGCTCGAATCGGGCTGGATCCCCTCGCCGCTGCCTGGGATCTATACTGGCGACGGGATGATGAAGGACTATCGCGACTGGCTTGGCGCCGATTCCTATGAGGCGGCCGGTTCGATCGGTGGCAGCCTCGTCAGCGACAACATCGCCGACTATTATGTAAACCCCTTCGAGCTTGGCTATGATTTCTACATCGGCTGGAAGAAGGATGACTTTATCGGCAAGGCCGCCCTTGAGGCCATGCGCGGGGCGAATAACCGCAAGAAGGTCACTTTTGAATGGAACGCCGAAGACGTGGTCAACGTCATCGCGTCTGCCTTCCGTCCGGGGGAAGACCACTTCAAGTGGATCGATTTCCCGCAGCCCAACTATGCCTCGTCAAGCGCCGACCTGATCCTGAAGGATGGCAAGCAGGTGGGTATGTCGATGTTCAACGGCTACTCCTACAACGAGCGCTGCATGCTCTCGCTTGGCGTGGTCGATGCCGATGTTCAGGAGGGCGATGTTCTGACACTGGTCTGGGGCGAGCCTCAGTCGACACAGAAAACCTCGGCCGAGAAGCACAAGCAGGCCGAGATCCGCGTGCGCGTTTCGCCCACGCCTTATGCGCGTGAGGCCCGCGAAAACTATGCCGACAGCTGGCGCACCAAATCGAAGGTATAGCCTGACCTAATAGTCAGCGCACAGAAATGATTAGGGGGCGGGACGGTGCTTCGCTATCGTCCCGCGCAATTGACACCGCTCCGGGAAGGGGCGGGCAACAACTGGGAGGAAATACCACATGAAAATGAAGTTCACTTTTGTCGCGGCTGCGGTTGCTGCTGTCATCGGCTCTTCGGTCGCTGCCGAGGAGCTGAAGTTTGCCAACTTCACCCCGCCGTTCCACACCATCAACGCCTCGGTCATCGAGCTGATGAACAGCGAAGTTTCTGCGGCCACCGGTGGCGAGCTGACCGTGCGCGGCTATCACGGCGGCGAACTGGGCGCTGGCCCGGTCGAGCAATATGTGCGCGCGCTTCAAGGCGTTGCCGATGTGGTCTGGGGCCTTCCGGGCTATACCTCGTCGCAGTTTGGCAAGACCATGATCGCCGAGCTTCCGGGCGCGATCGACGATGGCGTGCCGGGCTATATCGGCCTCTTGGCTGCATATGACGATCACCTTGCCGGCGAGTTCCCGGGCGTGAAGACCCTCGCGCTTTGGACTTCCGAGCCGAACATCATGATCATGCGCGACAAGGCGATCCGCTCGCCTGCAGATCTGGCTGGCCTGAAGATCCGCGTTGCCGGCGCCACCGCCGCCGAGGTTGCCGTTGCTCTGGGCGCAACCCCTGTGCAGATGCCGATCAGCGAGGTCTATAATGCCCTTCAGACCGGTCTGATCGACGGTGTCTTCACCGGCTCCTCGACCCTCATTGACTTCAAGCTCGACGAAGTGGCCGATGCTCTGATCCTCGGCGCGCCGCTCGGCCGTCTGACCTTCTTCACCGTCATGAACCAGGCCAAGTATGACAGCCTGCCGGACGATCAGAAGGCGGCGATCGACGCTGTCGCAGGCGAGGTCCTGTCGAAGAGCGCAGAAGATGCCTGGATGGCGACCGCGACCGCTTCGCTGGAGGCCGCCCGCGCCGATGGCAAGAACGTCATGGTCGATCTCACCGCCGATGAAATCGCTGCCTTCACTGCCGCGATCTCGGGTGTCGTCGACTCCTTCGTCGCCAGCGTCGACGGCGCTGCGGCGCTGGCCGCGATGCGGGGCGAATAAAGCTTGCTCAAATTTGCAAGAACTTGGGCGGACAGGCTGATTGGCCTGTCCGCAGTTTTCGGGACCCTCGGCCTCCTTGGGGAGGTCGGGGTGATCCTGTACGACGTGATCGGCCGCGCGCTGGGTTCGCCGCTTTATGGCTCGCAAGATCTGGTCACGATGACGATGGTAATCCTTGTCTTCGGCGGCATGGCGATCTGTGATCGTCGCGGCGGCCATGTGGCAGTCGACCTCTTTGAGGCCTATTTCCCGCGCTGGTTCAACCGCGGGATCGACGTGATCTCGGCCCTCACGGGGGCCGCTATCTTCGTGGCGATGGCTTGGGCCGTGAATGACAGCGCCAAGATTTCCGCCATGCTCAACCTTCAGACCAATCTCTTGCCGTTGAAAAAGCTCTGGTTCCAGAATGCGCTTTCCATTCTGGCGCTTGTCACGGCTCTGGGGATGTTCTCGCGGGCTCTGGAGTTGGCAATTGCCTGCCGCGACGTTCAGAAAGAAGCCCAGGTATGACTGCATCGACGATCGGATTTCTCGGGATCATCGCCCTTTTCGTGCTGTTGATCATCCGGATCCCAGTTGCCTTTGCGATGTTTGTCGTCGGTTTCTTCGGGATCATCGCGCTTGATAGCAGTCGCGCCGCCTATGGCCTGCTGGCCTCCGAGGCCTTTACCCTTGCCTCGTCGCCGCAACTTGTGGTGATCCCGCTCTTCATCTTGATGGGCAATGTAGCCTCAATAACCGGCATGAGCCGCCGCCTCTATGACGCGGCATATGCGCTCATCGGCCAATTTCGCGGCGGTTTGGCGTCGGCGACCGTGATCGGCTGCGGCGGCTTCGCGGCGCTGTCGGGATCCTCTGTGGCGTCGGCCCTGACGATGGGCAAGGTCGCCCTTTCGGAAATGGACCGCTACGACTATGACCCCCGCCTTTCGACGGGCGTGGTCGCCGCAGGCGGCACCCTTGGCATTCTGATCCCGCCGTCGACCGGCTTTGTGATCTATGCGATCCTGACCGAGCAATCGATAGGACGCCTGTTTCTTGCAGGCGTTCTGCCGGGCATCATGCTGCTGCTGTTGTTCATCGTGGCGATTATGCTGATCTGCACCTTCCGTCCGGGCTTCGGTCCGGCTGGTCCCAAGACGACGTTCCCCGAGAAACTACGCGCGCTCGCGGGCGCCTTGCCGATCGTCGGCGTGATCCTTCTGACCATCGGCGGGATCTATGGCGGCTTCTTTTCCCCGGTCGAGGCCTCGGCGGTCGGCGCCGGGATCGTGATCGTGATCGGCATCGTGCAAAGGAGCCTGTCGCTGAAGCAGTTCTGGGAGGCGGCGAAAGACTCTGTCACCACGACCGCCACCGTCATGCTGATCCTGATCGCGGCGCACCTGCTCAACCCCTTCATCGCGCTCAGCCACATTCCCAGCGCCGTGGGCGAGTTCATCATCGGTTTTGGCCTTGGCAAGATCGGCACGCTGATCTTGATCTTGTCGATCTATCTGATCCTTGGCTGTTTCCTTGAAGGCTTTGCGATGCTCGTTCTGACCCTGCCGATCTTCTTTCCGATCATTCTGGAACTTGGGATCGACCCGATCTGGTTTGGCGTGCTCGTGGTGCTGGCGCTCGAGATGGGTCTGATTTCGCCGCCCGTGGGGCTCAACGTCTTTATCGTGAAATCCGTGGCGCCCAAGGTTCCGCTGGCCGATATCTTCCGCGGCGTGGTGCCGTTCTGGGGCATGATGGTCGTGGCAATCGGCATCTTGATCGCCTTTCCTCAGATTTCGTTGATCCTGCCGAATACGATGTTCAACTGACCGGAGCCGGATTCGGCAGACCTCGGAAAAGCTGTTGATCCTCGGGGCGAGTTTTGCTCGTCTCGCGGCATCCTGTGAGTGAAGGGGGCTCGTGACCTTGGACGTGGACTGGATCACCGTTTCGTCCTACGTCGCCTCGGCGCTGGTCTTTGTGGCCTTTTTCATGAAGGCGATCATTCCCCTCCGCAGCTTTGCGATCGCCTCCAACATCTTCTTCATCGTCTACGCGCTCGGCGCGGGCAACCACGCGATCCTCATCCTGCATACCGCGCTTTTCCCCCTCAACATTTTGCGGGTGGTTCAGCACATTCGCCTGATACGGCGGGTTCCTGGCCTCCTCGGGGCTTGCCGCTTATCAGTTCATCGTCGCCGACCGCGACAAGCGGAAGATCCGCAAATCCTTTTCTCACTATGTCGCTCCGGGTGTTCTCGATCAGATCGAGCGCGACGGCCACCAGGTCGAGCTTGGCGGGATCAACCGTGAGGTCAGCCTCATGTTCTGCGACATCCGCAATTTCACGCCGCTGACCGAAACCGTCACCGCCGACCAGATGGTCTCGCTGCTCAACAACCTTTTCACCAGGCTGGGCAGCAAGATCCTTGCCCAGTCCGGCACAATCGACAAATTCATCGGTGATGCGATCATGGCCTTCTGGAATGCGCCGGTCGAGACGGAAAACCACCGTGAGCTGGCCGCTTTGGCGGCGATCAACATGCGCAGCGCGCTTGTAGATTTCAATTCCGAGCACGATCACAAGCCCGTCGCCTGTGCCATCGGCATCAATACCGGCATCGCCTGCGTCGGCAACATCGGCTCGCTCGATCGTTTCAATTATTCCGCGATTGGCGATACCGTGAACGTCGCAGCGCGGATCGAAACCGCCTGCCGGCAAGTTGACTATGACATCCTGATTACGGAATCGATGCGCGCGGGCCTCGAGGACTTTGCGACCCTCGAGGCGGGCTATCTTGGCCTCAAGGGGAAATCGATGAGGATTCAAACGCACATCCTGATCGGCGACAAGACCATGAAGGGCAGTGCTGCGTTCCAGAAGCTCGGGCAGATTCACCGCAGTTTGATCCGTGAATTCGCCAGAACCGGACAGATTGATATCGAACGTCTTGAGGAATGCCACACGCTGGCCATGGCGATCGAGCCCGGGCTTGAGAGCTTCTACAGGAAACTGCCCGAACGCGCCGCCGACTTTGCCGAACTCCTCAATGAGAAGGAAAAACTAGTCGAGGCGACGCTGATCGACTAGAAAAGTCATGAATAGCTGGTGGGATGGGAACCGTGCCTGAAACGACTACTTTTGCACTTTGGGTGATGCTTTGCCTCGAGTTGAAACACTTTGTCGCAGACTATCTTCTGCAATATGAATGGATGGTCCCGGGGGAAGGGAAGTCTCAGGATGCCGGGAGGGTATGCCCATGCGGGCATCCATGCGGCCGGATCGGTTATCATCCTGATCTTCCTGGGATTGGCTCCGGCGGTCATCGCGGCATTCGCTTTGGCCGAGTTTGTTGTGCATTACGCCCTCGATTTCTCGAAGGCACACTACGGTGATCATGTCTCGGCCTCCGAACGACCCAGGGCATTCTGGGCGTTCAACGGACTGGACCAGTTCTTACACCATACGACCTATATCATCATGACCTATCTGATCGTTTTACAGACCATCTAAGAACAAAAAGACGGAGAGAACTCCAAAAGGGGGAACGAAATTCCGAGTACGTATCACGACCCGTTTGCGCGGAGTAGCTCATCTTTGGGGCATGGCCATCTTGTTCTCGGCCATGCTGGGCAGCCCGGCCTTTGCTGCCGGTGGTCCTGTTCCAACCCTCGTGCAGGATATGGGCGCGGCGCTGCTGTTTGCCGGTGGCCTTGCTGTCATCTTCGCCAGGCTCAAGATCCCGTCAATTGCGGCATTAATCCTGGCGGGCGTATTCCTGGGGCCGCAGGGCTTTGGGATGATCACCGATCCGGCCAACGTGGATACGATTGCCCAGATCGGGTTTGTGCTTCTGCTCTTCGTCATTGGCCTCGAGATCAACCTCAGAAGCCTGTTCAGCGGTGGCAAGCTGATCTTGCTGGTCGGTCTTGCCCAGTATCCGATCACGCTTCTGTTCGGGATGCTGTTTGCGAAACTGGTCATCTATTTGGGCCTGGGCGGCGTTCTTGACGATACACCGCTTGGCCCGCTATACCTTGGCATCGCCCTCGCCGGATCGTCCTCGCTCCTTGTCGTCAAGCTGTTTCAAGAGCATTTCCAACTGGATACCCAGCCGGGCCGCATATCTCTGACCATCCTGATCTTTCAGGATATCTGGGCGATCGTGGTCACGCTGATCCAGCCTGCCTTCGACAATCCCGACATCACGGCGATCGGCTTTTCCTTCCTCGGCATCGGCATCCTTATCGTGATTGCCATCCTGCTGTCGCGGACCATCGCCGACCGTGGCTTTGCCTGGATCGCGAAGATGCCCGAGCTAATTCTTCTGGGGGCATGTCGTGGTGTTTCGCAATGGTCGCGATCGGCACCAATATCGACAATTTCACCATGATGCTCGGCTTCAACTGGCACATGACCGTCAGCTCGGGCATGGCGGCGCTGATCGCTGGCGCGACAATCGCCAGCTCTCCCTACAGCACCGAAATCGTGACCAAGGTGGGGTTGGTGAAGGACTTTTTCATCACCCTCTTCTTTGTCGGCCTCGGAATTGCCCTTCCGGCGATCAACGGCTGGTCGGGCCCATTGACCGCGCTGGGCATCGCGTTTCTTGCCGTGTTGGCGCGTCAGCTCGTGTTTTTCCCGATGCTCTATCCGGATACACGAAATCATGCAGGGCTTCCTGAACCGCATCGGCTTCAAGGGGCCCGAGGAAACGATCGAGGAAGACAGCGATGAGGTTGAACTCGCAATCCTCGGGATTCACCGCGATGCTTCGTCTTTCATCACCGAGCTGGCCAAGACACACCCGCATCTCATCGCCAAGACGACCGTGGTGGATTTCAACATAGCGATCCACGACCGTATTCGCGGTATGGGGGTGAAGGTCAAGTATGGCGATATCTCGAACGAAGAGTCTCTGATCCACGCCGGGGTCAACCGCGCCAAGATCATCGTCTGCACGATCTCGGACGACCTTCTGCGGGGCATCAACAACCGCGATCTCGTGCGCCTTCTTCGGCACATGAATCCCGAAGCCACCATCATTTCGAACGCGATCAGGATGCAGGGCTGGCGGGATCTGAAAGCGGCAGGGGCGGACATCGTCTATATGTCGCGGTTCGAGGTGGCCAAGGGCCTCGTGCATGCCGTCGTCCTTGCCGACGAGGATCG
>JAURFB010000114.1 GCA_030827165.1 Marivivens sp.
ATACCCTGTCCGCACAGCACCTCAACATGCCGCAACTTCGTGACAATCTCTTCCGGCTTGTGTCGTTTGATTCCCATCTTCGATCCTCCAATTCCTAACTATAGGGGCGGACCAAATCAGTGGGGGAGGATCAGTTCGTCCTGTTTTTGAGTCTGATTTTTTCTTCCGAGGAAAACTAATTGCGCGTGGTCATTATCGTACCGCCTTTCCAGTCCTTGCGCGAAAGATTGCACGCGGGTTCGCGAGAAAGTTTAACATAAATATTTTTGATAGAGTTAGCGAAAAGGAGAAGCAGTGGAATTCTTCTGCCTTGCTGGGCAGTAGGGTACGATATTTTTGGAATGATCACACCCCGCACCCGATTTATTTGCGATTACTTGACGATTTTTTCTCAAGAAATCCGGATTCTCTCGTGCGTAATGCTAAATTCAAATTTAGGAGCCACTCACAATTTGGAATACCTGCGCTGTCGTATGGATTATGTTTCGGAAACGGGGTTGCCTCGAAGAGAGATACAGAGCTTGTTTATATATCCCCAGTAGGGAAGCGGCATCAAAATAGATATGTTCATCGCAAAATCCGGGAAGCTGAGAGGCGAACCCCAAAGTTTATCTGTATGCAGAATATGGATATGGTAGATAGCGCTTCTAGAGACTTTGCGTTTGATTGGCTGCGTAATAAGGTTCTTGGGGGCGATAGTTAATCTCTGATCTAGACCCATTAGAGTGACCAGTGTGCGCTCCCGCCTCTTCCGCCCCTAAACCTCGACCCAGATCGTCACCGGTCCATCGTTCACAAGGCTGACGGCCATATCCGTCCCAAACCGTCCGGTCTCCACCGCAACCCCGAGTTTGCCCATCTCGGCTGCGAAGGCCTCGTAAAGCCGCTCCCCATCGGCGGGTGCGGCGGCGGCGGAAAAGCCGGGGCGGTTGCCGCGCGAGGTATCGGCGGCGAGGGTGAACTGGCTGACGACAAGCGCCGAGCCGCCGGTATCGACGATCGAGCGGTTCATCTTGCCGTCCTCGTCCTTGAAAATCCGCAGTTTGGAAATCTTTGCGGCCAGTTGTCGGGGCTTGTCGTCGGTATCCCCTTGCATGGCGCAGACGAGGATCAAGAGGCCAGGGCCGGAGCGGCCGATCACCTTGCCATCCACCGAAACGCTGGCTTCGCTGATGCGCTGAATGAGGGCTCTCATAATTCTCTCTCCCATGGTGGGTTGGCACCCGCCCGGCTCACCGTCACGGCGGCGGCCTGTGCGCCGAGGCTGAGCGCGTGGCGCAGGGCTGTCTCGCTGAGGGTCTCGATGCCGGTCTTGTTCAGGCACCCTTGCCGCCAGAGCGAGGCGAGAACGCCGGCGTTGAACGTATCCCCCGCCCCGACCGTATCGACAACCGTAACCTTGCGGGCTGGCACGAACATCTCGACGCCCGCCATAAACCCATGCGCGCCCTTGGCACCCTCGGTGATGAGGACGACCTTGGCCCCGCGGGCCAGAACCTCGCGCGCTCCGTCTTCAATGGCTACCTCGCCCAAAAGCCAGCGCAGGTCCTCGTCCGAGAGCTTGACGATATCCGCCATCGCCAGCATCCGGTCGAGCCGTGCGCGGAAGGCCGCTTGGTCGGTAATGAACGAGGGGCGGATATTCGGATCGATCGCGATCACCCGCCGCGCCGCCTCGCGGGTCATCAGCGCCTCGTAGGCGCTGCCGCAGGGCTCGCCCACAAGGCTGATACCACCGAAGAAAAGGGCGTCGGCGTGAGTTTGGGGAAGATCGGCCGGGGTCAGCATCCGGCCAGCGGTGTTCTCGTCGTAGAAGGCATAGGTGGCGTGGCCATCGACCAGCCGGACAAAGGCCAAGGTGGTCGGCCGGTCGGAAATATTCGCCGCCGAGGCGTCGACGTTCGAGGCCTCAAGCGCCTCTCGTAACATCTGGCCGAACAGATCGCTCGAAAGGCCCGAGAAGAATCCGACCTTCGCGCCAAGCCGCCCCAGAGCGATGGCCGTGTTGAACACCGCGCCGCCGGGGTAGGGGGCGAAGGCTGCCTCCCCCGCCGCCGTCTGGCGCGGCAGCATATCGATCAGGGCTTCTCCGCAGGCAAGGATCATGACGAGGCTCCGCTAGCGCAAACACCTTCGCGACTTGCCCGTGAATCCGGCCCGCGTCAAGGCGGCCGCGGATCAATAGCCGCCTTGGTTCTGCGCGGCGATATAGCCGATCACGCCCGCGATGATGAGGCCGACGGCAACCGCGAAGGCGATCTTCCAGCCCGACCACGGCCGCTCGCCCTGAACCCGCCCCGAGCGACCGTTGACGACGAAACGGTAGGTCTTGCCGCGGTATTTGTAAGCGGCCACCCAGATCGGCAGGAGGATATGTTTGAAGGTCACGTCCTTGATCGCCGTATCGACGGTCGTCACCCGCTGATGATCGCCACCGATGTCGAACTTGATGTCGCGCAGGATGATCCGATCCATCTGGTCGCGGGCATCGTCATAGGCGTCTTCAAGGCCGACCTGATAGGCTTCGGCGCGGAACCCGGCGAGGTAGGACGGGCTATAGGGGACCATGGCGCCAAGGTCCCACGGCTGAAGCCCGTCCGTGTATTTCCGCGGCAGGGCTTTGGAGGCGAGCACCAGCACATCGTCGAAGAACCGCGCCACCCGCCCCGATGCAGGCCGCCAGCGGGTTTTGCGGACCTGCACCTGCTGCCGCTTGCCATCGCGCATGACGGTGCGGGTCTCGTAATAGTCGTCGCCGCGCATCCCCGAATAGGACGACTTGGTATCGGCATCGAAGGTCCAGTAGGGGACATAGACCCCCGCCATGGCGCGGCCCTTTCGGGCGTATTGCTGAAGGCCATTGGGGGCAAACCAGAGCCGGCCGAGCCAATCGATCATTGCCTTGCGGGCCTGCGCCTCGTCGAGGGCAAAGGGCAGAAGGCCGCGCGGCTTGATATGGCGGCTGATGCCCGTATCGGTGACGACGGGCGTCGCACAGAAGGGGCATTCGGCGGCGTGGACGGCGGGGTTGAGCTCGGTCTCCGCGCCGCAGTTGGGGCAAGTGACGACTCGGGTCTCCTCCATCTCGGCCTGCGGCAGGCGTTCCTCCACGGCGGCGCGAAAATCAAGCTCGCGGATCGCGCTTGCCGCGTCGTCGCGCTCGCCCACCGCTTGCGTTGCGCCGCAATGATCGCAGTGCATTTCATGGCGCACCGGGTCATAGCGGATATCCGCGCCGCATTGGTCGCAGGGAAAACGGTGCTCTTCGAGCACGCCGTTTGCGGGCCGGTCGTCCATGTTACGCGGCGGGCGGAGGCGGTGGTGGCATCACGGTGAAAAGCTGGGCCAGCTCGGCCACCTCCTCGGCCTTCAACCAGCCGTCTTGCCCTTGGGTCCAGACGAGCGTCTCGCGGGTCAGGGCGCCTTCGGCTGCCATCCGTCCCATGGTTGCTCGGGAATAG
>JAURFB010000058.1 GCA_030827165.1 Marivivens sp.
CTTCGGACCTCAAGAACATCGACAAGATCCGGTCCGAGGTCGGGATGTGCTTTCAGCACTTCAACCTCTTCCCGCATCTGACGATCCTCGAGAACTGCACGCTCGCGCCGATCTGGGTCCGCAAAACGCCCAAGCGCGAGGCTGAAGAGATCGCGATGCAGTATCTCGAAAAGGTGAAGATCCCCGAGCAGGCCCACAAATACCCCGGCCAGCTTTCGGGCGGCCAGCAGCAGCGTGTGGCGATTGCCCGTTCGCTCTGCATGAAGCCGCGCATCATGTTGTTCGACGAGCCGACCTCGGCGCTCGATCCCGAGATGATCAAAGAGGTGCTCGACACCATGATCGAGCTCGCGGAAGAGGGCATGACCATGCTCTGCGTGACCCACGAGATGGGCTTTGCCCGTCAGGTCGCGAACCGCGTGATCTTTATGGATCAGGGCCAGATCGTCGAACAGAACGAGCCTGAAGAGTTCTTCAAGAACCCGCAGAACGACCGGACCAAGCTCTTCCTGAGCCAGATCCTCGGTCACTGATCTTTGGGGAATAAAATGCGGGGGCGTGCGGGAAACCGCGCGCCCCTAGTCGTTTTCGTTATCTTTCAGCAGATCGCGGGGAACGATGAAATCGGCGCAGGTGGCCGACCTGGCACTGCGCCAATCCTCGGCGTCGAAATCGAGAACGGCGGTTGCGCCGGTTGGATAACGGCCGAAGTCGGGATGATCGGGGCGCATCGCGACGGAGCAGCAGGCGAGCGTCCCGATGCCGGGGTTATGGCCGACCACCATGACAGTCTTGGCCGCGACGCCGGCCACCACCTCGAGAATTCCGCGCGCCGAGGCGTGATAGAGCGCCTGCCGGTAGCTGACTTCGGGCTTGTCCGGCCATTGAGCAAGAACAAGGGCCAGCGTCTCGCGGGTGCGCCAGGCGGCGGAGCACAGGATCAGATCGGGCAGATAGCCCTTTTCCCAAAGCCAGCCCCCGATGGCCTGAGCCGAGCGTCGTCCGCGCTCGGTGAGCGGGCGCTCGAAATCATCGAGGTCGGGATCGTCCCAGCCGGATTTGGCGTGGCGGGTGAGGATCAGGCGCAGGGTCATTTGTGGAAGTGTCTCATATGGTGGGCCGATTGTTCAGCGCTGCGGCGCCCTTGCCCGATGGGGCAGGCGCGGCGCACAAGGCAGCCGCCCTCAAAGCACGCGCGCCCGGCGGCGTCATCCAGATGGGCGTGGCAGGCGGGCACGTCATAGCCCTCGCCGGTGAGGGCGTGGGCAGGGCAAGCAGTGAGGCAGGGCTTGCCCTTGCAGCTGTCGCAGGGGCGCGCGGCGGCGGGCAGGTCGATCCTGCCCTTGATGCGGATCGCGCCACGCATCGAAGCGAAGAGGCCGGCCTCTGCATGAACGAGGAGCATGACGGGCGAGGCCCAAAAGCGGCCCGAGGCCAAGGCCCAACTATAAAAGGGCGCAAAGGGCGGGCCGTGATGCGGCAGGATCGCTTCGCCTCCAAGCGCCTCGGCGATTTCGCCGATAACCCTGACGCTCCAGCGGTCGATCGGATCGGGCTGGCCGTCGGCATATTCGGGCTGGCGCTTTAGATGCGGCCAGAAATCCGGCTCGGCCGGTGAGAGGATAACGATGGACTGGGCCCCATCAGGCACCACCCCCGCCACGAAAAGCCCGTTGCGGCGGGCAAGTGCGGTGATGCCGGTCAGAGCGATCATCTGTTCTTGGGTTTCACGCGAGGCTCGGTCGAGCGGATGATCGACCCGGCCCCGTGCTCGGTGAAAAGTTCCAGCAGCGCCGCGTTCGGCAGACGCCCGTCAAGGATGACGACGGCGCGCACCCCGTCTTCGATGGCCTTCAGCGCCGTTTCGGTCTTGGGGATCATGCCGCCCGAGATCGTGCCGTCGGCGATCATTGCCTTGACCTGATCAGGGCTGAGCTGGGTCACGATCTCGCCCGAGGCGTCCTTGACGCCGGGCACGTCCGTCAGAAGGAGAAGGCGGTCGGCCTTGAGTGCGCCGGCGATGGCGCCGGCGGCCGTGTCGCCGTTTACGTTGAAGGTCTCAAGCGGGTCCATGCCGGTGGCGACCGGGGCGACGACCGGGATGATCCCGGCGGTGAAGAGATCGCGCAGCACCTGCACGTTCATCTCGATGGGGCGGCCGACAAAGCCCAATTCAGGATCGTCCGCCTCGCAGACCATCAGATCGTCGTCCTTGCCCGAAAGGCCGACCGCGCGGCCGCCTTCGTCCATGATTGCCTGCACGATGCGCTTGTTCACAAGGCCGGTGAGAACCATCTCGACCACCTCGACCGTCGCCTTGTCGGTAACGCGCTTGCCGCGCACGAATTCCGACTTGATGCCCAGACGGCTGAGAAGATCGTTGATCATCGGGCCGCCGCCGTGGACGACCACCGGGTTCACCCCCACCTGTCGCATCAAGACGACATCGCGGGCAAACTCGGCCATCGCCTCGGCGTCGCCCATGGCGTTGCCGCCGAATTTCACGACGACGATCGCGCCCGAATAGCGCTGAAGGAACGGCAGGGCTTCGGAAAGGGTCCGGGCGGTGGCGATCCAGTCTCGGTTCATGTCTTGTTTCCTCACCCTCTGATCTCCCTGCGTGGGGTTAGTCGATGGTTGCAATGATAGCGCGAAGTTTCTCGATACCTTCGCTCTTTTCCGAAGACGTCAGAACGATTTCGGGGAAAGCGGCGGGGTGTTTGGCGAGCGAGGCGCGAGTGATCTCGAGCGATTTGGCAAGCTCGGCCTTGCTTACCTTGTCGGCCTTGGTCAACACCGCCTGAAAGGTCACGGCCGACTTGTCGAGAAGGCCCATGATCTCTTCGTCAACAGCCTTGGCGCCGTGGCGGGCGTCGATCAAGACGAAGACCCGGCGCAGGGTCGGGCGACCGGAAAGATAGGATTTCAGAAGCTTCTGCCACTTCTGCACGACCGCGAGCGGCGCATTGGCAAAGCCATAGCCGGGCAGGTCGACAAGGTAATGCGCCTCGCCCACGGTGAAAAAGTTGATCTCTTGAGTGCGGCCCGGCGTGTTTGACGCGCGGGCAAGGCCCTTGCGGCCGGTGAGCGCGTTGATCAGGCTTGATTTGCCAACGTTCGACCGCCCCGCAAAGCACACCTCGATCCGGTCGGCGGGCGGCATCCCCGACATGGCCACGACGCCCTTGAGGAAATCGGTCTGGCCGGCGAAGAGCATCCGGCCGATCTCGCGGGTTTCGTCGTCGGGGGCCTCGGCTTCGGGGAATGTCAGGTTCACGTCAGCATCTCCAATTGGTCGCCAACAGCGACAGTCCCATCCTGCACGACTTCGGTATAGATGCCAAAGTTTCGATGGCCCCAGCCCGCATCGAGGGCGCCCAGCGTGTCCGCATCGCGCTGGCCGGTTTCGGGGTTGGCCGCGGTGTGCAGGCAGCGTTTGACCGGCTCTCGCACCTCAAGGATCGCACGGCCAACCCGCAGGCGCTTGCCGATCCAGCCCAGTTCTTCGAACGGCACGTCCCCGTCAAACCAGATATTGCCGCGCCAGCGCTCGCGTTCGAGCGGGCGGCCGATCTGCTGTTCCACGGCTGCATGAGAGGCAGCGTTCATCAGGGTCACCGAAGGATAGTCGGTATCGGTCCAGCCGCGATCCGGCAGGGCAACCACGGCTTTGGGGCGAGCACGGGTTTCCGGGCAGAGCGGCATGACCCAGTCCAGGAAGCGCGTCTGGCCAGAGGGATCGTCGGGCGAGAAGGCAATCTCGCCAAGATCGGCGTGGCGCAGGGTGATTTCGCCCTTTGCCTCGTCTAGCCGCGCCCAGATGCCGGCAAGGCCCGGTGTGCGAGTGCCGATCATGAAGTTTTGACAGGGGATCCATTCGCCCTTGGTGGCGTCATCCGCGGCTGCATCGTGCACGACGGCCCAGCGCCTGTCCCACGGGAAAGGCATGCCGGCCGCAAGGGCTATGCTATGCAGCGCCTCGCGGCCGTGGCTTTTGATCGGATGCCGCCAAAGAGCGGCGACCTGCGCCATTACCTGCCGTCCGGCTTCTTGTTGCTGTTTGCAGTCGCCGGTTTGCGTTTCAGGCCGCTGCGGATATTGCCGAACACGTCCGGCTTGTGCCCGTGGCTGCGCATGATCAGATACTGCTGGGTGAAGGTGATCATGTTGTTGGTGATCCAGTAGAGCACCAGGCCGCTGGCAAACGAGCCGAGCATGAACATGAAGACCCAAGGCATCCAGGCGAACACCATCTTCTGGGTGGCGTCGGTCGGGGCCGGGTTCAGCTTCTGCTGGAGCCACATCGAAATCCCGAGAAGGATCGGGAGGACGCCCAGCGAGAAGATGAAGAACAGGCTTCCGGGCTGGGGCGTTGCCCAGGAGAAGAGGCCAAAGAGATTGAGGATCGACGACGGATCGGGCGCGGAAAGATCGCGGATCCAGCCAAGCCAGGGCTGGTGGCGCAGTTCGATGGTGACGAAGATCACCTTGTAGAGCGAGAAGAAGATCGGGATCTGGATCAGGATCGGCAGGCAGCCCGATGCCGGGTTCACCTTATTATCCTTGTAGAGCTTCATCATGCCCTGTTGCATTGCCTGGCGATCGTCGCCCACGCGCTCTTTGAGCTTTTCCATCTCGGGCTGGATTTCCTTCATCCGCGCCATCGAGACATAGGATTTATATGCCAGCGGCAACACCAGAACCTTGAGGACGAGCGTCAGGCCCATGATCGCCCAGCCCATGTTGCCAATTAGGCCGTGGAGGACGTGCAAGAGCCAGAAGATCGGCTTGGTGAAGAAGAAGAACCAGCCCCAATCAATCGAGTCGATGAACTTCTCGACGCCGCTGTCGTTCTGGTATCCGGTAATCGCTTCCCATTCCTTGGCGCCGACAAACAGGCGGGTCTCGACCGAAACGCTGCCACCGGCGGCGACGGTTTGCGGCTCCATCACGGCTTCGGCCTGATAAAGATCGCGCGACTCAAAGTATTTCGAGACCGACCGGAAGCCTCCGGCCGAGGGGATGATCGTGGTCATCCAGTAGTGATCGGTATATCCAAGCCAACCACCTTCGGTGACCTCGACACGATCCGCCTGCGTGCGCTCGCGGTCATCCACTGAGTAGTCGCGGATCGCCTTGTATTTGGCCTGATCAAGAATGCCGTCCGACATACGGACGAGGCCCTCGTGCAGAACGAAGAAGTTCTTGAGGTCGTTTGGCTCGGTAATCCGACGCAGAAGGCCGTAGGGACGGGCGGAAATCGCGCTGGCGCCGGTGTTCTCGATCGATTGGACGAAGGTGAACATGAACCTGTCGTCAACCGAAATCACGGTGCGGAAGATCTGGCCCGCGCCGTTGTCCCAAGCGAGGGTGACAGGGGTCTCGGGGGTCAGGGTCTTGCCGGCTTCGAGGGTCCAGAGCGTATCGGGGCCGGGAACGGCATCGGCGGCAATCACTTCGGCGGCGGCCCAGCCGAAACTGGCGTAATAGGGGTCTTCCTCGCCCACGGGGCGCAGAAGGCGGACGGTCTCGGCGCCCTCATCGAGGGTCAGGCGATACTGGCTGAGGTAGACATCGTCGATGCGGCCACCCAGAAGCGAGATCGAGCCGGCAAGCTCGGGCGTTTCGATGGCAACGCGCGGGGCCTCGGCCACGGCGCTGTCCGAGGGGGCGGCTACGGTCGCTTCGGCCACGGCCGCCGAGGGCGTCGTCGCGTCGGCGGCGGCCAGTTGCTCGGTGGCGGCAACGGGATCAAGCGCGGTCTGCGGCTCTTCAGGCGGGAACATCCAGAACCAGGCCAGAATGACGACGAAGCTCAGCGCTGTCGCCAGGAATAGGTTCTTGTTCTGATCGTCCATCGGAGCCGCCATCTTACCGTTAAAAGGTCAGGCCGGTTCAACAGCCCATAGGCCGAAAGGTCAAGCGGTTTTCAGGATTCTGTGGCCTGCGGCCCTTTGACAGAAAGGCTCAGGCGGGGTTTAGCCGAGATCGGGAATGCCGCTTTGGCCCGCTTCCTTGCGGGGGCCGGTCGTCAGCCCCTGAAAATCGAAGATCGCAGGATCAAGAAGATGCGAGGGTCGCGTGTTCATCAGCGCGCGAAACATCTTCTGCCGGCGCCCCGGCGTGTTCTTTTCCCACTGGTCGAGAAGCAGCTTGATCTGCTGGCGCTGAAGCCCGTCTTGCGAGCCGCAAAGATCGCAAGGGATGATCGGATAGTTCATCGACCGTGCGAATTTTTCGCAATCCTCTTCGGCTACATGGGCCAGCGGGCGATAGACGAACAGATCGCCGTCCTCGTTGACAAGCTTTGGCGGCATCGTCGCCAGCCGAGAGCCGTGGAAGAGGTTGAGAAAGAAGGTCTCGAGGATGTCGTCACGGTGATGACCAAGGACGACGGCCGAACAGCCCTCTTCTCGGGCAATCCGATAGAGATTCCCGCGCCGCAGCCGCGAACATAGAGCGCAATAGGTCCGCCCCGCCGGAACCTTGTCGACAACGATGGAATAGGTGTCTTGATACTCGATCCGGTGCGGCACACCCATTCTCGAAAGGAACTCGGGCAGAACTGTCGCCGGAAATCCCGGCTGGCCCTGATCGAGGTTGCAGGCCAAGATGTCGACCGGCAGCAGTCCGCGCCATTTGAGCTCGTAGAGGACGGCGAGAAGCGTATAGCTGTCTTTCCCGCCCGACAGGCACACCAGCCAGCGCGCGTCGCGCTCGATCATGCCGTATTGCTCGATCGCCTCGCGAACGTTCTGGACGATCCTTTTGCGCAGCTTCTTGAATTCGGTGCTTTTGGGGGCGCCGTGAAAAAGCGGGTGGATATCGTCAAGATCATCAAGCATGGCGCCCGATCTATTCGGTTTGCTCTTGTGCGGCAAGGGCACGCAGCGCAGCGCGGATGATCTTGCCGGTGGTGGTCATGGGCATGGCGTCGATGAAGCGGACGGCGCGGGGGTATTCGTGGGCCGAAAGGCGGGATTTGACGTGGGCGGCGATCTCGTCGGCGAGGGTGTCGGACGGGGCAAATCCATCCACCAGCAAGACATAGGCCCAGACTGCCTGCCCGCGGATCGCATCGGGCGCGCCGATCACGCCGGCAAGCTGAACCGCGGGATGGGTCAGCAGGCAATCCTCGATCTCGGCCGGCCCGATCCGGTAGCCGGCGGAGGAAATCACATCATCGTCGCGCCCGATAAATCGGATACGGCCCGTGGCGGTCTTGGCGCCGCGATCGCCAGTCAGGAGCCATTTCTCGCCGCCGATATGCAGGAATTTGGACTCGGTCGCGGATTGATTGTTCCAGTATTCGAGGAACATCACCGGATCGGGCACCTTCACCGCGATGGCCCCTTCCTCGCCCGTGACGCAGGCGCGCATTTCGGCCTCGTTCAAGACCTCGACCTCATGGCCCGGCACGGCAAAGCCCATCACGCCGGGCTCGGCAGGGGCGAGGGCGGCGCAGGATGAGATGATCATGTTGCATTCGGTCTGGCCGTAGAACTCGTTGATCGTGCAGCCAAATGTGGCGCGGCCCCAGTCGATCAATTCGGACCCGAGCGTCTCGCCGCCCGATGCCACGGAGCGTAAACAGAGCCCCTGCGCCGCCTCGGCAGGGGCTTGGCGCATGATCTTGAGCGCGGTCGGCGGCAGGAAGGCGTTGCGGACGCCAAAGCGGCGCATGAGGTCGAACGCCTCGGTTGCCGAGAATTTTGGCATACGGCGCGAGACGACCGTGATCCCGTGATGCAGCGCAGGCATCAGCACATCGAGAAGGCCACCGATCCAGGCCCAGTCTGCCGGAGTCCAGATCCGGTCGCCCGGCTGGGGAAAGAAATCGTGGCTCATCTCGACACCGGGCAGATGGCCCAGGAGCACGCGATGGGCGTGCAGCGCCCCTTTGGGGTTGCCGGTCGTGCCGGAGGTATAGATCAAGATGGCGGGATCGTCGGCGGCGGTATCGACGGGGATGAAATCAGGGCTCTGGCCCGCGATGGCATCATGAAAGCTCTCGGTGCCTGCCGAGGCGTCGATGCAAAGCACCCGCTCAAGCGCGGGCAGGCGATCCCGCAGCGCCGCGATTCTGGCCGCGCCCTCCGTGTTGGTGACGACCACCCTGGCCCCCGAATCCCTGAGCCGATGCAGCAGGGCGTCTGGGCCGAAAAGGGTAAAGAGCGGGAGCGAGATGCAGCCCATCTTGAGCGCGGCGATATGGGCAAGGGCGGTTTCGGCCCCTTGCGGCAAGAGAACGGCGATCCTGTCGCCCCTATGGCAGGTCTCGGAAAGCGCGTTTGCCAACCGGTTGGATAGGGCTTTCAGAACACCGAACGTGACGTCGCTTCCCGCCCCGTCCGACCCGACATCAATCAGGGCGATCCGGTCTGGCTCTCTGTCCGCCCATTTGTCGCAGATATCGACGCCGATGTTGTAGCGTTCGGGAATTTCCCAATGAAACGCGGCGCGGGCTTTTTCAACGGTGGCTTGGGGTCTCAGCATCGGCGGTCCTTTTCAGCGAAAAGACCGCTCCGTCGGCCCAAGGTCAATCCGGCACGTTGTCGATGCCCGATCCGCCCAAAGGGTGGCAGCGCAGGATGCGCCGCGCAGCCAGATAGCCGCCCTTGATCCCGCCGTGCTTTTCGAGAGCCTCAAGCGCATAGGCGCTACAGGTCGGCTGATAGCGGCAGCCATGCCCGACCCAGGGGCTGAACACCAGGCGGTAGCCCTTGACCGGAAGTGACAGGATCCAGGCGAGCGGGGTCATCTGTGGATCTTTCCAAGCGCGGCTTTGAGGTCGCTCTGCATCTGAGCGAAATCGGCGGCCGCGGTCGCATCGCGACTACCAACCAATACATAGTCCCAACCGGGCCTCGCGCAAGTCGGCAGCACCAGACGCGCGATTTCCCGCAGGCGCCGCTTGGCGCGGTTGCGGGCAACGGCGTTGCCGACCTTCTTGGAGCAGGTGAACCCGACGCGGACAGCCTCGGAGCCATCGTCGCGGAAACGGGCTTGAAGATGAAAGCCGGGAAGGGCCATCCGGCGCCCCTGCGCGGCGGCAAGGAAATCCGCCCGCTTGGCGATGATCTCGGGACGAACGAAAACCGCCGCAGGCTGTGCCTCGGCGGTTTCAGGCTTTTCAGCTTCTGGCGTGGTCATGGCCACACCCGATCACCTATCAGGCGCTCAGGACCTTGCGGCCGCGGGCGCGACGGGCGTTAAGCACCTTGCGGCCGGCTTTGGTCGCCATGCGGGCGCGGAAGCCGTGACGGGCCTTGCGAACCCGGTTCGAGGGTTGGAACGTGCGCTTCATCGCGTTCTCTCCGTATCCTTGAGGCCGAACCGCACTGTGCGGGATTCTAGGCCTATGTCATTCGAAGCCCTGCCAATAGAGGCGGGCGGGGGACCTGTCAACACGACCAGAGCGAAGAATCGACTGCTTTGAGCGATTTTTCAGGCGCGAATTGTTACAGGTGGCGGCTTTTATCCCGGCAAAGCTGCACGCGCAATCAAGCTCCTGTGAAGCCACTGGCGCGGCGGGCGGCTTTGGTCCATGTCGGTTTCACTCTTCCAAAGCGCGGACAAACCCTTGCCCACTTCGATTTCCCGCCATCTTCCTTGGATCACGATCGCCGTCGTTGCGGTTCTCGGCGTCGTCTTGCTGCGTGATCAGGTCACATTCGCGGCGCTGGCCGAGAATCGCGACTGGCTGAACGGGATGCGCGATGCGAATTACCCTGCCTTTGCCTTCGGGTTCGTGGCCATCTACGCGCTGGCGGTGGCCTTTTCCCTGCCCGGCGGCCTGATCATCACTCTGGCGGGCGGCTATCTCTTCGGACTTTTCCCCGGCGTTCTGTTCAACATCACCGGCGCGACTATAGGAGCGGCGGCGCTGTTTTTGGCCGTCCGCGCAGGAATGAGTGATGGGTTGACCCGCAGGCTTGATGCCTATGGCGGGCGCGTGGCGCGGATCAAGGCCGGGCTTGATCAGAATCAATGGTCGATGCTCTTTCTGATCCGGCTCGTGCCGGTGGTGCCGTTCTTCGTTGCCAACCTGATCCCCGCTTTCCTCAACGTGCCGCTGCCGCGGTTCGTGGTGTCGACCTTCATCGGTATCCTTCCCGGCGCTTTCGTATTCACCAGCCTCGGCTCGGGTCTGGGCGATGTCTTTGCCAGCGGAGCGGAGCCAGATCTTGGCGTGATTTTCACCGCGCCGGTTCTGGTGCCGCTGATCGGCCTGTGCATCCTCGCTCTGATCCCTGTGATTGTTCGGGCCAAACGCGGAGGCGCACGGATATGATGGGGCGCATCAAGACAGACATCTGCATCATTGGCGCGGGCTCTGGCGGGCTTTCGGTCGCGGCGGGGGCCGCGCAGATGGGCGCGCGGGTGGTTCTTGTCGAAGAGGGCGAAATGGGGGGCGATTGCCTCAACCACGGCTGCGTGCCATCGAAGGCGCTGCTCGCCGCTTCCGCCCGTATGCCGCGCCCGACCTATGCTGAGGCGATGGCCCATGTGAAGGCATCCATCGCCGCCATAGCGCCACATGACAGCCAAGAGCGGTTCGAGGGTCTTGGCGTGCGGGTGATCCGCGCGCGAGGGGCGTTTATCGGGCCGACGACGGTCAGGGCCGCAAACACCGAGATCGTGGCGCGGCGGGTTGTCGTGGCGACAGGCTCGCGGCCGATGATTCCTCAGATCGAGGGTTTGAACGAGACCCCGTTCCTCACCAACGAAAAGCTGTTTGACCTGACGGAGCAGCCCGAGCACCTGATCGTCATTGGCGCGGGGCCGATTGGCCTTGAGCTCGCGCAGGCGCATTTGCGGCTTGGGAGTCGGGTCACTATCATAGAAACGCAGAAAGCGCTGGGCCGGGAAGAGCCAGAGCTGGCGGCGATCGTCGTCGATCGCCTGCGGCAAGACGGGGTGGAGATTCTCGAGAATACGAAGGTTCTTGAGACTGGAGGCAAACCCGGTGCGGTCTGGGTCGAAACCGGTGCGGGCCGGATCGAGGGGAGCCACCTTCTCGTTGCAGCGGGCCGCGCACCCAATGTCCAGAGCCTAGGGCTAGAAGATGCCGGGATCGCCTTTGATCCGGTCGCGGGGATCAAGGTTCGGTCCGACCTCAAGACGCCGGGCAACCGGCGCGTCTATGCCATTGGCGATGTGGCCGGACGGCGGCACTTTACCCATCTTGCGGGCTATCAGGCCGGGGTCGTCGTTCGCTCGGCGGTGCTCGGGCTTCCGGCCCGCGAGCGACAGGACCACATCCCCCGCGCCCTCTATACCAGCCCCGAGATCGCCCATGTGGGCCTGACCGAGGCCGAAGCGCGGGCGAAGTTTGGCGACGGGATCGAGGTCGTGCAGGTCGGATTCGACAAGAGCGATCGCGCCGTCACGGCGGGAGACACCGAGGGGGCGATCAAGGTGATCGTCCGCAAGGGCAAGCCGATCGGCGCAGGGATCGTCGGGCATGAAGCGGGTGAGCTTGTCGCCATGTGGGCGATGGCGATCTCGTCGGGTCTTGGGATGGCGGCCATCTCGAACACCGTTCTGCCCTATCCCACGCGTGCCGAGATTAACAAACGGGCCGCGAGTGCCTATTTTAGTCCAAGACTATTCGAAAGCCGTATGATCAAGCGGATCACCCGATTTGTTCAGAGGTGGCTGCCCTAGAGGCGGAGGGACAATGCTGAATACGCTCTCGGGGCGTTTTCTGGTTCTGACGGTCGTCTTCGTCATGCTGGCGGAGGTGCTGATTTTTGTGCCTTCCGTGGCCCGTTTCCGGCAGGACTATCTTCTGCTGAGGCTGGAACGGGCGCAGATCGCCTCGCTCTCGCTTCTGGCCGACGACATGATCTCGGCCGAGCTTGAAAAGGAGCTTCTGACCAACGCAGGCGTTTTCAACGTGGTGCTTCGGCGCGATGAGGTGCGGCAACTGATCCTCTCGTCCGAGGTTCCCAGTCCGGCCAAGGCGAACTATGACATCCGAGGCGCTTCGGCCTGGGTTCTCATGCGCGACGCGATGATGACCCTTTTCGATACGGGCAATCCGGTGGTTCGGGTTATCGGAATGCCGGTGCAGGACGGCGGGCAGGAAATCGAAGTCACCATGGAGCAGGCCCCTTTGCGGGCTGCGATGATCGACTATGGCCTCAACATCTTGCTGCTTTCGGCTGTGATCTCGGTGATAACGGCCACGCTTTTGTTCGTGGCTGTGCGGGCATTCCTCGTCAAGCCGATCAAGGCGGTGGTCGGGCATATGCAAAGCTATGCGTTGGCCCCTGAAGATGCCCGCCGGATCATTGCGCCCACAGCCAACCTTGTTGAATTGCGCGAGGCGGAAGAGGCGCTTCAGATGATGCAGCAGCAGCTGACCGCTGCGTTGCGCCAGCGCGAGCGGCTCGCCCAGTTGGGAGAGGGCGTTGCGAAGGTGAGCCACGATTTGCGCAATATCCTGTCCTCCGCGCAGCTCTTTGTCGACCGGATCGAAGCCTCGGAAGACCCCGTGGTTCAGCGTCTTGCGCCAAAGCTCGTCAATTCCATCACCCGCGCCGTGCATCTTTGCGAGAACACTCTGGCCTTCGGACGTGCCGACGAAGCCCCACCAAGGCTTGGGCGGATTGCCCTTGCCGAGGTTGTCTCCGAAGTGCTCGACGGCGAGCGCCTTGCCGCGGGGGAGTATGACCTGAGCTTTTCGGAGGATATCCCCGGCGGCCTGATGATCCGCGCCGACGCCGAACAGCTTTATCGGGTCCTTGCAAACCTGGCCCGCAACGCCCGGCAGGCGATCATGGCGGCCGGCAAGCCCGGTGAGGTGAGCATCCACGCCCATGAGGACGACGAACAGTGGTGGATCGTCGTGACCGATACCGGCCCCGGCCTTCCCCAACGCGCCCGTGAGCATCTGTTTCAGGCGTTTCAGGGCGGTGTGTCCAAGGGCGGCGCCGGCCTTGGCCTTGTCATTGCCGCCGAGCTGATCCGCGGCCACGGTGGGCGGCTCGAGCTGGGCCGCACGGGCGAAACCGGCACCGAATTCGTGATCTGCCTGCCCAAGGCGCCGCTTGCGTCGGGAAAATGATTTCTTTCGTTTTCGCCCTTGCAATGCCCCGCCGCTGCGGCTACATCCGCCCCACTCTGACGCGGACTGGTAGCTCAGTTGGATAGAGTACTTGACTACGAATCAAGGGGTCGGGGGTTCGAATCCTCCCCAGTCCGCCACAGAGATTTTTCCTTTTAAAATCAATACTTAACGAAGTGGTGCACACACGCATTCCACACACGTTTCCACACACGTTTTAACGAGGTATTCGAAGGTGAATGACACCACCCAGTAGGCACCAAAGTATAAGCCATTGTTTTTATTAACTTCTGTCATGGCCAGTATTTGAACAAATCTACCGATTTTATATAGATTTCATATGCTTAAATGCGAATTAAAGCTTGACAGAAATACCAAAATGTTATATTATAACAAGCGTGACTCAGAAACCATGCTGGTCACAGATTCCCCCCCCCCATTCCCAGACACAGGTAATCTCATGACCCATTCAATTTGGCGTCCGGACTCCGTCGATTCCGGCAAGAAAGATTTTAATTTTTGGCAGCAGATGAGGAAACGGGACCCCCGCCGTTACTACGCTAGTTCTACTCAGCACGAGATGATCCAAGCCCGTGAGGCCCTCGGCGAGGAGGCTTTTTATGCTGAGAGCAAGTGAGCACCTTGAAGAGGCAAAGCAGTACCTCCAACGACAGAACGTCAATGGGCAGCTCTATCTCGAGAGCCTACAGCGTGAGCTTCTGATACGTGGCGTCTTTCCAAAACAGAACAGAGCACAGTCGTATTCCTACGAACTAGCCTTCTCGGCCATGATGCACATCGCTGCCGATCAAGACGAGCCAATCGTCATTGAGAATAAAGTGCTTTCGAACGGCCCTCGCTATCATATGCCAACACAGCTCCGATCGTCCTTCGAGGCCATCACAAAAGCGGGGCTCTTGCTGGCAGATGGCAGCGGTGTCGATGGCTGTACTGTATATCTGCCTACTTTGGCTCTCAGGTCTCTGTGTCAGCGGCTCCAAGAACGCCTTGGATTGGAGGTCGCAGCATGACCGACTTTGTCATTACCGACGAGTTCATCCGTGGCCTTCCTCACAGAAAGCTCCAAAAGACCGACCAGCCTTCGAAATATGTTGAGTACGGTCATACGATCTACCGTGTCAGCCAGTCCGATCCTCACGTGAGCAAAGGCCTGCGAGCCTTCGTCTATTTGTGCGACGGCAACGTTGTGAGCCTTTGGCGAAACGGTCGATTGTTGACCAGCTATAGCACCATCCCAGGCTTCTACATTGACGGGACAAGCTGGACTGGCCCTGTCATCTGGCAACGGGAGGTTGCTCGCTATGCGAAGACCTTGGTCAAAGGCGAGGTGGCAGCATGAGCACAACCAAAGAGCCGTGGCTGAAAGATGAGCTGTTCAGTCTC
>JAURFB010000090.1 GCA_030827165.1 Marivivens sp.
AGTGTTTGGGCGTTGTTGCAGAACTCTCACCATGAAGGATTCACATCAGGAATCCATGCGGTTAGACGGGCGGCATGAGCAAGCCCAAGCCCGCCCGCTACCGCACGACGAACTGGTCCACCTATAACGATGCGCTCAGGAAGCGCGGGTCGCTGCTGATCTGGCTGGACAAGGAGATGGCCTGGCACGCGCCTCATGAGGGCCGCCCGGGGCGCCCGCCGGTCTTCTCGGATGCGGCGATCCAGTTCTGCCTGTCGATCAAGGTGCTGTTTAAGCTGCCGCTCAGGCAGACCGCCGGGATGGTCGCCAGTCTGCTGCGGCTCGCAGGGCTGGATTGGCCGGTTCCGGACTACTCCACGCTGTGCCGAAGGCAGAAGACTCTGAAGGTGCAGATCCCGTATCGCTGTGCTGGCGGGCCACTGAACCTGCTGGTGGACAGCACCGGTATCAAGTTCCTCGGCGATGGCGAGTGGCAGGCCCGCAAGCATGGCGTTCAGGGGCGACGCCAATGGCGCAAGGTCCATCTTGCCATGGACACCGCCACCTCCGACATCCGCGCCGTCGAGTTCACCCCCAGCCGGGAAGGCGACAGTCCCGTCCTGCCGGACCTGATGGATCAGATCCCCGAGGACGAAGAGATCGCCACCGTCACCGCGGACGGCGCCTACGACACGCGGCGCTGTCAGAGCGCCATCATCGCACGCGGCGGCACGGCAATAATCCCGATCCGAAGGAACGGTCGGGCTTGGAAAGAGGACTGCCCGGCTGCCAAGGCGCGCAACGAAAACCTGCGAGCCACGCGTCACTATGGTCGGGCATTCTGGAAGCGGTGGACCGGATACCACGCCCGCAGCCGCGCCGAAGCCAAGATGCGCTGCCTCAAGTCATTCGGCGAGCGCATCGCTGCAAGGGACCCAGACCGCCAGACCACCGAAATCCACATCCGCGTCGCCCTCATGAACCGCTTCAACGCCCTCGGCACAGCCGATGTCGTCCGCATGTCCTGAGCATTAATGGGAAAGGGGCACTCACGCTTTAAGCCGTATTTCTGCAACAACGCCGATCAGGACGCTACTCTTTCGAGCTTTTCCGACGGTGGCGGCGCATAGCCACCAAGCCGCGATGTTCGCAGCCCCAGACCTACCATCGCCTCTGCGAGCCGAACGGCGCAGGCAACACCGTCAAGAACCGGCAGGCCGTGTTCGGCGGCCAGACCCGCCGCCAGATCCGTCATTCCGGCGCAGCCCAGAACAATCGCCTCAGCTCGGTCCTCGGCCACCGCGACACCAATTTCCCAGCTGACCCGCTGGCAGGCATCTGATCCGGGATGTTCAAGATCCAGCACGGCCACTTCTGCAGCCCGGACACGAGCGCAGCGGGTGGCGAGCCCGTAGCGCTGGAGGTTGTGTTCAAGCGCCGGAACCGATCGGCTGAGCGTGGTGACGACAGAAAACTTGTTCGAGATCATCGAGGCAAAGTGATAGGCTGCCTCGCCGATGCCGATCACAGGACGGTCAGTCAGGCAGCGTGCGGCGTCGAGACCGGTATCATCGAAACAGGCGATGACAAAAGCATCTGCATCGGATCGTTTCGCGATAATCTGCAACAGTCCGGCAACGCTCATTGCCTCGTCATAATAGCCCTCGATCGAGGCGGGAGTATCGGGCGGATTGAGTGCGACAATCTCGGTTCCCGGGCTTGCCACCGCCTGAGCCGTTGTGCCGATTTTGGCGGTCATCGAGGCGGTCGAATTGGGATTCACCACCAGAATACGCATCTCACAACTCACCCCCCAGATAGGCCGCCTTGATCCGGTCGTCGTTGATCAGATCCTTGGACGCGCCAGAAAGAACGACGTTGCCGGTCGCCATCGCATAGGCCCGGTTCGAAATCGACAACGCCATCCGGCTGTTCTGTTCGACGAGCAGCACCGATACCTTTTCATCCCGGCTGATCGCGACGATAGCGCGAGCGATATCCTGCACCAGTTTCGGCGCAATGCCGAGCGACGGTTCGTCCAGCAACAGGAGTTTCGGCTTCGACATCAGCGCCCGTCCGATTACCATCATCTGTTGCTCGCCGCCCGAAAGGGTGCTGGCTTGCTGACTGAACCGTTCCTTCAGTCGTGGAAACCGTGTCAGGATGCTTTCAAGGCTCTGTTCGACCTCGGTCCTGTCGGTGCGGGTGAAGGCACCCATCATCAGGTTGTCCTTGACTGACATAAAGGGGAACACGCGACGGCCTTCAGGGGCCATGGAAATGCCCCGGCGCACGATCTCGGCCGAGGGTGTTCCATCCAGCCTCTGACCTTCATAGTGGATCGATCCGGACTTGATCTTGGCCAGTCCGGTAATGGCCCGAAGGATAGACGATTTACCGGCGCCGTTCGCGCCAATCAGCGCGACGGTTTCCCCCTTATTGACGATCAATGAAACGCCTTTTAGCGCGTAGACATGACCGTAATACAGCTCGACGTCCTTGAAATTGAGGATCTCGCTCATGGCCTCACATCCCGATCGCTGCGTCTTCGGACCCAAGATATGCCTCGATTACGCGGGGATTGGACTGGATTTCGGCCGGGGTGCCTTCGGCAATCTTTTCGCCGAAGTTGATCACCACGATCCGATCCGAAATCTTCATCACGGCGGGCATGTCATGTTCGACCAAGAGCACGGTCACACCCCGCTCGTCGCGCAGGCGGCGCACATTGGCTACCATTTTCATCGTCTCATCGTGGTTCATGCCGGCGAATGGTTCATCCAGCAAAAGCACCGTCGGCTGTGTCGCCAGACCAATTGCCATGCCAAGCGCACGCAGGTGCCCCTGCGGCAGGTTCGAGGCGAGTTCGTCGCGGATGGCGTCCAGACAGAGGAACGCGATAATGTCATCGGCGGAGGCACCAAACGCCTCTTCGTCAGCCCGCGCCTGCCGAGAGCCCGCAAAAAAGCCCAGAAGTGAGGCTTTGGACCGCAGGTGGTGAGCCACGATGATATTGTCGCGAACGGTCATCGAGCGGAATATGGTGGTTTCCTGAAAGGTCCGAACGACACCCAGCCGCGCCACCTTGTGCGGTGCCCGGTCCGATATCCGTTCGCCCCCGAACAGGACCTCGCCCTCGGTCGCCGGCACGAAAGAGGAAATCAGCTTGAACAAGGTGGACTTGCCCGCCCCGTTCGGACCTATCACCGACAGGATTTCACCTTTGGCGACCTCAAAACTCACCTTGTTGACCGCGGTAAGACCGCCGTAGCGCTTGGTGATCCCATTGACGTGAAGAATTGCCGTCATTTGCGGTCTCCCTTGCGGTCAAAGAGGCTTAGGACACCGTTCGGAACCGCGAGCATCAAGGCAATCATGACCGATGCATAGACCAGGAGCTGGTATTCCTTTGCCACCGAAAGTAGGTTCCAGCCGAAATATAGGAGCAGCGTGCCCAGCATCGGCCCGGACACATAGCCCAACCCTCCGAGGAAACAGTAGAGCATGAAGTTCACGGAGTCGGTCACCACGAAAGACGAGGGGTAGATCGACTGCGAGATGGCGACGAAGACTGCGCCGGCAATACCGCCGTAAAAGCTGGAAATCCCGTAGGCAAGAACCCGCAGATAAGCGACGTTCACCCCGATCGATGCGGCAAGCTCCTCGTTTTGCTGCAGAGAGCGGCACAAGTGCCCCAATCGTGAATTCACGATCCGCCACAGGACGGCATAACTGACGACCATCAAGAAAGCAGCCAGAAGGTAGAAAGCGAGCTTGGGGTTCTGCATAGTCGCGAAGTCGGGAATAATCGTCAGGCCAAGGATCGACAGCTCTCCCGGAAGCGGGATCGAGGTAATGCCCTTTGCCCCGTTAGTGACCGGGAGGGCAAGCGCGCTGAGCCGTGTCACCTCGGTCAGGACCAGTGTCACCATGGCGAAGTAGACGCCGCGTAGGCGAAGGATTGGTAGACCGATCAACACCGAAACCGTCGTACAGAACAGCCCCGCCAACGGTAGCGTTAGCCAGAAGGATACATCAGCCTTTACGACCAGCACCGCCGATACATAGCCGCCGATCAGCGCATAGGCGCCCTGCCCGATATTTATCCTGCCGATGTAGAAGGTCAGCCAGACCCCCGCTGCGCCGATCGACAGAAGCGCGACTGATGTCAACGTGTAATAGAAATCCCACCGACCCGACACGCTGATACCCACCGGCACCAACACGAAGACAGTAATCAGAAAGGTGCCGAGGCCAAGAAGATTTTTCGTTGTCATCTGTCAGCCCCAGGGCTTGCCCATCAAGCCTTGCGGCCTAATTGCGAGAAAGATCAGCAGCGACGCGAAGATCACCAGATAGGTGATGTTGCCATAGGCGGCGAGCACCGAAAGCCCGACGCTTTCCATCATCCCGAGGATGAAGCCGCCAGCTATGGCGCCCGAGATCACGCCCGCGCCACCGATCATGATCATCATGAACGCCTTGATCGAGGTCGGTCCGCCCATACCGAGGTTGACCCCGGTAATCGCGACCAGAAGCCCGCCGACTACACCGGCTAGCATCGCACCAAAGGCGAAGCCGAGCATTGAATATCGATCCACATCGACGCCCATCAGCTGGGCCGCGACCCGGTCCTGTGCCAGAGCCCGCATTGCGCGACCCGGCTTGGAATATTGCATGTAGAGGATGAAACCGATGATCGCCGCAACCGCCAGAACCGCAACCATGATGCGGTCATAGGGCATGATCAGACGGAAATTCAGGTTCATCACGCCATCCACGATTTTCGGGATCCCGCGCTGTTTTTCACCGAAGGCAAGAAGAATGACCGCATCCAGAAAGAACGCCACACCGGCGGCAAGGAGCATGGTGCTTTCCTCGCGTTTCGATTTTCGGATGACTGGGCGAAACAGAAATTTCTCGATTAGCGCGCCGATCACTGCAAGGATTGCACCGGACAGGAGAAGGCCCACGACAAACGGCAGACCAAATTGAGCAACCACAGTGTAGGTGACAAAGCCACCAAAGACATACATCTGTCCATGCGCGAAATTGAGCACATTCATCAGCGAGAATATGAGAGTCAAGCCAAGGGCGATCAGAGCGTATTGAGCGCCAAGATAAAGTCCGTTCGCCAGGATCTGTTCCATAGGGAATACTCATTCAAGAGCCCGACGCGGATCAAGGTCCGCGTCGGGACTCGCTAGGGGGAAGAGGGACCTCGGCGTTTAGTCAACCTGGGCCACGAAGAGCGTTTCGAAGGCACCATCGTTGAAGACATTCACGACCAGCGGCACCGAAACCTGACGGCGCTGACCGAAGGAGGACATTCCGACGTAGCTCAGCTTAGCGTCGCCCACCATGTACGGGTTAGGCGCTTCGAACGTGTCCATCGTGGTCTTGAACTCTTCGACATTTTCGATCGCAGCCGGATTCGCCTTGAGCGTTTCAAGGATGTATTCCAGCGCATAGACCTTGGTGTTCGACTCGTCGTTGTATTCGCCGAACATCTTGGTGTAGCGATCAACGAATTCCCGCATCATGTCGGACGCGAGTTCCGGGGTCGAGGCGCCGCCGACCGAGATGAAGCCATTGGCAAGCTGACCTGCGCCTTCCTGCAGAACGCCCGCGTCTTGCGCGGTTTCGGTCGAGATAAGGCCGGTGAAGCCCAATTCGCGCGCCGAGCGGATCAGCTGCGGCGCGGCCGCCGGAGCTACGCCCGACAGGACCAGAAGATCGGGTTGGGTCTGGATCACCGGCAGGATCACCGGGGTAAAGTCAGTGGTGTCGACCTGATACGTTACGTTCGACGAGACGACCTGAAGGCCGAGAGCGTTTGCCGCCTCGACCCCGCCGTCACGCTGGCTCAGCGGGTCGGATTCGTTCGCCGCAACGAAGGCCACGGTCTTGATGCCGTTGTTTTGCATCAGATACTTGTAGATCGCCGGGCCCGACTGGTAGTTGGCGACCATGCCCAGAACGGCGTTCGAGGCGGGCGAAGTGTAAAGTTCTTTCGGGAAGGCGTAGGGGAAGTACATGATGCCATTCTGTTCGGCCACGGGCCGAACGGCTGCCGCACCATCGTCGACGTTTGGGCCGACGACATAGTGGATACCGGCCTGCGCCATCTGTTCCATGCCTGCGATCGCGCGCTTCGGGTCCTTTTGGTCATCGAAGGACACGATCTCGACATCATAGGCCGTGCCGCCGATGGTCACACCGCCGGTCTCGTTGATCCAGGCCGCGCGGGTTTCCATCGACCGCTGGTTCGAGGTGCCCCATGCCGCGGCAGGGCCCGAGGTCACGCCGACGAAGCCGATCTTGAGCACCGGGTTCTCCGCTAGCGCCATCGGCGCAAAGGAAAGGGCTGCGACCGTCGACAGCGCGGTCGTCTTAATGAAGGAACGTCTTTTCATCGTGGAAAGCTCCCTGAAGCTTGTTTGGGTTGATGCGCTTGCCCGTCGCACGGGTCTTGGACTGCTGCTCTTCTATACTGAAGATTGTTAACAATCATGTCAACACCCTTGATGACGCTCTTGTCGATACGTTCCTTGTAGGCTGAGCCAAAGTTCACTAGACCTCGGGAAGTCGCATCGGACGTTGCGATCCTTGGAGAAGAGATGTAAATGAAGGCGGAAACCTTCGACCGCAGCACGGACATGGAAATCGATGAAGAATCGATCGTCGAACGCGTTTTCGATGCTGTCCTCGAAGGGCGACTGCCGCCAGGGACAAAGCTGGCGGAATCGGCGCTGTGCGCTGCCTTTGGTGTGGGACGGATGCGGATTCGGCGCAGCCTTCTGATCCTCGCTAGTCGCGAGGTTATCGAGCTACAAGCCAACAAGGGCGCCTTCGTCGCCTCTCCGACGCCCGGCCAGGCACGCGAGGTATTCGAAGCGCGGCTGGCGATCGAGCCGACAATCGCCAGATTGGCCGCCGAGAGGGCGACCGGAGCCGATATCGAACTTCTGCGCGAAAACCTTGAACGGGAACTTTCGGCGCATCGCGACAACCTGCGCCACGAAGCGATCCGACTGTCCGGCGAATTCCATCTGCTGCTTGCACAGATTGCCGGCAACACGGTGCTGCAACGGATCAGCAAGGAACTGGTCACAAGAACGTCGCTGATCATCGGCCTGTTCGGTGGACCGGGCGTCACCAATTGTCGCGATGACGACCATGCGGCCATCGTGGATGCCTTTAGTGACAAGGATGCCAGCAAGGCCGAGCACATGATGCGGAAACATCTTGGTCACATCGAAAGCCACCTTGATCTGAAACGGGGCGCAGTTTCTCCGGTCAATCTGGCGGGGCTTTTTGTTAAGAGTTCATCTGCCATCTGAACGGCGTTGATGATGTAACGGCCCCCCGACGGGGCGTTGTTGCAGAACTCGCACCGTGAAGGATTCACATCGCGAATCCATGCGGTTAGACGGGCGGCATGAGCAAGCCCGAGCCCGCCCGCTACCGCACGACGAACTGGTCCGCCTACAACGATGCACTCAGGAAGCGTGGATCTCTGCTAATCTGGTAATCCTCCCCGTTTTAGCGGGGCACGACTGTAGAACTTACGCGGCCATGTTCAGCTTCATGGCGGGTGTCAGCCCGCCGATGCCCATGTTGGGGCGTTCGTTGTTGTAGGTCCATAGCCATTC
>JAURFB010000080.1 GCA_030827165.1 Marivivens sp.
CAAAATCGGTGGGCAGCGGACCGGCTTGGTTATCGTGGGGCGCCGATGATCCGCGAACGGCGGCCTTGAGCGCAATGCCGCGCATCAATCCCCAGGAGCGCGCCATGACAGCATACCCCAACCGCCCCAATTACGTTACGGGATGATCCTGGAGTATTTCGTGCCTTGAAGCGTGGCGCCGATGCGGACGCCCGCCTGGGCAAAGACAACCGCGATCACGGGTGCGCGCGTGGTGGTCGTGTCGGCACGAAGCATCTCGCCTTGATCGTTGAGCGCATAGGCAAGATCGGCGCCCGCCGACCAGCCGTTGCCGCGGCGGAAATCCGTCAACGCCTCTTCGGTCATGAAAAAGAGGACATGGCTGAACTGCTGGGCGCCTACCTGAAAGCCGGTGCTGGCCGAGGCGGCGGAATAGTAATCGACCGTCGTCTGTCCGATCCGAAGGGCGCCGCGGCCATAAGAACCGCCGATCCAGAGGCCGACCTCTGTCACCAGCGGCATGACCAGCATCCCTTGCGCCTTGCTGGCAAGGTCTTGGGTGCCCGGATAGGTCGAATACATATAGCGGAGCGTTTCGTCGACGCGCGCGTCGATCATCGCGCCTCCATCGCCGCCAACACCGTTGGCGCAGGCGGCAAGCAAGGATGTGGCGCCTAGGCCAAGTGCAAAGTTCCGACGGGTTGTCTGGGTCATGGGGTCCTCTCGATGCCTCTGGACGGTCTTCTGCCGTCTGGTTTGAGAAAACTATATAACGTATCTGCGAGCCTGTCACCCGCCAGATGATGCGCTGCTGCCCGACGGCACAGATCAGCCGTTGAGAATCTTCGCGGCGGCGGGGGCAAAATAGGTCAAGATGCCGTCACAACCGGCCCGCTTGAAGCACAAAAGGCTTTCGAGCATGACCTTGTCCTGATCGAGCCAGCCGTTCTGCGCCGCGGCCATCAGCATCGTGTATTCGCCCGAGACCTGATAGGCGAATGTGGGCACGCCGAACTCGTCCTTCACGCGCCGGCAGATATCGAGATAGGGCATCCCCGGCTTGACCATGATCATGTCGGCGCCTTCCGACAGGTCGCGCTGAACCAGCCGCATCGCCTCGTCGGAATTGGCCGGGTCCATCTGATAGGTCTTCTTGTCGCCCTTCAGCGCACCAGAGGCCCCCACGGCATCGCGGAACGGCCCGTAAAAGCCGGACGCGTATTTGGCGGTGTAGGAAAGGATCGCAACATCCTGATAACCAGCGCTTTCCAACGCCGAGCGTATAGCCCCGATCCGGCCATCCATCATGTCGGACGGTCCCAGGATATCCGCACCGGCCCCGGCATGTGTGAGCGCCATCTTCACCAAAGCGTCGACGGTGCGGTCATTCACGATCTTGCCGTTCTCGACAAAGCCGTCGTGGCCGTTGATGTTGTAGGGATCAAGCGCAATATCGGTCATGATCGCGATCTCGGGGGCGGCATCCTTGATCGCGCGGATTGCGGTATTGGTGAGGTTGTTGGGGTTCCACGCCTCGGCGCAATCCTCGGTGCGGTGCTCCATCGCGGTGTAGGGAAAGAGGCAGATCGCCGGAATGCCAAGATCGCGTGCTTCGACAGCGGCCTTCACCACGCGGTCGATCGTCTTGCGCGTGACGCCGGGCATCGAAGGGATCGCCGTTTCCGCGTCTTTTCCGGCCATCAGGAACACCGGCCAGATGAAATCGGACGGCGCGAGGCTGTTTTCCCGCACCATGTCGCGCAGGGCGGGGCTTTTGCGCAGGCGGCGCAATCGGGTGGAAGGGAAGGGGGCGAGCGTGCTGGGCATGGGCGGGCCTTTTTTGGTGTTGGAACGTGAGGTGCCACTAAATTCGGTTTATCACAAGTCTGGGCAACGCCGCAGGAGCAAGTTAGGCTTTGCAAAACCAATTGAAATGCAGGCCCCGAGTTGAGTTGGACCCAGACAGTTTTCGAAGTGATCGATATGCGGTCCTTCTACAATCTGTGGTATTGGATTGCGCTTGCCGTGGCGTGGTCGACCGCGAGCCACTGGGTTCTTGGCGTGCCCTACGACCTGATCCAGAGAGCGCAGCGGCAGGGCGGTCAGGTCCAGCATGACCTTGAAGTTTTGGTGCGGATCAACATCGATCGGCTTCTCTATATCGCGCGGTTCACCGGCCTGTGGGCGCTCGGGTTTGTCTCGGCGGCACTGACCGCGCTTGGCATGCTTGCCTTCTACTATGAGGTCGAATTCGCGCAGGCCGTGTTTTTTCTGGCCATGCCGATGACGATCGTCGGGGCACTCAGCCTCTCGACCGCGCGTTTGATCGAGGACACCCAGCCCATCGGAAAAGACCTTCACAAACGGCTCCATCGCCAGCGGCTTTATACCCAGATCATCGGGATGATCTCGATCTTCATCACCTCGATGTATGGGATGTGGCAGAACATGGCCTCGACACCCGGCTTCTAGGCAGTTGACTCCGCGCCCCGCGCGGGTAGGTGAGGGCCCATGTCCGAGACCCAGTTCATTACCGTCGGCGGCGCGCCGGAAGGCTATGACGCGCGCCTGATCCTCAAGGAGATCGAAAACTCCTCGGGGCCGGTGATTCATATTGCCCGCGACGACAAGCGGCTTGCCGCGATGCAGGCAGCGCTGGCCTTTTTCGCCCCGTCCATGCCGGTGATCGATTTTCCCGCCTGGGATTGTCTTCCCTATGATCGGGTTTCGCCGCATTCCGACATTTCGGCCATGCGAATGGCTACCCTTGCGGGCCTCGTGCACGGGATGCCGCCCAAGTTTGTCCTTCTGACCACGATCAACGCCGTGACCCAGAAGGTTCCGGCGCGAGAGGTTTTGAAGGGCGCTGCGTTCACCGCTCAGGTTGGCAGCCGCATCAACGAGGCCGCGCTGCGCGACTTTCTCGTGCGCATGGGCTTCACCATGGCGCCGACGGTGGTCGAACCGGGTGATTATGCGATCCGGGGGGGGATTATCGATATCTTCCCGCCGGGCGAGGGCGGGCCTGTTCGGCTCGATCTCTTTGGTGACGTTCTCGACGGCGCGCGCCGCTTCGATCCCGAGACCCAACGCACTACCGAAAAACTTGATGTGATCGAGTTGGCGCCGGTGAGCGAGGTGATTCTCGACGAACCCTCAATCACCCGGTTTCGCCAGAATTATCGCATCGAGTTTGGCGCGGCCGGCACCGATGATCCGCTCTATGAAGCGGTGAGCGCGGGGCGCAAACACGCAGGCATGGAGCATTGGCTCGGCTTCTTCCATGACAAATTGGAAACGCTGTTCGACTATTTGCCCAAAGCGACTGTTACCCTTGACGACCAGGTGACGCCGACGCGGATCGCCCGCTGGGCTTCGGTGGCGGATCAATACGACACGCGGATGTTTGCCCTCAAACAGAAGTCGCGGGTCGACTCGGTCTACAAGCCCGCACCACAGGCGAGCCTCTACCTCGACGAGGCGGGCTGGGATGCCGCGATTTCGGGTCGGCGCGTGATGCATTTTGGCGCGCTGCGGCAGGCCTCCGGCCTCGGTGTCATCGACGCAGGGGGGCGGATCGGACGCAATTTCGCCCCCGAGCGGCAGCAGGAGCAGATCAATCTCTTCGCCGCTCTGGTTCAACATATCCGCGCACGAGAAGCCGAGGGACCGGTTGTGATAGCCTCTTATTCCGAGGGCGCGCGCGAGCGTCTGTCGGGGCTTCTGGAAGACGAAGGCATTGGCGAGACGATCGAGATCACCGATTTCTCGCGGATCGGCAAGCGGGGGGTTCACCTTGCGGTCTGGCCGCTTGAAGACGGGTTTGAAGCGCCGGGCCTGACTGTCATCTCAGAACAAGACGTTCTGGGCGACCGCCTGATCCGCCAGACCAAAAAGAAACGTCGCGCCGAAAACTTCCTGACCGAGGCACAAGGCCTGACGCCGGGCGATCTTGTTGTTCACGTCGATCACGGGGTGGGGCGCTACCTCGGCCTTGAGGTCATACCCGCTCTTGGCGCGGCGCACGAATGCCTCGCACTCGAATATGCCGAGAACGCCAAGCTCTTTCTGCCCGTCGAGAATATCGAGCTTCTGTCTCGCTTCGGCCATGAGGAAGGCCTTCTCGACAGGCTGGGCGGCGGGGCGTGGCAGGCCAAGAAGGCAAGGCTGAAGGAACGCATCCGCCAGATGGCGGAAAAGCTGATCCGCGTGGCGGCCGAACGTGCGCTGCGAAAAGCGCCGGAGCTGGGCCGGCCTGACGGGATGTGGGACCAGTTCCTCGCGCGTTTTCCCTATGCCGAAACCGACGATCAGCTTCAGGCCATCGAGGACGTGCTCAACGACATGGATTCGGGCCAGCCGATGGACCGCCTCGTCTGCGGCGATGTGGGCTTTGGCAAGACCGAGGTGGCGATCCGCGCCGCATTCGTCGCGGCCATGTCGGGCGTGCAGGTGGCGATTGTCGCGCCGACGACGCTTCTGGCGCGCCAGCACTACAAGAATTTCGCAGAACGTTTCCGCGGCTTCCCAATTCAGGTCATGCCGCTTTCCCGATTTGTCTCGGCCCGCGATGCAGCCCTGACCCGTGAAGGGCTGACCAATGGCCGTGTCGATATCGTGATCGGCACCCACGCGCTCTTGGCCAAGGGCATCAAGTTCAAGAACCTCGGACTTCTGATCATCGACGAAGAGCAGCACTTCGGCGTTCAGCATAAAGAACGGCTGAAACAGCTGCGCTCGGATGTGCACGTCCTGACGCTGACCGCCACGCCCATCCCGCGCACGCTCCAGATGGCGCTCTCAGGCGTGCGGGAAATGTCGATCATCGGCACCCCGCCGATCGACCGGCTTGCGATCCGGACCTATGTGAGCGAGTTCGACACGATCACCATCCGCGAGGCGCTCTTGCGCGAACATTATCGCGGCGGGCAATCCTTCTTCGTGGTGCCGCGCATCGCCGACCTTCCCGAGATGGAGGACTGGCTCAAGCGCGAGGTGCCCGAGGTGAGCTATGTCGTGGCCCACGGGCAGATGGCGGCAGGCGAGCTCGATGACCGGATGAACGCCTTTTACGATGGCAAGTTCGATGTGCTTCTGGCCACGACCATCGTCGAATCCGGCCTCGATATCCCGACCGCGAACACGATGGTGGTGCACCGCGCCGATATGTTTGGCCTCGCGCAGCTCTATCAGATCCGTGGCCGGGTCGGCCGGTCGAAAACCCGTGCCTATGCCTATCTGACAACCAAACCACGCGCCAGGCTGACACCGCAGGCGGAAAAGCGGCTGCGGGTTCTCGGCAGCCTCGACACGCTCGGCGCGGGCTTTACGCTCGCGAGCCAAGACCTTGACATTCGCGGAGCAGGAAACTTGCTGGGCGAGGAACAGTCGGGCCATGTGCGCGAGGTCGGCTACGAGCTTTATCAGCAGATGCTCGAAGACGAGATTGCCCGCATCCGCGCCGGCAGGGGCGAGGGGCTTTTGGACGACGACGGCCACTGGGCGCCGCAGATCAACCTTGGCGTTCCGGTGCTGATCCCCGAGGCCTATGTCCCCGATCTGGATGTGCGCCTCGGCCTTTATCGCCGCCTTGCCGACCTGACGACCAAGGTCGAGCTCGAAGGCTTTGCCGCCGAGTTGATCGACCGCTTCGGCAAGCTGCCGAAAGAGGTCAATACCCTCATGCTGATCGTGCGGATCAAGGCCATGTGCATGCGCGCCGGTATCAGCCAGCTTGATGGCGGTCCCAAAGGCGCCACGATCCGCTTCCACAACGACAAGTTTGCCTCGCCCATTGGTCTTGTCGAGTTCATCGGTGATCAGCGGGGGCTGGCCAAGGTCAAGGATAACAAGATCATCGTCCGCCGCGATTGGAAGTCCGAAGCCGACCGGATCAAGGGCGCCTTCTCGATCGCCCGCGATCTCGCCGAAAAGGCGAAGGTCGGCTAGGCCTCCTGCTCTTTGGCGAGGTGTTGGATTTCCTCGATCACGCCGACCCACAGGTCGGGTGGCTGCGCGCCCGGAACCACATGGCGGTTGTCGACAATGAAGGTTGGCACCGCATCGACACCCATTTCGCGGCTATGGGCGTCACGGGCCTTGATATCCTCAAGATCGGCGCCCGAGGCGAGGAGGCGGGCGATCATGTCGCGATCAAGGCCAACCTCGCCGGCGATGTCGGCAAGCGTTTCGTGATCGCCGATATTCCGGCCATCGACGAAATAGGCCCTGAACAGTGCCGAGACCATCGCGGTCTGTTTGCGCTCGAGGCCCGCCCAATGGATGAGCCGGTGCGCGTCAAGCGTGTTGGGGGTATTCTGGATGCCTTCGAAATTGATCTTGAGCCCGGCTCTTTCGGCGTGCTGCGCCACAGGAAGATAGGCTTTCACCGCCCCGTCCTGACCGCCAAACTTGGCCTCAAGATAGGTGCGCCTGTCCACGCCGCCCGCCGGCATATTCGGATTGAGCTGGAATGGGTGCCATTCGATCTCGAACGGATGGTCGCCCACCTTTTCAAGCGCGCGTTCGAGGTTGGCCTTGCCGATATAGCACCAGGGGCAAATCGGATCGGAGAGGATATCAAGCTTGATCATGACCCCGTCATAGCGCGGGCAAGGCGCGGGTGCCACTCACTCTTTGCTGAAAAGGCGGGGCAGGACGAGCGCCGCAAGAAGGGTGCCGGCGATCTGACCGGCAATCCACCCCGGAGCATCCGCAGGGGCGATGCCGGCGGGGCTATCGGTCAACATACGGGCGAGGGTCACGGCAGGGTTGGCAAATGAGGTGGACGAGGTGAACCAGTAGGCCGCCATGATATAGACACCGACAAGGGCGGGCACCGCCTCGGGCCGCGCCCTGAGCGCACCGAATATCGTGAAAAGAAGGCCGAAGGTGGCGATCGCTTCGGAAGCCATCAACGAAACACCCGCGCGGGGCGTGGTGGAAATCTGAAACAGCGATAGATCGAACATCGCGTGAACGGCGGCTATGCCGATGACCCCGCCAATGCATTGGGCGGGGATATAGGCGGCTGTAGCAGCTGCGCACAGTTCGCCACGAGCGGCAAACGTCAGGGAAACGACCGGATTGAGATGTGCGCCGGAAACCGGCCCCAGGACGGTGATCAGGACAAAGAGCATTCCTCCTGTCGAGACCGAAGCGGCCAGTAAGACCAGGCCAGACTCTGCGCCGAGGTTGCTGGCCATGATCACCGAGCCCACGCCGGCGGCCACAAGGAAGGCGGTGCCGATGACCTCGGCGAAAAGGCGGCGCAGCATGGAGGCTCCGTTCGGATTTCGCGCGAAGATGTCGGTGGCGGTTCCGCCCGTCAAGCGGGCTTGTGCGCGGCGTCCCATTCTTCCCGTAGAACCCGGCGCAAGAGCTTGTTGTTGGCGCCGCGCGGCAAGGTTTCCTTGCGGATGAACAGCCGTGGGCATTTGTAGCGGGCAAGGCGTTCGGCGGCAAAGGTGGCAAGTTCTGCCTCGGTCACATCCGCGTGGGCGACGAAGAAAAGGCCGATGACGGTGGTATCCGCCCTGACCCTGAGTTCGCAGGCGGCGGCATCGGTGATCGCCGGGTGGGCGGTCATCGCGTCTTCGACCTCGATCGGACTGACCCGATAGCCGCCCGCGTTCATCATGTCATCCGCGCGGCCCTCGTAGGTGATGGTGAAATCCTCGGCCATCCGGCCCAGATCGCCGGTAAGAAACCATTCGCCCTGATACCGCGCGGCGGTCTCTTCGGGTTGGCCGAGATAGCCGAGCATGAGGCCGGGGTCGGAGCGGTGGACGGCAATGACGCCGGCCTCGCCCATCGGGACCGGACCAGCGGCCCCCATGAGCGCGATTCTCCGGCCGGGCTGCGGACGGCCGAGCGTGGACAGGGGCACGGGGGCTGAAGGGTTTGCGGATATGAAGGTCGAGCATTCCGACATGCCATAGGCCTCGAAGACTGACGTGCCGCTGGAGGCCTGCCACGCGCGGGCGACCTCGGACGGGAGCTTTTCGCCCGCCGAAAGCCCGTGGCGCAGATTTGGCAGGGCGGGCAGGGGCTGGCGCAGGAGCTGGCGATAGACCCCCGGCGCGGCGGCAAAGATCGTTGCCTCGTGTCGGGCCAGAAGCGCAGGAAGCTCGGCGGGCGTCGTTCCGGCAGCAGGGATGAGCGCGCTCGCCCCGACTGACCACGGGTCCATCAGGCCGGTGCCGAGCGTATAGGTCCAGTTGAAGGCGCCCGCGTGCAAGAGACGGTCGGCCTCGGTCAACCCATACCAGCCCTGCCACATCATCCGCCGTGCCCAGATCGCGCGGTGGGCGTGGACGACGGCGCGGGGACGGCCCGATGTGCCGGAGGTGAAGATGATATAGGCGGGGCGGTCTGGATCTCCGAGGGCATAGTCGGCGGGAGGCAGGTCGCGGAAGGCGCGGAGCCGCTCGAGCGGCAGGACCGGGGCGGGGTGGTCCGGCAGGTTGATCCCCGGCGCGCCGAGGATCAGCTTCGGCTTCAGATCGGCGGTCATTTCGGTGATCTCGGGCTCGGTCAGTTGCGACGAGGTCGGCACCGGCACGAGGCCAGCGGCGATGGCCCCAAGATAGGCAATCGGGAAATCGGCGGTATTGCCCAGCCGCATCAGGACGCGGTCGCCGGAGGCAAGGCCCTCGCGTAAGAGGCCGCTCGCTGTGCCGAGGACAGCCGCCTCGAGCGCGGCATAGGTCCAGCTTTCGGGTTGAACGCCACCGACCACACTCAGCGCGATCTTCGAGCCAAGCTCGCCCGCACGGCCCACCACATGGGCCGCCAAGTTGAACGGTGCGGGGCAGGGGGCGGGGGCGCCGTGATCAAAGTGGCTCAGCATGGCACTTGGCTAGAGCGACGCCGCGTCGGTTGCAAGCGCAAGGGGCGCGGATTATGAGGGCGCATGACCGCTCGCGACCCGAAATCCCTGATCCGCATCGCCCGCTCGCAAGGCAGCGAGGAGGTGGCCGCGCCGCTCGACCTTGGGGCGCGGGTGCGCGAATTGCGCAAAGAGCGGAACTGGACGCTCGAGCAGGCGGCGCAAAAGGCGGGATTGGCCCGCTCGACCCTCTCGAAGATCGAGAATGGCCAGATGTCGCCGACCTATGAGGCGCTGAAGAAGCTTGCGGTGGGCCTTGATATTTCTGTGCCGCAGCTGTTCACGCCCCCAAGCAAGGGGCAGGTGAACGGGCGGATCGCACTGACAAGGTCAGGCGAGGGCAGCCGGCACATCACCACGACCTATGAGCACGAGCTTTTGGCCGATCAGCTCACGCGCAAGAAGATGCTGCCTTATCGGGCGCGGATCCGGGCGCGGTCGATGGATGAGTTCGAAGGTTGGGTGCGGCATGACGGCGAGGAGTTTCTCTATGTCCTGACCGGCACCGTGCGACTGTTCACCGAATTTTATGAGCCGGTCGACATGAAGCGCGGCGACAGCGCCTATTACGACGCGGCCATGGGGCATAACGTGATTTCGACGAGCGCCGAGGACGCGACGATCCTCTGGGTTACCTCG
>JAURFB010000069.1 GCA_030827165.1 Marivivens sp.
AAAAACCGGTGCCTTACCACTTGGCTACGCCCCAACACGGTGCCGCTAGATACGCGGAAGCCTGATCCTGTTCAACCCCTTCCGACGCAAAAAAGTAATTGTTGCGGGCGACGAATTTCGGCAACCAAAAAAGGGGTTTCAAGCCTTGATAGGGCGGGCTTTTGCCAGTGCGTCAAACGCGGCAAGGTCGGCGATCAGGCGCTCCATTTCCGCAAGGGGAATCATATTGGGACCGTCCGAGGGCGCGCGGTCGGGATCGTCGTGGGTCTCGATGAAAACGGCGGCAATACCAAGCGAGACCGCAGCGCGCGCCAGCACGGGTGCAAACTCGCGCTGGCCGTCCGAGGCGTCGCCTCTCCCACCCGGAAGCTGCACCGCATGTGTTGCATCCATCACCACCGGATAGCCGGTCTGCGCCATGATCGGCAGGCTACGCATATCGGCAACCAGAGTGTTATAGCCAAAGCTGGTTCCCCGTTCCGTCAGAAGGATGCGGGAGTTGCCGGTGCTTGCAACCTTGGCCGCCGCGTGCGCCACGTCCCATGGCGCAAGAAACTGGCCTTTCTTGATATTGACGGCAGCGCCCGTCCGACCGGCGGCAAGGAGAAGGTCGGTCTGACGACAGAGGAAGGCCGGAATCTGGAGAACGTCGACCGCTTCCGCCGTCTCGGCGCATTGGTCGGGGGAATGCACGTCGGTCAGTGTCGGGCAGCCAATATTGTCTCGCACCGATTTGAGAATCCTCAGTCCCTTGTCCATGCCGGGCCCCCGCGCGCCGCCTAGAGACGAGCGGTTGGCCTTGTCGAAGCTGGCCTTGAAGATAAAGCCGACACCGGCCTTCTTGCAGATCTCTTGAAGGTGCCCTGCGATCGCTTCAGCGTGGGTCTGGCCTTCAAGCTGGCAGGGGCCAGAGATCAGCGTCAGCGGCAGGTTGTTGCCAATTGAAAGGCCGCCGACCGCAACCCTATTCATCACGACGAGACCTGTTCTCTCAGGATCGAGACCGTGAGCGAGATCATCAGATATATCCCCGCAAAGATCAGTAGCGAGACAAGCGTACTCTCGAAGGCGCGGGGATAGGTTGCCTCGTCCGGCGCGACCGGCTCAACCCCCATCGACAGATACCGCACCTGCCTGTCGGCCTCCTGACGTGCCGACTCGCGCATTGAAAGGGCCTGTTGGACCATGCCGGTCTGGAACTGGTAATTCTCTTCGGCAAGGCGCAGCTCGGTCGTCTTGGCGGCAAGGGTCGAGCCGTCATTGTTCTTTTCGGTCAGCTGCCCGCGAAGCTGGGTGATGAAGCTGTCGAGCCGTGCGATATCCTGTTCTACGCCGTTCACCCGCGCCTGATTGGGTTCGGACACCGACTTCAGCGTCGCAAGCTCGAGCTCCTTTTGCTGCTTGTCGGCTTCCAGTCCGCCGATTTGCGACATCACCGCCGAAATCTCGCCTTCGGGGTTGAGAACCTCAAGCTCGTTCTGGATCCGCAGAAGTTCCGCGAGGGCGTCCTCTCGTCTGGCTTCGGCCTCTTGATAGATTTGCTCGGCGCTGGAGTTCTGGTCTGTGCGCATCCTTGATGTGAGCTGGTCAACCTGCTCTTCGGCGTAGCCTACCAACGCCTCGGAAAAGGCCTGGCTCGTATCGGGATCGGAGGCAATGACTTCCATCCTGACGATGCCCTCGGTCGGGTCATACGAGACACGGACGTTTTTCGAATAGGCCTTAAACGCCTGTTCGTTGGAGGCGTCGGCGTCAAGGCGTTGAATTGGATCGATCTTGGGGTCGCTGAAATGGGCCTTGAACCCGTGATCTTCGTCGAGCCGGATCATGGCAGACCGAGAGGCGAGATAGGATTGAACCGTGATGCTGTCTTGCTGGGTCGCCATCGACGTCCCCTGGAACAGGCCGCCCAAACCTCCCCCTGTCGCTCCGCCCGACGAGGCCTGTTGAATGACGAACTCGGTCTTGGTCGCATACATCGGCGTTGCGATACGGAAGAAGTAGTAGCCGGTCAGAAGAGTCGGCAGCAGCACAAAGACAGCAAGACGCATGAACAGAAGCGCAAGCTTCCGCCGCCGCCGCCGGGCAATGTCGCGCTGGATATTCGTGATTTCCCGGGCGCGCTCTTCGGCGGACATGGCCGTATGCTGGCCGACCCGTCCGAGAGGTGTGGATTTGTGGGGCACCGTCTGGGGAAGGTTCGAAGGGCCGTTTTCGGCCTTCGCGCTTGAGATGACCAACTCCAGAACGCCGGCTCTGTCGAACGGGTCGATCCCGCGCTCGCGCAGTTTGAGGACCGCGTCATAATCCGACGTGACGGCAAGTCCATGTTTCTGGGCGATCCGGCGCCCCATGCGAAGCTGGCGGCCTGTCAGGCCCTCTTGCCGGATGGCATCCATCGCGTTTTGCGGGAGCGGGTCGCCGCGCGGCGCGATCGCCCGGCTTTCGCTCTCGGGAACCTCTGGCGTTTCCGGCGGATTATCCTGCATAGAGGTTTCGCTTGTCGGATCGGCCGATCCGAGCGATCCCCCACGGCGAATGCGGAATTTCCTAACTCTGGGTTTGATAGTCATAAAGCTGCCTGGCCTCTTCCAGAGTATCAAACATATAAAGTTGCCCGTTGCGAAGCACTGCTGCCGATTTCGCGTATTTTTCCAGCGTCTCTGGTTGATGCGATACAATCACGATGGAGGTCTTCTCAAGCCGCTCCTGCAAGAGCGAACCGGCCTTGCGATTGAATTCCACATCGGTGTTGGCCGGCATCCCTTCGTCAATCAGATACATATCGAAATCGAGGGCGAGCAACAGGGCAAAGGAAAGCCGCCCGCGCATCCCGCTCGAATAGGTGCCGACGGGCATTTCCCAATATTCGTCGATGTCGCAAAGCCACCGGCAGAAGGCTTCGACATAGTCGGGATCGAGCCCATAGAGCCGTGCGATATAGCGGCTGTTTTCTCGGCCCGAATGGCGCGAGACCAGCCCCCCCATGAAGCCCAGCGGAAACGAGATCCGACAGCCGCGCCGTATTTCGCCCTCGTCTGGCTTTTCGAGGCCGGCCATCATCTTGATCAGGGTCGTCTTGCCCGTCCCGTTTGGGGCAAGGATGCCGAGGGATTGACCCGGCTCGACACGAAACGAAGCCCGGTCAAGAATGACCTTCCGCTGGACCCCGGTCCAGAAGGATTTGCTCACATTCGTGAATTCGAGCATCCGCCAAACAACGTGCCCACTGCTCGGGCCCTATATTTTCTTATGCCGGACGGTTTGCCGCCGCAGCATCGCTTTGCGGCATTATGTGGGAAACAGTTCACGAAATATATTGATTTCTGCGCCCCGGCCGACGCAGCCGGGACTGGGCCAGGGCCGGCTTTAGCCCTCTTGCTTGACCACGCCCGTCAACTTTCCTGCGATGATCGAAATGATCGCCGCTCCGAAGCTCAACAATGCGCCCATCTTCGCGGCGTCCTGAACCGGCCCTCCCGGGAAGGCGACGGAGGCGACAAAGAGCGCAACCGTAAAGCCGATGGCGGCGACGCACCCGATGACAAAGAGATCCACCGTCCGCATACCCTTGGGCAAGCCAAGTTTGAGAATGTGAGCAGCAAACCAGCCAAACAGAAGGATGCCGACAGGCTTGCCGATCAAGAGGCCGGCAAGAACAAGCCACGTCGGTTCGGAGATGGCCGAGAATTCCACTCCGGCATTGAGAAGGCCGAAGAAGAACAGGACGATCTCGACCGGGTGTTTCAGGATGTGCTCGATATGGTTCAGAAGGTCGGTCAGATACTGTTCGGCCTCGGAGAAAATGCCGAAGGCGCGGTCGGCGTGCGGAATGGTCACGACGATCGGCAAGAGGCCAAGGGCGGGGTGAATGCCGCTTTCCTGAAAGCCATACCAGCTGACCGCGCCGGCGAGGGCGTAGGGCCAGAAACCAAGCTTGTTGCGCATCCATGTCGAATTGGGGCGCGCCTCTTTGCCCCGGTCCAGATACCGCGGTAGCCAGTTCGCCAGGAGATAGACCGCAAGAGCAGAACCGAACGACACCAGAAGCCATAGTGGAGCGAGGGCACCGGAGGGATAGAAGATCGCCAGAATGATCAGGCCGCCGGCATCGTCGGCGATAGCCAACAAAAGGAGGAACCGCACGGCGGGGTGGCCGGCACCAAAGACAAGGCGGCCTACAAGATAGGAAAAAGCGATGTCGGTCGCTGTCGGAATTGCCCAGCCGCGGGCGACCGCATCGTAGACATCCGAGCCTAGAAACGCAGCCAGCCCGAGATATACGGCAATCGGGCCGATCATGCCGCCCAGGGTGGCAACAAGCGGGGTCGCCGCCTTCTTGCCGCGCAGCGAACCGTTCTTGAGGATGATCGCTTCCCAGACCTCTTTGGCCGCGATGGCAAAGAAGAAGGCCATGAGGACGTCATTGATGAGGTAATGCAGGGTTAGCGTCCGGTATTCAACCGTGCCGTCAGGCCCATAGTGCGGGTGGCCGATGAAGGAGTGATCGAGCAGCGGATACTCAACGAAATTGTGGTAGCTTTCGGGGCTGATGTTCACCCAGATCAGCGCAATCAACGCTCCGAGGATCAAGAGCAGCGAGTAGTTCGCCAGAAAGTTCCAGACGCGATACATTGATTGTCTCTCCTCTCCCGTTGGATCGCGGTTAGCGCAAAGACGTCCCTTGTGCAACGCAGCCCCGAGGCAAATTTGGGCAAGATGCCGCGAAAGGAGGCTTTGAGACACTTGGGTTGTAGTAAATCGGATTGAACAGACCGGTTACCGGGGCCATAGGGATACCGGAAGGAGCCCGACATGACCGAAACCGACCTGGATCAAGCCCATGCTGCGATGGCGGCACAGCCCGCCAACGACAGGCTCAGGCTACAGTTCTTTGAGCGCCTGGCCGACAGCGAGCTGTTCCTCCTCCTCTCCGAAGAGGCCGATGGAGACAGCATAATGCCCGAGCTGTTCAATGTGGACGGGCAGCACTATGTGCTTGTTTTCGACACGGCCGATCGTCTGGCTGAATTCGTAGGCAACATCGCCCCCTTTGCCGCGACTTCAGGGCGCGGCCTATGTGCGCTTCTCGAAGGGCAGGGTGCGGGCCTCGCGCTCAATCCCGATGTCGCGCCGTCTTCGATGCTGATCCCGGCCGAGGCGGTCGATTGGCTGGCCCAAACTTTGGCGGAACGGCCCGAGGAAACCTCGGGTCAGATCAGCGAGGTTCATGCGCCGCAAGATGTCCCGCAGGAGTTGCTCCTGAGCCTTGACCGCAAACTTGCTACCGCAGGCGGTCTTGCGCGAGCGGCCTATCTTGTATCGGTGGTCTACGAGGATGGCGGCCGCGGGCATATGCTGGCTTTTCTCGACGCCATTGAAGAGGCCCAGCCGGCATTGGCCGCTGCGGTCAGTGAGGCGCTGACATTTTCGGGGATCGAAGCCGGAGCTCTCGACGTGAGTTTCATCCGCGCAGAGGATCCCATCGTCCTCACGCTGTCGAAATGGGGCCTGCGTTTCGACCTTCCCGAGCCTGCCCGATCCGAGGCTGCCGCGCCGAAAGCGCCGGGAATGGACCCGGACAGCCCCCCGAAGTTGCGCTAGTAGCCCCGCCCCCGATCAACGAGATAGAGAAGCGGCTCGCCTGCCTCTGACCTGCGGATGTTCTCGGCGATTACGCCGCAGGCCGATCCAGGCCGCGTGAAGGCCGCGATATGCGGGGTTACGGTGACTTTGGGGTTGGACCAGTAGGGATGACCTTCCGGCAATGGCTCGGTGCGGAAAACGTCGAGCGTTGCCCCGCCGATCTGGCCGCTTTTCAGGGCTGACAAAAGAGCGCTGTCGTCGATCAAAGTCCCTCGCCCCGGATTCACGACGAAGGCCCCTTTTGCGGGAAGAGCGAGGGAGCGCGCATTGAGGATGTTCTCTGTCTCGGTTGTAGAAGGCAGAAGAAGAACGATGCCGCCCGTTCCTTTCAGGGCGTCGCCCAGCCCCGCCTCGCCATGATAGCAGTCGATACCTGCCACCTTTCGGGGCGAGCGCGACCAGCCGCGCACCGGAAATCCGAGCGAAGCAAGCGCAAGGCCCGCCGCGCGGCCAAGTTCGCCAAGGCCCAGCATGGTGATTGGGTTGTCCTGCGCGACGGGGGGCATCTCGCCTTGTTGCCAGACGCCGTCCTGCCCACGCAGGTATCGGTCCATTCCGAGGTGATGCCGCAGAACCTGTGCCACGACATATTCCATCATCCCCTGCACCATCGAAGGATCGACCATGCGGGCCAGCGGCTGGGTCAGGGTCTGGTTGCCGACGATTCGCTCCACCCCGGCCCAAAGGCTGAGGACCGCCTTGCAGTCTGTGAAAGGCGAGAAATCCTGAAGCGAGCCGCTTGGAGCATAGACGATATAGCTCGCTTCTTTCGGCGCATGGCTACGGCTCAGATCGATCGCAAGCCTCGCTTTCGCGAAAGCGGCATTGAGCGCGGCTTCGTAGGTGCGCCAGTCGGCGTCTGAGGCGGCGAAAAGGACGTTGATCATGGCGGGCCTATCTGGGGCGGTGGACATGGGCACTTTGGACGAGGCCAAAGGCGGCAAGCAAGACAAGCATCGCCGAGCCGCCGTAACTGACCAGCGGCAACGGCACGCCGACGACCGGCAGGAGGCCCATCACCATCGCCATGTTGACGGCGAAGAAGAGGAAGAATGTCATGGCGATGCCGAGCGTCAGAAGGCTTGAAAACCGGTCTCGGCTTTGAAGGGCGGAAATGACGCAAAAGACGATGATCAGCGCATAGAGAAGCAACAACGTCGAAGCGCCGATGTAGCCGAACTCTTCGGCCAGGGTGGTGAAGATGAAATCGGTGTGTTTTTCGGGAAGGAAGTTGAGGCGGGTCTGGGTGCCTTGCATAAAACCTTTGCCGGTCCATCCGCCCGAGCCAAGGGCGATCTTGGCCTGCGTGATGTGATAGCCCGCACCCAGCGGGTCGTTTGAGGGATCGAGGAAGGTGTCGATCCGTTGATACTGGTAATCCTTGAGGAGCTGCCAGCTTGTCCCCCGGCTTTGGAACACGGCGACAACAGCGCCAACTCCGGCAAGGATCACGCTTCCGAAATAGCCCCAGTGCACACCGGCCGCGAACATCACAGCGCCGCCGCCTGCAAGCAGAAGGATAGCCGTGCCAAGGTCCGGTTGCTTGAGAACCAGAAGTGTCGGGATCAGGATCAGCAGAACCGGTATGATGACCCAGATCGGGCGCGATGTCCGGCTCGGTGCGAGCCAGTCGTAGTAAGCCGCCAGAAGCATCACGAGCGCGATCTTCATAAGCTCTGACGGCTGAAGCCGCATGAAACCAAGGTCGATCCAGCGCTGGGCGCCCATGCCGATCGAGCCAAAAAACTCGACCCAGAGAAGAAGGACCAGCGAGACCGCATAGGCCATCGCCGACATATTCCGCCAGAACCAGATCGGGATCATGGCGATCACGAACATCGCCGCCATGCCGACGCCAAAGCGTTTCACTTGCGGCTCCATCCATGGCGAGGCCGAGCCACCGGCGACCGAATAGAGCATCAAGAAGCCGATCCCGGCGACCGCGGTCAGCAGCAGGACCAACGGCCAGTTCAGATAGAGCGGCTTGCGAAGGCCCGTCGGAACATATTTGGCGTTGTACTCGAGATAACTCATGCCGCCTCCTATGCCCTGCCGCTTGAACTGCTGCCAGGGGCGATGCGCTGTTGGATGCGCTCCTGGAGTGTTTCGATCTGGCTGCGGATATTGGAAGGATAGGCGCTCAGAGGCGGCGGCCCGTCGTACATCGCCTGCAACAAGACATCCCGCGCGATCGGCGCGGCCACGGTCGAGCCTCCGCCGCCGTGTTCTACAACCACGGCTATCGCAAACCTCGGCGCGTCGGCCGGAGCATAGCCTACGAACAGGGCATGATCACGCCGCTCCCAGGGGAGGTCTTCGTTGCGCGTTATTCCGGCGTCACGCTCTTCTTGGGTAATGCGTCTGACCTGGCTCGTTCCCGTCTTTCCCGCAAGCCGAAGTTCGTCGGCCGCTATCCGCGAGCCATAGGCGGTGCCTCGCGTGTGGTTCGAGACCGCATCCAGCGCCGCCCGCATTCGTCTCAGAACGTTCTCGTTCACACCGAGGGGCTCGTCGCTCGCCGCCGGCTGTTCGACACCGTCGATGGCGCGTATCAGGCGCGGGATGATCTGACGGCCGGTCGCTACGCGGGCCACCATCACCGCGAGCTGGAGCGGCGACGCCAGAACAAAACCCTGGCCGATTGATGCGTTGACCGTGTCGCCGATCCGCCAATCCTCGCCTCTGACCTTGAGCTTCCAGTCGCGGGTCGGCGTGAGGCCCTCGGCGATCGCCGAAAGCGGCAGATCGTGCCGCTGGCCCAGGCCAAGCCTGACCGCCATTTCCGAAATCAGATCAATCCCGACGCGCTGGCAGATTTCGTAATAGTAGCAGTCGCAGCTCTGCTTGAGGCTCTCGTGCAGGTTCATATTGCCGTGGCCCGTCGGTTTCCAGCAATGGAACCTGTTGCCCGACACGTCGACATAGCCGCGGCAATAGACCGTTTCTTCCGGATCGAGAACACCGGCCTCGATCGCAGCAAGGGCTGTTGCGAGCTTGAAGGTCGAGCCCGGCGGATATGTCCCCTGAACGGCTTTGGCGGCGAGGGGGCGGTATGGGTTCTCGTTCAGCTCTGTCCAATCCTTCGTCGAAATCCCGCGGACAAACAGATTGGGATCGAAGGTCGGCGCGGAGGCGACCGCCGTGAGATCCCCATTCTCGAGGTCGATCACGACAACGCCGGCCGATTCTCCGTCGAGCCGGGCCTCGACATAGCTTTGCAGCGCAGCATCAAGGGTCAGTTGCACATCGTTTCCGGGGGTGCCTTCGATCCTGTCGATCTCGCGCATGACGCGGCCAAGCGCATTGACCTCGATCCGCCGCGTTCCTGCGCTCCCCCGAAGGATCCTTTCAAGCTTGTTCTCGACCCCGGTCTTGCCGATCTGGAATTTCGGAATTTGCAGCAGGGGATCCTGATCTTCGATGCGGCTGAGATCGAAATCGCTGACCGGGCCGACATAGCCGACCACATGAGCAGTGTCGGAACCCAGGGGGTAGGCGCGGCTGAGGCCAACCTCGGCCTGAACGCCGGGGAGGGCAGGTGTGTTGATATTTACCCTCGCCATTTCTTCCCAGGCAAGCCGGTCGGCGATTGTCACCGGCACAAACGGCGAATGGCGGGCCATCTCCTCGATCGCCCTGGCGATGTCGTCGTCGGTCAGCGGAATCAGGCGGCGCAGGCGCTGCAACACATCCTCGACATCGCCCGCGTCCTCGCGGACCATGACGACGCGGTAGTTCTGCTCGTTGATCGCAAGGGCGACACCGTTGCGGTCAAAAACCAGGCCGCGCGATGGCGCCAGAAGGCGCAGGTTGATCCGGTTCTCGTCGGCGAGAAGACGATATTGCTCAGCCTCTTCCACCTGCATCGACCGCATCCGCGCGGCAAGGACACCCATAACGCCGAACTGGGCAGCGCCCAGAACAAGGGCGCGCCGGCTGATCCCTCGTAGGCTTTCGCCGCTATCGCGCGACGGGCGTTTCATACCGGCCTTCCGAAGGCATCAACTTCGCCAAGTGCCGGCCGCCGGATGCCAAATGCCAGATACGAGACGAGGACGGCTGCCGGATAGGCCAGAATGGTCATCATCATTTGAAACATGGCAAGAGCGAGTGGCGCCTGATGCGATTCGGTCACGGCGATGATCGCCCGGTTTCCCAAGGTGATCGCCACGATGATCAAGGCAACGGTGATCCATTCGAAGGCGAAACTGCCCGACCGAAGCGTCTCTGAACGGGCTCTGAGGAATTCGGTTGCCAAGAGGATGACCAGCGCAAGAAGGCCAGGAGGCCGCAAAAACAGCAAATCCGCGAGAAGGAATGCAAAGACGATCGACATCGCGGGCACCAGATCGGGCCGGCGGGCAACCCACGCCAGAGTGATCGCCAGCATCATGTCGGGCGGCGCCCAGGTCCGCGGGATCGTCTGCAACGGAAGAAGTTGCAAAAAAATCAGACCAAGTGCCAGCACTACGAACCAGAAGCGGCCAAACCAACGTTGAGCGACAGGGCTCTCAGCCATTATCGCCTCCGTCTTCGTCAGCGGCGCCGTCGGGTGGAGCGAAGGGGGTCAAGAGACCGCCCTGATCGCGGATCGCCTCGCGCGGCTGGTTGCGCAGGACCCTGAGAAACTCGAGCCGCTCATAGTCGGCGGCGAGGCGAACCCGCAAACGCCTGTCAGGGCCAAGAACAACTTGCCCCACCAGGAGATCGGCAGGAAAGACGCCGCCGTCACTGACCGAGACGACCCGGTCGCCGGGTCGGACAAGATCGGGATCCTCGAGAAAGTCGATCAGCGGATCGAGGGCGTTGTCGCCCGCCAGAACGGCGTGCTGCCCGGACGGCTGCACAAGGATCGGAATACGGCTTGAGGTATCGGTCAGAAGGATCACGCGCGCGGTTTCCTGTCCCACACCCGCGATCCTTCCTACAAGGCCGATCCCGTCCATCACCGGCCAGCCGTCGATGATCCCGTCGCGTGAGCCGACGTTGAGAAGCACCGATTGCCGGAAGGGCGATCCGCTGTCGGTGAGGACCACGCCGGTCACATAGGTCAGCTTCGGATCGAGGCGGACGTTGTTGAGATCGCGCAGCTTTGCGTTTTCTTGTTCGAGCTGAAGCGCGGCCTCTTTCCAGGCCTTCATCTGCTGAAGCTCGCGCCGCAAATCGGCGTTCTGCTGTGCGAGGCCCTGATAGCTCTGGAAATCCGCCACGAGGTTGATGATGCCTGTCACAGGGGCGAGCGCCCAATCCATATTGGGCACCACCCTGTCGATCGCCGCGGCCCTGAACCGTTCGATCCGCGGGCTGTCGATCCGCCAGACAACGAAAATGCCTGCGAGCGCAAGCAGGAGCACGCCGACCAACAGTCTGCGGATCGGGCCGACATAATCTTCGTCGGTCTGTCTGTCGCGTGCCAAGGCTCGGGCATCCCCTGCAAGGGTTGACGGCTGCCGGCGCTCAGGCCGGATCAGCTATCGTAATCGATGATATGGCGGAGCTGCTTTTCATATTCCAGCGCGCGGCCCGTTCCGAGGGCCACACAATTTAGCGACTCGTCCGCGACCGAGATCGCAAGACCGGTCTGCTCGCGCAGCGCCAGATCGAGATCGCCCAGTAGCGCGCCACCGCCGGTCAGCATCACGCCGCGATCAACGATATCGGCGGCGAGGTCGGGAGGCGTCGCCTCAAGCGCGATCATCACTGCTTCGCAAATCTGCTGGACAGGTTCGGCCAGTGCCTCAGCCACCTGGGCCTGGCTGATCTCGGTTTCTTTCGGCACGCCGTTCAGAAGATCGCGCCCGCGAATCTGCATCGAGGCTCCACGGCCGTCATCGGGCATGCGGGCGGTGCCGATCGAGGTCTTGATCCGCTCGGCGGTGGATTCGCCGATAAGAAGGTTATGCTGGCGTCGCAGGTAGCTGATGATCGCCTCGTCCATCCTGTCGCCGCCCACGCGGACCGACCGCGCGTAGACAATGTCTCCCAATGACAAGACGGCGACCTCGGTCGTGCCACCGCCGATATCGACGATCATGTTGCCGGTGGGATCGGTGATGGGCATCCCCGCCCCGATCGCCGCGGCGATCGGCTCGGAAATCAAGCCGGCGCGACGCGCGCCTGCCGAGAGAACGGATTGCCGGATGGCGCGTTTCTCGACCGGGGTCGCGCCGTAGGGGACGCAGACGATGATCTTGGGTTTGGAAAAGGTCGTGCGACGGTGAACCTTGCGGATGAAGTGCTTGATCATCTCTTCGGCCACGTCGAAATCGGCGATAACCCCGTCCCGCATCGGACGGATGGCCTCGATGCTGCCGGGCGTGCGGCCCAGCATCAGCTTGGCGTCCTCTCCGACCGCCAGCACTTTCTTGACGCCGTCTTTGACGTGGTAGGCAACCACAGAAGGCTCTGAGAGAACGATCCCTTTGCCGCGCACATATACAAGTGTGTTCGCTGTTCCGAGGTCGATCGCCATATCTGACGAGAACAAGCCGCCGAGTCCGAGCATTCTGGTATTCCCAATATAGTAGTCTGTCGCCCGCGACTCTCCGTACTCGGGGCCGGCTGTCTTTATAGGCCGGAGAATCGGGTGGTGAAAGGGTTGTTCCTTGTCGAGCGCGCCTTTCCGCCAACAATGATGGGAACGTCCGACGACTCGCCTGCAAGCCGACTGGCCCCGACATTGGTCGCAAGATGACTATATATATATGCATAAGGATTTTGATGCCGGGTTTGTGCGGGGCAAGCGTCGCGCGCTTTTGCCCCGGAATCGGATGTTTTCTGGCGGCACGGCATTTTTTTTCCGAATCCTGCGATAAAGCACTTGCGG
>JAURFB010000038.1 GCA_030827165.1 Marivivens sp.
TGATTTCAGTGGTGAGCCGTGCAGGATTCGAACCTGCGACCCACTGATTAAAAGTCAGTTGCTCTACCAACTGAGCTAACGGCCCACTGGCGGGCTATCTAGAAAGGTCGCTGGGTGGGGTCAACCCCACAAATGCTGTCGTCTCTGGAATATTTTTCGGCCGCGCGTTATAGCCCCCTCATGCACGCACGCCAGAACATGGGCCTGCCGTTCATGAAGATGCACGGCCTTGGCAACGACTTTGTCGTGGTCGACGAGAGGGTGATTGGCCCGATCGTCGATGCCGGCCTTGCCGTGGCCATCGCCGACCGGCACCGCGGCGTGGGTTTTGACCAGCTGGCGACAATCACGGAAGGGCGCAATTCCGACCTGCACCTGACCTTCTGGAACAGCGACGGCAGCCAGTCGGCCGCCTGTGGCAACGCCACCCGCTGTATCGCGCGGTGGGAGATGATCCGCACCAGCAAATCCTCGCTGACCATCACCACCGACCGTGGAACCCTGTTCGCCAAGGATGCGGGCGACGGCTTGACGGCCGTCAATATGGGCCAGCCACAGCTGAAATGGGACGAGATCCCGCTGGCGCGCGCGATGGACACCCTCCACCTCCCGATCCAAGGCGATCCAGCCGCGACCGGCATGGGCAATCCCCATTGCACATTTTTCGTCGACGATGCCGAAGCGATCGATCTGGCTTCGCGCGGCGCCGAGATCGAACATCATCCGCTCTATCCCCAGCGCACCAATGTCCAATTTGCCTCCGTCATAGGCGCCGATCGCCTGCGGATGCGCGTCTGGGAGCGCGGGGTGGGGATCACTCTGGCCTCTGGCTCGTCCTCCTGCGCCACCGCGGTTGCGGCGCACCTGCGCGGACTGACGGGGCGAAAGGTCACCATCCTTCTCGACGGAGGCGAAATAGCGATCGACTGGCGCGTCGATGGAGTCTGGATGACCGGACCGACCGCGCACGTCTTTGACGGCGTCTGGCGCGGCTGATACCATGTCCGCCCCGATCTTCTCCACGCTTGGCTGCCGCCTGAACGCCTATGAAACCGAGGCGATGAAAGAGCTTGCCGAGGCCGCGGGCCTCGACAATGCCGTGATCGTCAATACCTGCGCCGTAACCTCCGAGGCCGTTCGCAAGGCCAAGCAGGAAATCCGCAAGCTGCGCCGGCAAAACCCCGAGGCGGCCCTGATCGTCACCGGCTGCGCCGCGCAGGTCGAAACCGAAACCTTCTCCGCCATGCCCGAGGTGACGCGGGTGATCGGCAACAGCGAAAAGATGCGGCCCGAAACCTGGGCCTCCATGACCCCCGACCTGATTGGCAAGACAGAGCCGATCATGGTCGACGACATCATGTCGGTCACCGAGACCGCCGGCCACCTGATCGACGGATTCGGGCGTCATCGCGCCTATGTTCAGGTTCAAAACGGCTGCGACCACCGCTGCACCTTCTGCATCATCCCCTTTGGCCGTGGCAATTCCCGCTCGGTTCCGGCCGGCGTTGTCGTCGATCAGATCAAGCGGCTTGTCGACAAGGGCTTCAACGAAGTCGTCCTCACCGGCGTCGACCTCACAAGCTGGGGCGCCGACCTGCCAGGTCAACCGCGCCTTGGCGATCTCGTCATGCGGATCCTGCGCCTCGCGCCCGATCTGCCGCGCCTCAGGATCAGCTCGATCGATTCGATCGAGGCCGACGAGAACCTGATGCAGGCCATCGCCACCGAGCCGCGCCTGATGCCGCATCTGCACCTTAGCCTCCAGCACGGCGACGACCTGATCCTTAAACGCATGAAACGGCGCCACCTGCGCGACGATGCGATCCGCTTTGCCGAAGACGCGCGCCGCCTGCGCCCCGAGATGACCTTCGGCGCCGATATCATCGCAGGCTTCCCCACCGAGACCGAGGCGCATTTCGAGAACTCGCTGAAGCTGGTCGAAGACTGCGGCCTGACCTTCCTGCACGTCTTCCCCTTCTCCCCCCGCCCCGGCACGCCCGCCGCACGGATGCCGCAGGTTAAAGGCCCCGCGATCAAGGAACGCGCCGCCCGCCTTCGCGCAACCGGCGATACCGCCCTGCAAAAGCACCTCGCCGCTCAGATCGGGCTCTCACATCGGGTGCTGATCGAAAACCCGCGCATGGGCCGCACCGAACAATTCACGGAAGTCACCTTCGCCTCTGATCAGCCCGAGGGCCAAATCCTCACCGCGACCATTTTGGGAATGGCGGGGCAGCAGCTGACCGCCTAGGTTCTTTTGGCAGGAAATACTCCCGCCGGAGGCATCGGCGCAGCCGATCTTCCCCCATCTCCACGAGGTGTCCCATGTATCAGCTTCTCGGCTCTCCCGCTTCGCCCTACGTCCGCAAGGTGCGTGTTCTTGTCCGCGAGGCCGATGCGGCAAGCAAGGTTCAGGAGGTGGTGGTCTCAACCTCGCCCATGGCTTCGGCCGCCGAGGTCGTTACCGCCAATCCCGTTGGCAAGATCCCGGTCTTGATCCGCCCCGAAGGCCCGTCGGTCTATGATAGTCGGGTGATCTGCCGCTATCTCGACGCCAAACTTGGCGCAGGCCTCTTTCCCGAAAGCCGCATTTGGGAAGTCCTGACCCTTGAAGCGACAGCCGACGCGATCCTCGACGCGGCGGTCGGCCTTGTCTACGAGGCTCGATTCCGTCCCGAGGCGCTTCAGTTCCCCGAATGGCAGGATGCCCAATGGGCCAAGATATCCCGCGCCCTCGATACTTTGGAAAAGCGGTGGATGAGCCACCTCTCCGGTCCGATCGACATGGGCCAGATCGCCGTCGCCTGCGCCCTCTCCTACCTCGATTTCCGCCACGACAAACGCCAATGGCGCAAGGTCCATGGCGATCTCGACGACTGGCACACCGCCTTCCGCTCGCGCCCCTCGATGGCAGACACCTCGCCGTTCTAGGTCAAAACCACAGATCTGCGACACACTTGCCATCGTCCGGCAGGTCGCGCCAGCTTTCGAGGCCATCGAAATGCTGGATCGGTATCTTGGCAACCTCTTCGGGGTTGTCTGCAAGCCTCAGGTTCACGGCAATCCGTGTCTTGCCATCATCACCTGGCGATAGCCCGCGCCAGTGGGTGGTATTGCCGCAGGACTTGCAGAAATGAAACGCAAGATCGCCGTTGGGCCGCACATAGCCCGCAAGCATCCCAGGAACCGCGCGGATTCTGATTCCTTCGTTGTCCCAGTCATAGGCCCAAAGTGCCCCGATCCGGCGGCAGGCGGTGCAATTGCAGGCCGTGGTCGTGTCCGGCACACCGTCAAATTCCCAATGGATCGAACCGCAATGGCAACTTCCCCGGATCATCTCGCTCTCCTTTGCCGTGACTTATCGCCAACTTATCATACCTGCGCCCGAATGTCCGCTGGACTGGCAGCTATTTGATGGCTAAACAGCGCCCGAATGGTGGGCGGAAATCCGCCCCTTTTCCTATTGTCAGGCCCCATTTGGGGAAAAATTTCGGAGATGCACCCCGTGTCACATGCAGAAGAACACCAGGGCACCCGCCGCGACTTTATCTACTACGCCACGGCAGGTGCCGGCGCTGTAGCGACTGGCGCGGCTGTCTGGCCGCTCGTGAACCAGATGAATCCTTCGGCCGACGTCAAGGCACTTGCCTCGATCCGCGTCGACGTGAGCGGCGTCGAGCCGGGCACTCAGCTGACGGTGCTGTGGCAGGGCAAGCCGGTGTTCATCCGTGCGCGCACCCAGTCTGAAATCGACGCCGCGCGCGCTGTCGATGTGACGACGCTGCCGGACCAGAACGCCGAGAACGAGAACCTCGGCGGCGAGGCCCCGGCCACCGACGAAAACCGCGCCCTGACCGAAGATGGCGTCTGGCTTGTCCAGATGGGCGTCTGCACCCACCTCGGCTGTGTGCCGCTCGGTGAATCGGGCGATTTCGGCGGCTGGTTCTGCCCGTGCCACGGCTCGCACTATGACACCGCCGGCCGGATCCGCAAAGGCCCCGCCCCGCGCAACCTTCCTGTCCCCGTCGCCGAATTCGTCGACGCCACGACGATCAAGCTCGGCTAAGGAGAAAGACCTATGTCTGGTATTCCCCACGACCATTACGAACCGAAATCGGGCGGCGCCAAGTGGCTCGAGAGCCGCCTTCCGGTTCTAAGCCTCGTTTACAACACCCTCGTGATCCCCACTCCGAAGAACCTGAACTGGATGTGGATCTGGGGTGTCGTCCTCACCTTCACTCTCGTCCTGCAGATCATCACCGGCGTTGTCCTCGTGATGCACTATACCCCGCAGGTCGATCTGGCCTTTGCTTCGGTCGAGCACATCATGCGCGACGTGAACGCCGGCCATATGATCCGCTATGTCCACGCCAACGGCGCATCGCTGTTCTTTGTGGCTGTCTATTTCCACATCTTCCGCGGCCTGTATTACGGCTCATACAAAGCCCCCCGCGAAGTGACGTGGATCATCGGTATGCTCATCTATCTTCTGATGATGGCGACCGGCTTCCTTGGCTACGTTCTTCCCTGGGGTCAGATGTCGTTCCACGGCACAGCGGTGATCACCGGCCTCTTTGGCGCGATCCCCTTCATCGGCGAAAGCATCCAGACCTGGCTCCTCGGCGCTTCGGCGGTCGGACAACCGGCGCTCAACCGCTTCTTCTCGTTGCACTATCTGCTGCCGTTCCTGATTGCCGGTCTTGTGGTCGTCCACATCTGGGCCTTCCATTCAACCGGGAACAACAACCCGACCGGTGTTGAAGTGCGCCGCGGCTCGAAAGAAGAGGCCGAGAAAGACACTCTGCCGTTCTGGCCCTATTTCGTGATCAAGGATCTCTTTGCCCTTGCCGTGATCCTGGTTGTATTCGCCGCAGTCGTTGGCTTCATGCCCAACTACCTCGGCCACCCCGACAACTATCTGGAAGCCAACCCGCTTTCGACGCCGTCGCACATCGTCCCGGAATGGTACTTCTTGCCCTTCTACGCGATCCTGCGCGCCTTCACCGCCGACGTCTGGGCCGTTCAGTTCGCCAACTGGATCTCGTTCGGGATTATCGACGCCAAGTTCTTCGGTGTCCTCGCGATGTTCGGCGCGATCATCGTGATCGCGCTGGCCCCGTGGCTCGATACCTCGACGGTCCGTTCCGGCCGCTACCGGCCGATGTTCAAGTGGTGGTTCGCTCTTCTCGCGATCGACTTCATCGTTCTGATGTGGGCGGGCGCGATGCCGGCCGAACCGCCCTATTCGATCATCGCACTAACGGGTGCCACCTATTGGTTCGCCTACTTCCTCGTGATCCTGCCGCTTCTGGGTGTGATCGAGCGCCCGACCGCGCGTCCGGCGACGATCGAGGAAGACTTCAACGCCCACTACGGCAAATCGACCGACAAGTCGGCCGAGTGAGAAAGGACGAAAGAACAATGTTCCGCAAACTCACCCTCTCCGCCGCTGTCGCCCTGGGCCTCTCGGCTACCGCTGTCGGCGCGGCCGGCGAAGCCCATGTCGAAGACTTCGATTTCTCGTTCGAAGGCCCCTTCGGCAGCTATGACCAGATGCAGCTCCAGCGCGGTCTTCAGATCTATACCGAAGTCTGCGCTGCCTGCCACGGCTTGAAATACGTCGCTATTCGCACCCTGGCCGACGAGGGCGGACCTGCCCTTCCGGAAGACCAGGTTCGCGCCTACGCGGCCCGGATCGAGGTGGTCGATGCCGATACCGGCGAATTCCGCCCCGCCATTCCGGCCGACAAGTTCCCGGCCTCGGCTCTGGCCGAAGCCCCTGATCTTTCGCTGATTGCCAAGGCGCGCGCGGGCTTTCACGGCCCCTATGGCACCGGCCTGAGCCAGCTCATCAACGGCATGGGTGGCGCTGAATACATCGCCTCGCTGATGGCGGGTTATGAAGAGGCGCCAGAATGCGCTCCGGCTGATTTCCCGGGCTCCTACAACGTGGCCTTTGCCAATGGCGGCTACCCCGACGAGTGCAAGGATGAAGACGGCCATCATACCGTTCCGGGCAGCTGGATCGCCATGCCGCAGCCGCTCTTCGGCGACGACGTGGAATTTGCCGACGGCCATGACGCCGATCTGCACCACGTATCCCAGGACATCGCGGCCTTCCTGATGTGGGCCGCCGAGCCCAAGCTCGATGCCCGCAAAGAGGCTGGCTTCCTGAGTGTTCTGTTCCTGATCCTGCTGTCGGTCCTGCTTTATCAGACCAACAAGCGGCTTTGGGCCCCGCACAAGGCGGCTGCCAAGAAATCGTCCTGATTTCTGGATTACTGATATAGAGAGGCCCGCCCCTCGGCGGGCCTTTTCATTTCTGCCCCAGATATCCCGCAAGCGCGGGGCTCGGCTGATCGAATGCTTCGACAATCGGCACCGGCACGGAAGCCACGCCGGAATCAATCATCACGAGCCGCTGCGCAATCTCGCGGGCATCAGATGGATCGTGCGTCACCATCAGGACGGTCCGCCCCCATAGCTTTTCGGCCACCAGCCCGAGCATCTCGCGCCGGAGCGCAGGCCCAAGCGCGGAAAAGGGTTCGTCAAGCAGGATGATCGGTCGGCTCTGAAGAAGAACTCGGGCAAGGGCCGCGCGCGAGGCCTGCCCGCCCGAAAGAGTGCCGGGCTTGCGCGCCCCAAAGCCAGCGAGGCCAACCTCGGCCAGGGCGGCCTCGACCTGCGTCTTTTCCTCCTCTGTGAGCCGCAGATCGGGCCGCAGAGCGAGGCCCACGTTCTGCGCGACCGTGAGATGCGGAAAGAGGTTGTTGTCTTGAAACAGCGTGCTCACAGGCCGCCTGCCGGGGGGCAGCGCACCGATGTCTGCCGCTTGCCAGATGATGCGGCCCGCCGTGGCAGCAAAATATCCGCCGATCACCGACAGAAGCGTCGACTTGCCGCCGCCCGAGGGGCCGACGATGGCGGTTATACTGCCTTCCGGAACCGACCAGTCCGCGGTCAGGCGGAAATCACCCTGCTCGATTCGAAGCTTCTCAAGCGTCAGCATTGGTGCGGCCTCCACGGTCGAACAGCCAGAAGAGCGCCAGGCTCACCATCACGAGAACAAGCGCGACACCCGCAGCCGCGTCCATCCGATAGGCGCCCATCAGGCGATACATCATCAGTGGCAGGGTTTCCTGATCGCCCCCCGAAAACAAGAGGATCACACCAAGATCGCCAACAGACATGGCGGCGGCCAGACCGGCGGCAAAGCCAAGCGGGCGGCGCAGGCGCGGCAAGATCAGAAGGCGAAGCCGTGCCCGCCCAAAGAGGCCGAGGCTTGCAGCCAGCCGGCCGTAATTGGCCTCGATCTCCTCGACCGCCGAGCTGATCCCGCGAAAGACGAAGGGCAGGCCCACAAGCGCATTGAGCGCGGCCGTAACAGGGAGCGCAGCGCGCGTCGGATTTGTCAGCCCGTGGAGCATCAGGAAGACGCCAGTGCCCACCACAAGCGCCGAGGTCGCCAGAGGCAGCGATCCGGCCAGCGTGGCGAGCGGACCGCCGCCTAGGGCGAGAGCGAGCGCGAGGGCGACGGAAAGGGCGGCAGCAGCAAGCGCCACGGCCACGGAACGAAGCGCCGCCATCCCTATGCCCGAAGGAAGGTCTGCCAAGCCGCCGATACCGTCGGCCACGACCATCACCAGAGGCAGAAGGAGGAAAGCCGCAGCGAGCATGATCCAGAGGCTATCCGCCAGAGCGGGAAGGCGACCCGTCGGCGCCACAGAGATGCCCCGACGGTCAAGACCCGAACCCATGCCCAGCGCCGCGCCGCTCCGATAGGCGACCGCCGAGAAAGCCGCGCCGAGGGCCAGTTGCAGCAAGGCCAATTGCGCGGCCTTGGCGAGATCGAAATCGAAGCGGACCGCCTGATAGATGGCAAGTTCAAGGGTTGTCGCCTTCGGTCCGCCGCCCAGGGTCAGCGCCACCGTGAAACTCGTCAGGCAAATGAGGAATACCGCCAGAAGCGCGCCGGGCAGAACGCTTTGCAGCATAGGCCATTCCAGAAGCCGCCAGCGGGAGCCTTCTAGTTCGACAGCGAGGCGCACCCGCTCTGAAGGAATCGCCTGCCAGCCCTGAAGGATCAGCCTGATCCCGAGCGGCAGGTTGAGGAACAGATGGCCAAGCACCACGCCGGCAAGACCATAGATCGACACCTGCGGCAAATGGGCAAGGGCGAGAAGCTCGTTCAAGAGGCCCGAGCGGCCAAACACCGCGATCAAGCCTAGAACCGCAACGATTACCGGCAAGATGAACGGCGCACCGAGCAGCGTGATCAGGACACCGCGGCCCGCAAACCTGCGCCGCGCCAAAGCGCGGGCGACGGGAATGGCGAGGCCGACGCTGAGCGCCGCCGACAGAGCCGCTTGCAGGATCGTAAATCGCAGCGCCGACCAGTCAGCCGCCGACAGATGGCCCGGGCGACCAGCGGCCTTGGCCGCCACGGCCCAGACCGCTGCCCCAAGGAAGCCCGCGATGGCAAGTGCCAGCGCGAGCCCCGGCGCGCGGATGCGCCCTAGCGACTGAGCGCCGCGCGCCATTCTTCCACCGCCGCTTCGCGCACAGCCTGCGCCTCGTCTGACGCCAGCAGGAGGCTCTGCCCAGGCGTAATCATCTGCTCATAGCCTTCAGGCAAGCCGCCCTCCGGCGTTACCGCCGGATACATCCAGTTGGTCGTCGGGATCACGGATTGAAAGCCTTCGGTCAACATGAAGGCAAGGAATGCATCGGCCAGATCGGGCTGATCCGTCCCGGCGATCTTACCCGCCACTTCAACCTGCATGTAATGCCCCTCGGCAAACGGCCAGGCGACCTTCGACGCATCGCCCTCGGCGATCAGGTGATAGGCGGGCGAGGTTGTGTAGGACAGGACCGCATCCGCCTCGCCTTCGAGGAAGAGGCCATAGGCCTCGGACCAACCGGGCGTCACCGTCACGATATTGTCGGCAAGCGCCGCCCAGATTTCGCCCGCGCGGTCGCCGTAGGCCGCCTTGACCCACATGACGAGGCCGAGACCGGGGGTCGAAGAGCGCGGGTCTTGAATAACGATCTTCAGATCGCTCGCTGCCAGCGACTCGAAATCGGCCGGTGCAGTGGTGTCGACGTCCGCCACAAAGGCAAACCAGCCCCAGTCGAAAGGAACGAAGGCGGGATCGGTCCACTCGACCGGCAGATCGAGCGGGGCAAGATCGCTATGCGGGGCGAAAAGACCCGAGGCGCGCGCCTTTTCGGTCAGGGTCATATCAAGGCCAAGGACGATGTCGGCCTCGGTGCCGGCCCCCTCAAGAAGCAAGCGCGACAGAAGCGCCGCGCCATCGCCGACGGCGACGAATTTCAAATCACAGCCACAGGTTTCCTCAAAGGCGGCTTCAACAGCGGGGCCGGGGCCCCATTCGCTGGTGAAGCTATCGTAGGTATAGATTGTCAGAACGGGTGTCTCGGCCATCGCACCGCTGGCGATAAGGCATAGTCCCGCAACATGGCTCAGATGGGTCTTTCTCATAGGTCATCCTCTCATGCGCCGGACGGATGGGGGCTTTGAGGACAAACTCGCGACCTTCCCTCCGCCGGTCTTAACCGGTTCAGGTTCAACGGGTTCGCGGACCATCCCGCATCTCAGCCCTGTTGCCAGAGCACCCCGAGGTGGGGCGGAAGCTATCGCCGGAAATCCAGAACTGCAAGAAGAGTCGACCGGCTAGGATTTGAGAGTATAGTCCGGGGACTGATCGTTCATTTCGAACGCGGAGACTGGCATGCAACATGATGCCGACTATCTCAAAATCACGATCGACCTCGCAAATGAAAGTCGGGCAAGGGGCAACCACCCGTTTGGCGCATTGCTCGTCGGCCCGGACGGCGACGTTTTGCTAACATCCGGAAATACATACGCGGCAGACCGCGGCGTAGGCCATGCCGAAGCAAACGTAGCGCGTGCTGCTTCCCGCAAATATGAGCCAGAATTTCTCGAGCGCTGCGTTCTCTACACCTCGGTCGAACCCTGCTGCATGTGCGCAGGCGCCGCATATTGGGCTGGTATTGGTGCCTTGGTGTATGGGCTCACGGAAAAGCGCCTTGCTGTTCTGACAGGGGACAATCCAGAAAACCTGACTTTGGACCTCAGCTGCCACCAAGTCTTTGCGGCCGGCCGCCGACATGTCGATGTCAGAGGGCCCTTTCCTGATTTGGAAGAGCAGATCGTCGCCTCGCACAAAGACTTTTGGTGAAGTCCTGCAGGCCCAATTTCGGCGTTAGGTGGCCTTTGATCAAGCTCAGGGGCCGCAAAACAGCCGGATTCATGCTGCGGAGAGTTCTTGAGCACAGGCGATTGCTTCGCTAGACCGCTGGTCAAAGGAGCCCGATCATGTCGTTCAATACCTTCGGCCATCTCTTCCGCGTCACCACCTGGGGCGAAAGCCACGGGCCCGCGCTTGGCGCGACGGTGGATGGCTGCCCGCCGGGGATCGAGCTGTCTGAGGCCGATATCCAGCCGTGGCTCGACAAGCGTCGCCCCGGTCAGAACAAGAACACCACCCAGCGGCAAGAGGCCGATCAGGTTGAAATTCTGTCAGGCGTGTTCGAGGGCAAGACGACCGGCACGCCGATCCAGCTGATGATCCGCAATACCGACCAGCGGTCGAAGGACTATGGCGATATCGCCCAATCCTTCCGGCCCGGTCATGCCGACATCACCTATCACCAGAAATACGGCATCCGCGATTATCGCGGCGGCGGGCGCTCTTCGGCGCGGGAAACAGCCGCTCGGGTGGCGGCTGGCGGCATAGCCCGCAAGGTTCTGGCGGCGTTGGTGCCGGAACTGCGGATCAAGGGCTACATGGTCCAGATGGGCCCAAAGGTCATCGACCGGAGCCGCTTTGACTGGAACGCCATCGACCAGAACGATTTCTGGTGCCCCGATCCGGCAGTTGCTGCCGAGTGGGAGGATTTCCTCGATTTCCTCCGCCGCAAGGATCACAACTCGGTCGGCGCGACGGTCGAGGTGGTGGCGCAAGGCGTTCCTGCGGGCCTCGGCGCGCCGATTTATGCCAAGTTAGACTCTGATCTGGCGATGGCGATGATGACAATCAACGCCGTCAAAGGCGTCGAGATCGGCGAAGGCATGGCCGCCGCCGCCCTCACGGGGCGCGAAAATGCCGACGAGATCTTCATGGGTCCGAACGGGCCCGAATTCAGCACCAACCATGCCGGCGGTATCCTTGGCGGGATCAGCACGGGGCAGGATGTGGTGGTGCGCTTTGCGGTCAAGCCGACCTCGTCGATCCTGTCGCCGCGCCAGTCGATCCGCGCCGATGGCACGCCTGTCGAGGTTGTCACCAAGGGCCGCCACGATCCCTGTGTGGGCATCCGCGCCGTGCCGGTTGGCGAAGCGATGATGGCTTGCGTGATCCTTGATCACCTGCTTCTCGATCGCGGTCAGACCGGTGGCGTGCGCGGCAAGATCGGCTGACTATTTCGCCTGCCGCGCCAGTTGGACGGCCAGAATGCCGGCGGCAATGATTGCCACACCGACAACATCCGCAAGGCCCAGCTTCTCTCCCAGAAGCATCGCGGCAATGACCACTCCGAAAAACGGGTTGAGGAAGTGAAAGGTCGCGGCGCGAACTGCGCCTATTCGGCCAACGAGCATGAACCAGATCCAGGTGGCCAACAGGCCAGGAACCAGCGTGGTATAAGCAAAGGCCACGATCAGCTGCCAGCTGAGGGTGACTGAATGCGTCTCTAGCAAAGCCGCCGGGACGAAAAGCACCGCGCTTCCCACCAGCATCTGAAGCCCGACGATCATCAAGACATTGCCGCCCGACGAGGCATTGCGGACCGTCAGCGTCGCCACCGCGAGCGAGAGGACCCCGATCCCGCAAAAGACCACACCCATCAGATCAACGCCGCCATTGAAGCGCGCGCTCATGATGATCGTGACGCCAACCACACCGGCCAGCAGGCCCGCCATGGCCAGCGGCCGGATCTTGTCGCGAAACACGAGCCACCCCGCCAGCGCCACTATGAGCGGCATGGTCGAGGCGATGATCGCGGCAAGCGAGGCTTCCACCGTTTTCATCGCCACAAAATTCAGACCCAGATAAAGGGCGTTCTGGCATATTCCGAAGACCACGACCGCCCGCCATTGCGCCTTCGACAGCCGCGCGCTTTGGCCCAGTGCCCAGGCAATTCCGACGCCCAGCAATCCCGAGACAAGAAAGCGCAGCGAAAGGGCCGACATCGGCGGCGCGTATTCGACGATCACCCGCGCCGAGGTAAAGGCCGATGACCACATGAGGGCAAAGGCCAGCCCCATTCCAATCGCGCGAAGGTCCATCAATCCCCCAAAATGAAAAAGGGCCGCCGTAACCCGGCGACCCTTTCCTATCCGTTCGACGGGCGCAAGCCCTGCCGAAGGCCTAGCCGTTGACGCTATCCTTGAGCGCCTTGGCGATGGTCATCTTCACGACCTTGTCAGCCGGCTTCTTGATGCTTTCGCCAGTGGCCGGGTTGCGAACCATACGCTCGGGGCGCTCGCGGCAATAGATCTTGCCAACGCCCGGAAGGGTCACGGCGCCGCCGGCCGAAACTTCTTTGGTGATGATCGACAGGAGCGCGTCGAGCGCGGCGCCCGCGGATTTCTTGTCACTGCCAGCGCCTTCGGCAATCGCCGTTACGAGCTGGGCCTTGGTCATCGGTTTTGCCATTTTCTGGTCTCCCTTGTCTGCCCACAGCTTGGGCCTCATTTTCCGCATACTAACGGTATGTGGTATAGCACCACAACGAATTGTGATGCATTGCAAGACAAAATCGCCCTTATAGTAGAGTTTTTTGGCGTTTTCAGAGGAAAGCCGTCTCTTCAAAGCTACGCAACTTGCGGCTGTGGATACGTTCGAGCGGCATATCGCGCAAGCTTTCAAGCGCCCGAATGCCGATCATCAAATGCCGCGCTACCTGTGTCTTGTAGAAATCCGAGGCCATGCCGGGCAGCTTCAGCTCGCCATGCAGCGGCTTGTCGGAGACGCACAGGAGCGTGCCATAGGGCACGCGGAACCGGAAGCCGTTGGCCGCGATCGTCGCACTTTCCATGTCCAGCGCAATGGCCCGCGATTGCGACAGACGCTGCACCGGGCCCGACTGATCGCGCAGTTCCCAATTGCGGTTGTCGATGGTGGCCACGGTCCCGGTCCGCATGATGCGCTTGAGCTCATAGCCCTCGAGCGCTGTCACATCCGCCACCGCCCGTTCTAGCGCGATCTGGATCTCGGCGAGCGCCGGGATCGGAACCCAGATCGGCAGATCGTCATCAAGCACGTGGTCCTCGCGCAAATAGGCGTGGGCCAGAACGAAATCACCAAGCCGCTGGCTATTCCGCAGGCCGGCACAGTGCCCGACCATGAGCCACGCGTGGGGCCGCAAGACGGCGATATGATCCGTCGCCGTCTTGGCGTTGGACGGGCCGACGCCGATATTGACCAGCGTAATCCCCTGACCGTCAGGTCGTTTGAGGTGGTAAGACGGCATCTGCGGCATTTTAGGAAGCTGCGGCAGGGTTTCGTCGCCCTTTGTCAGGGTGTGGTTTCCCGGCCCGACAAAGGCGGAATAGCCGCTTTTTGGGTCTTTCAGCGCGGCGCGGGCGTAGGCTTCGAACTCGTCGACGTAGAATTGATAGTTGGTAAAGATCACATGGTTCTGAAAGTGGTCCGGTGCCGTCGCCGTGTAATGGGCGAGGCGGGCCAGCGAATAATCAACCCGCTGGGCGGTAAAGGGCGCAAGCGGGTGGGCGCCATCGGGATAGGTAAACCCATAGCCGTTGACGATGTCGTCATGCGTCGTCGAAAGGTCGGGCACGTCGAACACATCGCGCAGCGTGAACTCGAGAGCGCCTTCTTGCGGCACGGTCACGGAAGGATCGCTGGCAACCGCGAAATGCACCGGCATCGGGGTCTCTGAGGCTCCGATCTGGACCGGAACGCCGTGATTCTGGATCAGGAGGCCGATCTGCTGTTCGAGATAGGCAGCGAAGAGCGCCGGGCGCGTCACCGTCGCGGCATAGGTTCCGGGCTGCGCGACATGACCGAACGACAGGCGGCTGTCGGTCGAGGCATAACTCGTCGTTGTCAGCCGGATCTCTGGATAGAAGGCGCGATAGCGTGCCTTGGGTAAACCCGATTTGACGACCTCGGCGAAATGGCGGCTGAGGAAATCTGTCGCCCCGTCATAAATCTCGATCAGGCGCTGCACGGCGGCGGCCGTGTCAGTGAAATACTCGGGCGCCGGTGTCTTGGGTGTTTCGACGGGTGTGTGCTGCTCAAATTCATTCATCTTTTTCATTCCTCGTCAGGGGCATCTGCTTTTCGGAGGCGCTCTCCGAAGCCCGACGTCTCAAGGTTTCATACCATGTTTCATTTCCGAGTCAGACACCAGTTGTGCAACAGCCGCAAGACAGATTGAGGCCCGGTCAAATCAACCGATGTCGCAAATGTTGTTGCGGCAACGGTGTGGCAAAGGCAGCCTGACGGAAAAGGGAGAGTCATGATGGCCGTAACTCAGCTGCGACAGAACCTCGAACACTGGCAGGAGCGGGTCGATCTTGCGGCTTCGTTCCGCTGGACCGCCCGCCTCAATATGCACGAGTCGGTCGCCAATCACTTCTCGCTGGCGGTCAACGAGGATGGGTCCAAGTTCCTGATGAACCCCTACCTCAAGCATTTCTCTCGGATCAAAGCCTCAGACCTCTTGTTGCTTGACGCGAACGACCGCGAAACGCTCAGCCGGCCCAACGCCCCCGAACCGACGGCCTGGGGCCTGCATGGGTCGATCCATCGTGCCGTGCCCTGGGCAAAGTGCCTGATGCACGTCCATTCGATCTTTGCGACGGTTCTTGCCAGCCTTGAAGACTCGATCATTCCCCCGATCGATCAGAATACCGCGATGTTCTTCAACCGCGTCGTGATAGACAATCAATTCGGCGGGATGGCTTTTGAAGAGGAAGGCACGCGCTGCGCCAATGCTCTTTCTGATCCGAAAAAGAAGACACTAATATTGGGCAATCACGGTGTTTTGGTTGTCGGTGCGACTGTCGCCGAGACCTTTAACCGCCTCTATTATTTCGAACGAGCCGCCGAGACCTATATCCGCGCCCTGCAGACGCAAAAACCACTGCGAGTCTTGTCGAACGAGATCGCCGAGAAAACGGCGGGCGAATGGGAAGGATATGGCGATTTCGACGTGCGGCACCTGGCCGAACTTAGGGCCATTCTCGATGAGGAAGGCTCTGACTACGATCAATAGAGCCTAGTTTGCACGAAGGCTGCGAGGGGCGAGACCAAACTCGGCCTTGAACGCGCGGGTCATGGCCGCGGGGTCTTGATAGCCGGTTCTCAAGGCAATCTCGGAAATTCCAAGATCCGTCTCGAAAACCAGCTTGCGGGCAAGGATCAGCCGCAGGCGCCGGTAGACCGCTTGAGGGGTTGCGCCAAGCTCGGCCTTCATGCGCGATTCCAGTTCCTTCTGCCGCCGCCCCACGCGGCGAGCGATCTCGCCTATCGGAAGTGGCGCTTCTAGGTTCTCCTGCATCAATGCCACGGCGCGGGCAACGCTCCGCCCCCGCGCGGAAGGGGCCGATTGTGGGCCGGTTGTCTCGGGGCTCATGAACAGCGTTGCCACTTCAAGCCTGAGCGCCTCGCCGTGGCGATGGCCGATCAGCTCCATCACCAGTTCGAACGCCGTCAGCGCCCCGCCGCAGGTGATCCGGTTGCCGTCGATCACATGGCGGGCGCGGATCACTTCGACGTCGGGGAAAGCTTCGGCAAAGCGGTCGATCTCTTCCCAGTGGATCGTTGCCTTGCGCCCTGCCAAGAGGCCCGCCGCGGCCAGGAGCCAGCTTCCCGTATCGAATCCCGCCAATATCTCGTGCCGCTTCGCGGCGGCACGAAGAGCGCGCGCCGTCTCGGGTTTGGAATGTTCCAGAAATCGATAACTCGGCATCACCACAAGAAGATCGCCTCGATGGTCGGCCAGCTTTTCGTGGGCGGCGACCAAGAGGCCGCTTGAAGACGTAACCGGTCCACCATCAAGCGACAGAAAGCGCCAATCATAAATCTTGCGGCCAGCAAAGCTGTTGGCGGCGCGCAGGGGTTCGATCGTGTTGGCGAGGCAATGCATCGAGAACGCCTCGAAAAGAAGGACACCAATGCGCTGCGGCGCGGCGGAGGGATCTAGCCAAGTTCGCATGAAATCTTCTAATACTGCATGAAATACCGGCGCAAGCCCGCTAGTTTCCCGCCATCCCAACATTCAGGACCTCCCATGCAGTACGGCCTTTCAGACGAGCAGGAAATGATTGCGGATACCGTCCGCAGTTTCGTTGAAAACGAGATCTATCCCCATGAGGAGCTGGTCGAGCGCACCGGCGAGGTTCCGCAAGAGATCGCCGACGAGATCAAGCGCAAGACCAAAGAGCTTGGTTTTTACGCCTGCAACTTCCCCGAAGCGGTAGGTGGCGCCGGGCTCAATCACCTTGAATTTGCCTTGGTCGAGCGCGAGCTTGGACGCGGCTCGATGGCGCTCAACCATTTCTTTGGCCGCCCGCAAAACATCCTGATGGCCTGCGAGGGCGAGCAGATCGAGCGCTATCTTCTTCCTGCCGTGCGCGGCGAACGGATGGACGCGCTGGCAATGACCGAACCCGGCGCCGGGTCGGACGTGCGGGGCATGAAATGCTCGGCAAGGCGCGAGGGCGGTGACTGGGTGGTCAATGGCACCAAGCATTTCATCTCGGGCGCCGATCACGCCGATTTCATCATCGTCTTCATCGCCACCGGCGAGGACGAAACACCGAAGGGCCCCAAGAAACGGATCACCGCCTTCCTAGTGGATCGCGGCACGCCGGGCTTCACCATTCGTCATGGCTACAGATCGGTCAGCCACCGCGGCTATAAGAACATGATCCTCGAATTCGACGATTGCCGCCTGCCTGACACACAGGTTCTGGGCGAGGTCGATGGCGGGTTTGATGTGATGAACACCTGGCTCTATGCCACGCGGATCACTGTGGCGGCGATGTCGGTCGGGCGAGCGCGGCGGGTCTTCGATTATGCCCTGACCTATGCCGCAGAACGCGAGCAGTTTGGCCAGCCCATCGGCAAATTTCAGGGTGTGAGCTTTCAGATCGCCGACATGATCACCGAAATCGATGCCGCCGACCTTTTGACCCTTGCCGCCGCCAACCGGCTTGATCAGGGGCTGCCGTCAAATCGCGAGATCGCCTCGGCCAAGCTATACGCCTCGGAAATGCTGGCGCGGGTAACGGATACCACGCTGCAAATTCACGGCGGCATGGGTCTGATGGACGACTATCCCATCGAGCGCTTCTGGCGCGATGCCCGGGTCGAGCGGATCTGGGATGGCACCAGCGAGATCCAGCGTCATATCATCAGCCGCGACCTTTTGCGGGCGCTCGGCGCGTGACAAAGCAAGGCCGAGGGGCCGGCCCCTCGGGCTCCCCGGAGTATTTCCGGCCAAAAGAAATGGCATCACGAGGACAATGATGAGCCGCGATCTTTCGAGACTATTGAGGCCCAAATCCATCGCGATCATCGGCGGCGGCGCGTGGTGCCGATCGGTTCTGGGGCAACTCCGCAAGGCGGAGTATCCGGGCCAGATCTGGCTGGTTCACCCAAAAGGGGGCGAGATCGGCGGCCAGAAAGTTCATACCTCGATCAGCGAATTGCCCGACGCGCCCGATGCCTCCTTCGTCGGTATCAATCGGGAGGCAACGATCGATGCTGTTGCCACGCTTTCCGGCATGGGGGCTGGCGGCGCCGTTTGCTTTGCCTCGGGCTTTGCCGAGGTGGCCGACGGCCACGATCTGAACGCGCGGCTTCTGGCTGCGGCGGCGGATATGCCGATCCTCGGGCCCAACTGCTATGGCATGATCAACGCCATCGACGGGGCGCTTCTCTGGCCGGATCAGCACGGGCTGGCACGGGTCGAGGGCGGGGTGGCGATCCTGACGCAGTCGTCAAACATCGCCATCAACCTGACCATGAACCGGCGCGGGTTGCCGATTGCCTATGTGGTGACCTGTGGCAATCAGGCCCAGACCACCCAGGCCGAGATTGCGGCAGGGCTTCTCGACGATCCGCGGGTGACGGCGATTGGCCTTCATATCGAAGGTTTTGGCGATATTGCCCTTTGGCAGACACTTGCGCGCAAGGCCCGCGACAAGGGTGTGCCGCTCATTGCGTTGAAAGTTGGACGGTCGGCCGAAGCGCAGTCGGCCACCATTTCTCATACTGCCTCGCTGGCGGGGGGGGATGCTGGGGCGCAGGCGCTCTTGGATCGGCTCGGCATCGCGCGGGTCAATGACCTCGCGACCTTTCTGGAGACGCTCAAACTGCTTCACGCCATCGGGCCGCTGCCATCGGGCAGGATTGCCTCGATCAGTTGCTCGGGGGGCGAGGCGAGCCTTGCTGCCGATACCGCGCATGGCCGTGCGCTTGAGTTTCCGACGCTCAAGCAGGGGCAGCGCGACGCCCTGTTTGCCGCGCTGGGCCCCAAGGTCGCGTTGGCCAATCCGCTCGACTATCACACCTATATCTGGCGCGACACGCCGGCGATGACCGCTGCGTTTTCGGCCATGATAGACCCTGATCTGGCGCTGACTTTTCTGATCGTCGATTTTCCGAGGGCGGACCGCTGCGATCCGGCCGATTGGGAATGCACAATCCAGGCGGCGCTTGGGACGCGCGCCAATACTGGCGGCAACGTGGCCATGGTGGCGACCCTCCCCGAGCTGATGCCCGAGGATGTGGCCGAGCGGCTGATTGCCGGGGGTGTCGTGCCGATGAACGGCCTGACCGAAGCGATTGCAGCAGCAGAAGCGGCGCAGGTCTGGGCGATACCGGACATCGATATTGATCTGGTAGTCCCGCCCGCACCGCGCGAGAGCGCCACGCTGACCGAGGCGGAAGCCAAGGCAGAATTGGCGGGCTTTGGGTTGCGGACGCCAGGACGTGTCGGCGTCGCGACGGCCGATCAGGCTGCGGAGGCCGCAGCGAAGATCGGCTTTCCGGTCGTGCTCAAGGGCGAGGGCTTTGCTCACAAGTCCGAAGCCGGGGCTGTGGTCGTCGGGCTTGGATCTGCGGAGGCGGTCAGATCCGCCGCTGCGAGAATGGGTGCCAACTCTTTTCTCGTTGAAGAAATGGTGACCGGTGGCGTGGCCGAGTTGCTGATCGGAGTCGTCAAGGATCCAGCGCATGGCTTTGTTCTTACACTCGGGGCGGGCGGCATTCTCGCCGAGGTCATGGCTGACAGCGCTTCGTGCCTGATTCCGGCCTCGGACGAGACGCTGAACCAGTGTCTTAACAAGCTGAACATTGCGAAACTGCTCGACGGGTTCCGCGGCAAGCCAGCCGCCGATCGAATCGCAATCCTCGAGGCGATCCATGCGATTCAGGACTATGTGATTGCGAATGCGGCTTTGGTCGAAGAAGTTGAGGTGAACCCGTTGATCTGCACCCCCGATACGGCCATCGCGGTCGATGCGCTGATAAGGAGAGCGAAATGACCGACCCGATCAAAACCCGCCGCGAAGGCGCCATCCTCGAGGTGACGCTCGATCGCCCCAAGGCGAATGCGATTGATCTCAAGACAAGCCGCCTCATGGGCGAGGTGTTTCGCGATTTCCGCGAAGATGACTCCTTGCGCGTGGCGATCATCACCGCGGCGGGGGAGAAGTTCTTTTGCCCCGGCTGGGATCTCAAGGCCGCGGCCGATGGGGATGCTGTTGATGGCGATTACGGCATTGGCGGCTTTGGCGGCTTGCAAGAGCTGCGCGGGCTCAACAAGCCGGTAATTGCCGCGGTGAACGGTATTTGCTGCGGCGGCGGGCTCGAATTGGCGCTGTCGGCCGACATGATCCTTGCTGCCGAACACGCAACATTTGCCCTGCCCGAGATTCGGTCAGGGACGGTGGCGGATGCGGCCTCGATCAAGCTACCCAAGCGCATCCCCTATCATGTGGCGATGGATTTGCTTCTTACCGGGCGCTGGTTTGATGCCGAAGAGGCGCATCGCTGGGGTATCGTAAACCGGATCGTGCCGGCAGGGGACCTGATGGCGCAGGCTTGGGGTCTGGCGCGGCTTCTCGAAAGCGGGCCGCCGCTTGTCTATGCCGCGATCAAGGAGATCGTGCGCGATGCCGAAGATTCCAAGTTTCAGGACGCGATGAACCGGATCACCAAACGCCAGTTGGCGACAGTCGACCGGCTCTATTCCTCGGAAGATCAGATCGAAGGCGCTCGCGCTTTCGCCGAAAAGCGTGATCCTGTCTGGAAGGGCAAATAGCTAGAGCCTACGGAAGAGCGCGACGAAGGCTGTGTCTCCGGCGTGATCGCCGGTGGCCTTCTCGCCATATATCGCGACCTCGGGCAGCGCCAAATCGGCAATTCTCCCTTGAATAGAGTCTAGTTTGGCTTTGAAGCCCGCCTTGTCAAAGTGCTTGGCATTGATCGATAGGGCAAACCGGGCGCCCGGTGCGGCAACCCGCAAAAGCTCGTCAATTGCGTCGGGGCCAACATGGCCAAGAGTGAAGGTGCCAGAGCTGACAATCCCGTCATAGGTTCCATCTTCGACATCGAGACGCCGGGTCGCATCCCCCTCGAAAAGCCTTCTGTAGAGCCGCTTTTTGCCAGCCACGATCAGCATCTCGGGGGAAATGTCCGTCCCGTCGATGGGGCCTATCCCCGCGTCGGCAAGGAACTTTGCGACAAGGCCGGTTCCCGCGCCGATATCAAGGATGTTCCCCGCGCCGCCGCTCTGCCGATACAGCTCGGCAATCACCGCCGGCATCCTGTAGTCCATGTCTTGGGCGAAGGTCTTGTCATAGGTTTCGGCCCAGGCGGAATAGACGCGACGATTGTCGCCCGGCGTTTCGATGGCGTAGGCGGATTCGAGATCGGGGGTGTTCTGGCTCATGCCCAATTGCTTCAGGATCGCCCGCGCCTGTCAACCGCTCTTGCATCCTTCTTGGCCGCCAGACATGACTAGGCCATGACCAAGACGCTTCTTTCCATCGGACACGGCTATTCGGCGCAGGGCCTTGCAGATCGCCTCCTGCCGCAAGGCTGGCGGATCATCGGGACCACACGTTCGCCGGAAAAATCCAATGTGCTTCGGGCGGCCGGAATTGAGCCGCTCGTCTGGCCCGGCAAAGACCTTGGCCCCGCCATCAGCGAGGCCAGCCATATCCTGACCTCTGTCGCGCCGGTGGATGGCCTTGATCCCGTCTTGGCCCATGTCAGAGACGAAATCGCCGCAAACGCCACGCGGCTCGATTGGGTTGGGTATCTTTCGACCACGGCGGTCTATGGCAACCACGGCGGCGGTTGGGTGACGGAAGACTCGCCCCTCACCCCCGCCACAGAGCGCGGTAAGGCGCGGGTGGCTGCTGAGGCGGAATGGAGCGCAATCCCCGGTCTGCCGCTGCATATCTTTCGGCTTGCCGGCATCTATGGCCCCGGACGCGGACCATTTGCCAAGGTTCGCAACGGAACAGCGCGGCGGATCATCAAACAAGGACAGGTGTTCAGCCGAACCCATGTTGAGGATATTGCTCGGGTGCTTGAAGCCTCGATCAACCGCCCCAGCCCCGGCGCCGCCTATAACGTTTGCGACGACGATCCCGCGCCGCCCGAAGACGTGATCGCCTATGCGGCCGAGCTTCTCGGTGTTCCGGTTCCGCCAGCCGAAGACTTTGAGACCGCCGAAATGACACCGATGGCGCGCAGCTTCTATGCAGAGTCGAAGAAGGTCAGCAACGAGCGCATCAAGCAAGAGCTTGGCGTTTGCTTGATCTACCCTAGCTATCGCGCCGGATTGGATGCGCTTCTGGCCCAAGAATCCGGCGGCTGAGCCAGCCCAGACCCGAAAAAATGGTCAGGAAGAATAGCGCGACAACAAGGTTTGTCACATAGAATTCAAGCCGCCCCGCCCATTCCAGATTGTTGAGGAAGTTGTAGGGCAGGCCGGATGTCACACTTCCCATCGGGCGGTCATTCATCGGCGCGACGACACGCTCGACCCAAACCACATAGCCAATGATGGCGAAGGTGAGGATACCGGCCGAGCGCAGCGGGCGGCGGAACGAGCGGTGAATGAAGATCGCGTCAATCCACTGAAGAAGCGGGCCGAGGGCGTGCATGTAATATTCAAGCCACCAGCGGCCCAGTTCGCCATCCGATGTGACCGATAGAGGATCGGCGAAATACAGGCGCCAATAAAGCAAAACGACCATGGTATTCAGGACGGTGGCAACGCCGACAAACCCCTCCCACCGGTGATCGACCTTGTTCAGAGAAAAGGCCAGCATCCAGATCGACGAGAACCACGAGGCATAGAGCGCCCAGATCGTCAGATATCGGAACGGGCCGCCAAAATAGGAGAAGTCGGCAAAAACGAGCGTACGGATGCCATAAAAGCTGCACAGCAGGAAAACGATCGTTCTGTAGATGACGATCGCGCGGTGGGTCGAATTATCCATGCAAACCTCAGGCGCGTTGGGAGCCTATGCTGGCAACACCCAGAACAGACAAGACTTTGGCTTCAATATCCTTGGCGTTAAGCCCTGCGACATCATACATCGCCTTGGGCGAGGCCTGGTCAATGAAAATGTCGGGCAGCACCATCGAACGATACTTGAGCCCGCTGTCGAAAACCCCGTGTTCGGCCAAAAGCTGGGCGACGTGGCTGCCAAAGCCGCCGATTGCGCCCTCTTCGATGGTAACGAGCGCCTCGTGATCCCGCGCAAGGCCGAGGATCATCTCTTCATCCAACGGTTTGGCAAAGCGGGCATCGACCACGGTGGGCGAAATGCCCCGCGCGGCCAGCGCTTCGGCGGCGAGCGTGACTTCCTGAAGGCGGGTGCCAAGCGAGAGAAGCGCAACGCCCTTGCCCTGCCGGATCATCCGCGCCTTGCCGATCTCGAGCGGCTTGGCGTCTGCGGGAATCTCGACCCCCACGCCCTCGCCACGCGGAAAGCGGAAAGCAATCGGTCCGGCATCGTATTCGGCGGCGGTAACAACCATGCGGACAAGCTCGGCCTCGTCCGCGGCCGCCATTACGACGAAGCCGGGAAGGTTGGCGAGGAAGGCGATATCAAAGCTGCCGGCATGGGTCGCGCCATCGGCCCCGACAAGGCCCGCGCGGTCGATCGCAAAACGCACCGGAAGGCGCTGGATCGCCACATCATGCACAACCTGATCAAAGCCGCGCTGAAGGAAGGTCGAATAGATCGCGCAAAAGGGGCGCATCCCGCCCGCGGCAAGGCCGGCCGAAAAAGTCACGGCGTGCTGCTCGGCGATGCCAACATCGAAGCATCGGCTCGCGTAGCGCTCCATGAACCGGCTCAGGCCGGTGCCATCAGGCATCGCGGCAGTCACGGCGCAGATCTTGGGATCCTTGGCGGCGAGGCCGACGAGGGTATCGGCAAAGACGCTGGTATAGCTCGGGGCGTTGGACGGTGCCTTGGTCTGCTTGCCCGTGACCACGTCAAACCGCGCGGTGGCGTGGCCCTTGTCCTGTGCCCGCTCGGCCGGGGCATAGCCCTTGCCCTTCCTGGTGATCGCGTGGATCAGAACCGGGCCGGTCGCCCGTGCCTTGACGGTGCGAAGGACAGCCAGAAGCTGATCCATGTCGTGCCCGTCGATGGGGCCGACATAGCTGAAGCCCA
>JAURFB010000045.1 GCA_030827165.1 Marivivens sp.
CGGGGGATGAGCCGGGGCTGCGGCTGGCCGTCCGGACCGACGTTTCGCAAGGCCTTCGGATGTTGAAGGGCTAGGGGGCGCTGCCCCCTCGGCCCGTGCGGGCCTCACCCCCGGAGTATTTTCAGCCAAAAGAATGGCTTAACTGTGGATCGGCCCGTCGCCGCAGGCCATGGCCGCCTCGCGGACGGCTTCCGAGAAGGTCGGGTGGCCGTGGCAGGTGCGGGCGATGTCTTCGGCGGCGGCGCCGAACTCCATTCCGACGCAGATCTCGTGGATCAGATCGCCGGCGGCGGGGCCGATGATATGGGCGCCGAGGATGCGGTCGGTGGAGGCGTCGGCGAGGATCTTCACGAAGCCGTCGCCGGCAAAGACCGCCTTGGCGCGGCCGTTACCCATGAAGGAAAACTTGCCGACCTTATAGGCGCGGCCCTCTTCCTTGAGCTGTTCTTCGGTGGCGCCGACCGAGGCGACCTCGGGGTGGGTATAGATCACGCCGGGGATAACCCCATAATTTACATGGCCTTTCTGGCCGGCAAGGATCTCGGCGAGGGCGACGCCCTCGTCCTCGGCCTTGTGCGCGAGCATCGGGCCCTCGATGGCGTCGCCGATGGCGTAGAGGCCGGTAACGTTGGTCGCGTAGTGGCTGGTGGCGATCTGGCCGCGCCCGGTCATCTCGACCCCGAGAGCCTCAAGGCCGAGGCCGGAGGTGTAGGGGCGGCGGCCGGTGGCGACGAGGACGACCTCGGCCTCGACAGCCTCTTCCTTGTCGTTCTTGCGCAGTTTGTACGAAACTTTGTTGCCGGTTTTCGTGGTTTGTACAGTTTGAACCGCGGCGCCCATGACGAATTTCATGCCCTGTTTCTTGAGCATTCGCTGCACCGTTTTCTGCACTTCGCCGTCCATGCCGGGGGACACGGCGTCGAGGTATTCGATCACGGTTACGTCTGCGCCGAGGCGTTTGTAGACTGAGCCAAGCTCGAGCCCGATGACGCCCGCGCCGATCACGACCATCGACTTGGGGACGCTTGGGAGCGAGAGGGCGCCGGTCGAGGTCACGACGGTTTTCTCGTCGATCTCGATGCCGGGAAGCGCCGAGGGCTCGGAGCCGGTGGCGATGACGATGGTCTTCGTCTCATGGGTCGTTTCACCGACCTTGACCTGACCGGCGGCGGGGATCGAGGCCCAGCCCTTGATCCAGTCGACCTTGTTCTTCTTGAAGAGAAACTCGATGCCCTTGGTGTTGCCGTCGATCACATCTTGTTTGTAGGCCTGCATCTGCGCCCAGTCGACCTCGGGGGCCGCCCCTTTGAGGCCCATCGCTGCGAAATTATGTTCGGCCTCATGGAGCGAATGGGTCGCGTGAAGCAAGGCCTTGGACGGGATGCAGCCGACGTTGAGGCAGGTGCCGCCCAGCGTCTCGCGGCCCTCGACCACGGCGGTTTTCAGGCCGAGCTGGGCGCAGCGGATCGCGCAGACATAGCCGCCGGGGCCGGCGCCGATGATGATGACGTCATAACTGGGCATGGGGCGCGGTCCTTTCGAGGGAAATCAGAAGACAAGGGCCGAGGCGAGCATCGCCATCGTCGCCAGGAAACCGACGAACCAGATGATCGAGCGCCACGGGGCGAGGCCGAAGAAATAGGCCGGGACATAGAGGATGCGCGCGCCGAGATAGATCCAGGCGCAGGCGGCGGAAAAGCCGGTGGCGCGGTCGGCGAGGGTGACGACCACAACGGCCAGCGTGAAGAGGATGAGCCCTTCGAAATGGTTGGTGAAGGCGCGATAAAGGCGCCCCGCGCGCACGCCGAGCATTTCGGCCAGCGGCCGGCCAAGCCGGTGAACGTCGTGGGCCGACATCGTCTTGCCGGGGCCGAGGTCGAGGTTGGCCGAGACCGACATCAGCACATACTGAACGCCCTGAAGAAGGCCGGCATAGAGGAGGACTTGGAGTTCGGGGGTCATGGGTGCCACCATATTCCTGCGACCACGAGAACGAGCCCCGCGGTCGCGATGTTCCAGATCAGGGTTCTGATCCAAGGGATTCCAACGAGGTAGGCTGGCAGATAGGCTGCGCGTCCGGCAAGGTAGATGATCGAAGAGACACGGGTCATGTCCGATGCCAATTCACCAAGGTGCAGGACAAGCGTCGCGGCGACGAAAGCACCGGCCGTTTCGAGAAAGTTCGCCGTCGCCCGACGTGCACGGCCCGCCAGCGGCGCTTGCCTTGGCGCGTCATGATCGCGGGCTCCGACTGTCCATGCATTGCCAACCTCTGCCTTGAGAACCAGACCCTGCACACTTGGATGAACAAGTGCCAGGATCGCGGTCAGGGCGAGGAAGGTCAATTCAGGGGGCATGGGTAGCTGTCCTCAGAGCGGTTGATCGTAGGATGCGAAAGCCGGCTTGGCCCGCCGTCGTCACAAATCCATCAACAACCGGCGCGGATCCTCGAGCGCCTCTTTCACGCGCACGAGGAAGGTCACGGCGCCTTTGCCGTCGACGATGCGGTGATCGTAGCTGAGGGCGAGATACATCATCGGGCGGATGACGATCTGGCCGTCAACGACCACGGGGCGATCCTGGATCTTGTGCATCCCAAGGATGCCCGATTGCGGGGGGTTGAGGATCGGCGAGGACATGAGCGAGCCATAGACGCCGCCGTTGGAGATGGTGAAGGTGCCGCCTTGCATATCGGCCATCGACAGCTTGCCGTCGCGGGCCTTGAGGCCGAGGGCGGCGATTTCCTTCTCGATCTCGGCAAAGCTTTTCCGATCCGCGTCGCGCACTACGGGGACGACAAGGCCGGTGGGGGTGCCGACGGCGACGCCCATATGGACGAAGTTCTTGTAGACAACATCGGTGCCGTCGATCTCGACGTTGACGTCAGGGACCTCTTTGAGCGCGTGGCAACAGGCCTTGGTGAAGAACGACATGAAGCCAAGCTTGACGCCGTGCTTCTTCTCGAACTGGTCCTTGTAGGCGTTGCGCAGGTCCATGATGCCGGACATGTCCACCTCGTTATAGGTGGTGAGCATGGCGGCGTTGTTCTGGGCCTCTTTCAGGCGGCGGGCGATGGTCTGGCGCAGGCGGGTCATCTTGACCCGCTCTTCGCGGCCCGCGTCGCTGGCGGCCACGGGGGCGCGGGGGGCTGCGGGGGCGGGGGCATCGGCCTTGTGGGTGGCCAGCGCGGCGAGCACATCCTCTTTCATGATGCGGCCGTCCTTGCCCGAGCCAGAGACGAGATCGGCCGACAGGCCCTTTTCGGCCATCAGCTTCTTGGCCGAGGGGGTATCTTCGACATCGCGCTCTTTCGCCGGGGCGGGGGCGGGTTCGGCCCTGGGCGCCTCGGCGGCAGGGGTGGCGGCGGCGGCCGCACTTGCCGCCGCGCCTTCGGCGATCTGCGCAAGAAGGGCATTTACCCCGACGGTGGTTCCTTCGGCGGCGACGATCTCGCTCAGCACACCGGCGACCGGCGCGGGAACCTCGACCGTCACCTTGTCGGTCTCCAGCTCGCACAGCATTTCATCCACCGCGACAGCGTCGCCGGGCTTCTTGAACCAGGTGGCGACGGTGGCCTCGGTGACGCTTTCGCCCAGGGTGGGAACGCGGACTTCGGTGCTCATGTTCAGTTTCCTTCAATCGTCAGCGCGTCGTTCACGAGCGCTTCTTGTTGAGCTTTGTGCTGGCTGGCCAGGCCGGTCGCGGGCGAGGCCGAGGCCGGACGGCCGACATAGGCGGGCCGTTTGTAGTCGGCGCCGATCCGGGTCAGCACCCATTCGATATTTGGTTCGATGAAGTTCCAGGCGCCCTGGTTCTTCGGTTCTTCCTGGCACCAGACCACTTCGGCGCGTTTGAAGCGCTCCATTTCCTTCACAAGCGAGAGGGCGGGGAAGGGATAGAACTGTTCGATGCGAAGAAGGTAGATATCGTCGATGCCGCGGCGGTCGCGCTCTTCGAGGAGGTCGTAATAGACCTTGCCCGAGCACATCACTACGCGCTTGATCTTGTCATCGGCGACCAGGGTGGTGTCGGAATGGCCCTTTTGGGCATCATCCCAAAGGACGCGGTGGAATGACGAGCCGGTGGTGAAATCCTCGACATCCGAGATCGCCAGCTTGTGCCGCAGAAGCGACTTGGGCGTCATCAAGATCAGCGGCTTGCGATAGTTGCGGTGCAGTTGGCGGCGCAGGATATGAAAATAATTGGCCGGCGTCGTGCAATTGGCCACGATCCAGTTGTCGCCGCCGCACATTTGCAAGAACCGCTCGAGGCGGGCCGAGCTGTGTTCCGGCCCCTGGCCCTCATAGCCGTGCGGCAACAACAGAACGAGGCCCGACATCCGCAGCCATTTGGATTCGCCCGACGAGATGAATTGGTCGAACATGATCTGCGCGCCGTTGGCGAAATCGCCGAACTGGGCTTCCCAGGCGACAAGCGCGTTGGGTTCGGAGAGCGAATAACCATATTCGAAGCCCAGCACCGCGTATTCCGAGAGCATCGAGTCGATGACCTCATAATGGGCCTGCCCCTCGCGGATGTGGTTAAGCGGGTAGTGGCGGGCCTCGGTTTCCTGGTCGATGATCGCCGAATGCCGCTGGCTGAAGGTGCCACGGGTCGCGTCCTGGCCCGAGAGGCGCACAGGGTAGCCCTCGAGCATCAGCGAGCCAAAGGCCAACGCCTCGCCGGTGGCCCAGTCAAAACCTTGGCCGGTCGAGAACATCTGCGCCTTGGTTTCGAGAAGCCGGTCGATGGTGCGGTGGGTCTTGAAGCCTTCGGGCAGCTTGACCAGGGCCTCGCCGATCTCGCGCAGGGTCTTTTCCTTGATCGCAGTCTTGCCGCGCTGGTATTTGCCCTGCTTTTGCCTGTCCATATGCGACCAACGGCCATCGAGCCAGTCGGCCTTGTTGGGCTTGAAGGTGCGGCCGGCCTCGAACTCTTCATTGAGCTGCGCCTGGAAGGCGGCCTTCATATCCTCGATCTCGCCCTCGGGGATCAGACCGTCGGCAACGAGGCGCTCGGTATAGAGCTGGAGTGTCGTCTTGTGCTTCTTGATCCGGTTATACATGACCGGATTGGTAAACATCGGCTCGTCGCCTTCGTTATGGCCGAAACGACGATAACAGAAGACGTCGATCACCACGTCCTTGTGGAACTTCTGGCGGAATTCGGTGGCGACGCGGGCGGCGTGGACCACGGCCTCGGGATCGTCGCCGTTGACGTGGAAGATCGGCGCCTCGACCATCAGCGCGATATCGGTCGGGTAGGGGGACGAGCGCGAATGGTGGGGGGCGGTGGTAAAGCCGATCTGGTTGTTGACGATGATATGCATCGTGCCGCCGGTCTTGTGGCCGACAAGGCCCGACAGGCCGAACCCTTCGGCCACGACGCCCTGGCCTGCGAAGGCCGCGTCGCCGTGCAGCAGGATCGGCAGGACACGTGTGCGCGCGACATCGCCGCGCTGGGCCTGCTTAGCGCGCACCTTGCCCAGCACCACGGGGTTCACCGCCTCGAGGTGCGAGGGGTTGGCGTTGAGCGACAGGTGAACCGTGTTGCCGTCAAATTCGCGGTCGGACGAAGCACCGAGGTGATATTTCACATCGCCTGAGCCGTCCACGTCTTCGGGCTTGAAGCTGCCGCCCTGAAATTCATTGAAGATCGCGCGATAGGGTTTGGCCATCACATTGGCGAGCACCGAGAGGCGGCCACGGTGTGGCATCCCGATGACGATCTCTTCGACGCCCAGCGCGCCGCCGCGCTTGATGATCTGTTCCATCGCCGGGATCAGCGCCTCGCCGCCATCCAGGCCGAAACGCTTGGTGCCCATGTATTTGACATGGAGGAATTTCTCGAAGCCCTCGGCCTCGACCAGCTTGTTCAGGATCGCCTTGCGCCCGTTCTTGGTGAAGTGAATCTCTTTGCCGTAGCCTTCGATCCGCTCTTTCAGCCAACCGGCCTGCTCAGGGTCGGAGATATGCATATACTGTAGCGCGAAGGTGCCGCAGTAGGTCCGCGTGACGATGTCGACGATCTGGCGCATCGAGGCGATTTCGAGACCGAGCACGTTGTCGGTGAAGATCGGCCGGTCCATGTCGGCTTCGGTGAAGCCATAGCTTTTGGGATCAAGCTCGGGGTGTGGGGTTGTCTCGCGCATGCCCAGGGGATCAAGATCGGCGATCAGGTGGCCGCGGATCCGGTAGGCGCGGATGATCATCAGGGCGCGGATGGAATCGAGCACGGCCTGCTTGATCTCGGCCTCCGACATCCGGACACCCTTTTCCGCCGCCTTGGCCGCGATCTTTTCGCCGGCTTTCTTGGGGTCTGAGGGCCACTGGCCGTCGAGCGCCGAGATCAGCTCGCCCACCGCCTGCGGCGGCCAGTCGGTGCGCGCCCAGGAGGGGCCGATCGCCTCGGCCCGCGCCTCGGCGGCAGTATCGCCCAGCGACTGGAAAAAGGTGCGCCAGCTTTCGTCGACGCTGCCGGGGTTGTCGGCATAGCGGGCGTGCAGTTGCTCGACATAGTCGGCATTCGCGCCTTGCAGGAACGAGGAGGCGTGGAAGACATCGTTAGAGCTTTGTTCGGTCATGGCGACACCTGAAATAGGGATGGCGCACGCCCCGTGGCCGGGGCGCGCACGACGCTTTACTTGCCGATCGCCTGCATCACCGCCTCGCCCAGATGGGCGGGGCTGTCGGCGACGATGATGCCAGCGGATTTCATGGCCTCGATCTTGCTTTCCGCATCGCCCTTGCCGCCCGATACGATGGCGCCTGCGTGGCCCATGCGGCGACCCGGAGGGGCGGTGCGACCGGCGATGAAGCCGGCGGTCGGTTTCCAGCGGCCCTTCTTGCGCTGGGCGGCCAGATATTCGGCGGCCTCTTCCTCGGCCGAGCCACCGATTTCACCGACCATGATGATCGACTGGGTTTCGGGGTCATTGAGGAACATTTCCAGCACGTCGATATGTTCGGTTCCCTTGATCGGGTCGCCGCCGATGCCGACGGCGGTCGATTGGCCAAGGCCAAGGTCCGATGTCTGCTTGACCGCCTCGTAGGTGAGCGTGCCCGAGCGCGAGACGACGCCGACCGACCCGCGCCGGTGGATATGGCCGGGCATGATGCCGATCTTGCATTCGCCGGGGGTGATGACACCGGGGCAGTTGGGGCCGATCAGACGCGATTTCGATCCTTCGAGTGCGCGCTTGACCTTCATCATGTCGAGCACCGGAATGCCTTCGGTGATGCAGACGATCAGCTCCATCTCGGCGTCGATCGCCTCGAGGATGCTGTCGGCGGCAAAGGGCGGCGGCACGTAGATGGCGGACGCGTTGGCGCCGGTCCGTGCCTTTGCCTCGTGCACCGAGTTGTAGACCGGCAGGCCGATATGGCTTGTCCCGCCTTTGCCCGGCGTCACCCCGCCGACCATCCTGGTGCCGTATTCAATGGCCTGTTCGGAATGGAACGTGCCCTGGCTGCCAGTCAGTCCCTGACAGATCACTTTGGTATTCTTGTCGACGAGTACGGCCACGACAGGCCTCCGTTTTGTTATGAGAGTTTGATACTTGAAGGGACTCGCGACGCCACAGGCTGCGTGAGACCACTTGCGCGAGCAGACCGGAAACCCGGGCGAACAGACGCACCCGGGCCAGAATTCGCACCCGGCTCCGCCGCCCCGCAACGATTGCAACGACGTGGGGCGCCGGAAGGCCGACAAGGATGGCCGAACCAGGCCGGTCCGGCGGGGGCGACCGGGGAGAACACGGGCCTAACCCTTCACCGCTTTGACGATCTTCTGGGCGGCGTCGGCGAGGTTGTCGCCGGCGATGACGTTGAGGCCGGAGCCGGCGATGATCTCCTTGCCCTTCTCGACGTTGGTGCCTTCAAGGCGCACCACCAATGGCACCTTGAGGCCAACCTCCTTGACCGCGGCGATGACGCCGTCGGCGATCACGTCGCAGCGCATGATGCCGCCGAAAATGTTGACGAGAATACCTTTGACGTTGGGATCGGAGGTGATGATCTTGAACGCCTCGGTCACCTTTTCCTTGGTCGCGCCGCCGCCGACGTCGAGGAAGTTGGCAGGTTCGGCGCCGTAAAGCTTGATGATGTCCATTGTGGCCATCGCCAGACCCGCGCCGTTGACCATGCAGCCAATCTCGCCATCGAGCGCGATGTAGTTGAGGTCGAACTTGGAAGCCGCCAGCTCTTTGGGGTCTTCTTCGGTTTCGTCGCGCAACGCGGCGATATCGGGGTGGCGATAGACGGCGTTGCTGTCAAAGCCCATCTTGGCGTCAAGGCATTTTAGATCGCCCTTGTCGGTGATGATCAGCGGGTTGACCTCGAGCATCTCGACGTCTTTTTCGACGAAAAGCTTGTAGAGGAGACCCATCAGCGAAACGCATTGCTTGATCTGCGGGCCCTCGAGGCCGAGGGCAAAGGCGATGCGGCGGCCGTGGAAGGCCTGATAGCCGGTGGCGGGATCGACGCTGAACGACAGGATCTTTTCGGGCGTCGCTTCGGCGACCTCTTCGATATCCATGCCGCCTTCGGTCGAGGCGACAAACGAGATGCGGCTGGTGTGGCGGTCGACCAGAAGCGCGAGATACATCTCGCGGTCGATGCCCGAGCCGTCTTCGATATAGACGCGGTTGACCTGCTTGCCGGCCGGGCCGGTCTGTTTGGTCACAAGGGTGCGGCCGAGCATCTTCTTGGCTTCGGCGGCGGCCTCTTCGACCGACTTTGTGATACGGACACCGCCCTTTTCGCCCGCGTCGGCCTCGATGAACTTGCCCTTGCCGCGGCCGCCCGCATGAATCTGCGCTTTGACAACCCAGAGCGGCCCGTCGATCGCACCAGCGGCGGTCTTGGCGTCTTCGGCCCGAGTGATCGGGCGGCCATCGCTGAGGGGCGCACCATAGGCACGCAAAAGCTCTTTGGCCTGGTATTCGTGGATATTCATTGCATCCCTCGCAATTGGCTGGGTTCATGCCGTCTAAACACAGGATGGTTGAGGCAAGAACGTTTATTTTGCGTGACGGTCGAAAAATCCGACATTTGTGATCACAGGCCAAAAATGTGTGATCACAAATGCCAAAATGTGACCCCCAACAGATATTCGCCAGTGAATCGGGGGATCGCCGCGGGGTTAGACGTCGGGGCGGGCGATGCACAGAACCTGCCCGCGAGGCAGGCGATCGGCGCGGATTTCCAATTCAAAGCCTGCGGCCTCGGCAAGGGTGACAACGGTGGTCGCCCGGAAATGATAGGGTGTCCGGTCTGGATGGGTCACGACGCCGTCCTTCTGGCGATAGCTTTGACCGGCGGTCGCTTCGGGGGCGAGGAACGTTGTGAAGAGGAACATCCGCAGACCCGGAAACTTGCGCCTGACCGAAGCAAGGGCGCGGTCCAGACAGGATAGCGGCAGGTGGGTGAAGACGCCGAAGGCGAGCGCCACGTCGATATCCCCGGGGATGCCGGAAAAGGCGAAATCGGCATCTTCGACAAGGCGCGCCGGATCGAGGCGGGATTTGTCCTCAAGTTCGCGGTCATAGCCGCGCAGCATCAGGGCGCGGGAGGCGTCGGTGGCCCAGTAGTTGCCGGCGTCAAGCCACGGGATCAGCTTGCACCCAAGACGGAGCGAACCGGCGCCTATATCGAGGAAACGGTCCGCAGAAGTCACGCCCACGTCCGCCAGCATCCGCATCTGGATGCGGCCCGTCTCATCCCAGCGGCCGCCAACGATATCGCGGTGGCGGCCCTTGGCGAGGGCGTCGTCATAAAAGCCCGGTTTGAGGTAGGGCGAGATCGCCATGATGCCGCCCTTGCCGCGCTAGCGGCCGATGCGATCGACGATCGCCAGCATCAGGTCGGTCGCCTTGGCCATGTCCTGAACCGAGATCCATTCGCGGGGCCCGTGGATCGCCTGCATTCCGGTGAAGAGGTTGGGGCAAGGCACGCCCATCTCGGTCAGGCGCGAACCATCGGTGCCGCCGCGGATCGGGATGGAAATGGCCTCGATGCCGATATCCTTGGCGGCATCGGTGGCGAGGGTGACGGGCGTCATGTCCTTTTCGAGCCAGTAGCGCATGTTGCGATATTGCGGGCGGATCGTGCAAGTGATCTGGGCGCGCGGCTCGCTGGCCTGCACGGCCTCGCAGACCTGACGGACGAGTTTGCCCTTGGCCTCGAGCCCGTCGATCTCGAAATCGCGCAAGATGAACTTGATCCGCATCTCGGACGAGCCGCCGGACATGTCGGTGGCATGGATGAAGCCCTCGCGCCCCTCGGTGGTTTCCGGTGTCATGGTCGCTTGCGGCAGGGTGGCGATGATCTTGGAGGCAAGGTGGATCGCGTTGACCATCTTGCCGGTGGCATAGCCGGGGTGGATCGACACGCCCTTGACGTGAACCACGGCCTCGTCGGCCGAGAATGTCTCGAACTCGATCTCGCCGGCTTTGCCGCCGTCGAAGGTATAGGCGAACTCGGCGCCAAGGTCTTTGGGCAAGCGCTTGTCGACGCCGCGGCCGATTTCCTCGTCGGGGGTGAAGGCGAGGCGCAGGGGCGGGCGCCTGATCTCGGGGTTGGCGAGGAGGTGCTTGGCTGCGGTCATGACGATAGCCACGCCCGCCTTGTCGTCGGCGCCCAGAAGGGTGGTGCCGGAGGCGGTGATGATGTCGTGGCCGATCTTTTCGGCAAGATAGGGAAACTCGGCAGGATCGAGCAAAAGATCGGGATCGTCGGGATAGGTGATGACCCCGCCGTTATAGCCCCTGATCACCCGCGGCCTGACGCCGGTGGCATTGAATTGCGGCGCGGTATCGACGTGGGCGAGGAAACCCACGACCGGCCCGTCGATAGTGCCGGGGATGGTGGCGATGACGGTGCCGTAGTCGGTCAGAACCACGCCTTCGGCGCCGATGGCCTCAAGCTCGGCCTTCAGGACCTTCTGCATATTCAACTGGATTGCGGTCGAAGGCGAGGAGGGGCTGTCGGGGTCGGACTGGCTGTCGATCGCGGCGTAGCGGCAGAGGCGCTCTTCAAGCTCGGCGAGGAATTCGGACATGTCGGGTCTCCTTTTCGTTGCCGAGATGAAAGGGAGCGGAAAGGCGGGAAGTCAAGGGTGGGCGGAAGCCTTTGAGAGCCGCGCGCCAAACCAAGCCGTCAAGTCATCGAATCCTGTCTTGCCGGAAGCGACGTCGACGACCAGATCGTCGATCCGATCGTCCGGGGCGGTATCGAGTCGAAAACCGCTGCGATAGATTAGGATCTCCACCGTCAGCCACGCGGTACGCTTGTTCCCATCAACGAAGCCATGGTTATTGACCATGCTGTGAAGGAGCGCCGCAGCTTTGCGGGCAATGGGGCGATGATATCCGGAATAGGGACGTGCGATGGCAGACTGAATCAAGTGCAGGTTGCTGACGCCCTCGCGCCCGCCGTAGTTCATCGCTTCGTCATGTGCGGTGAACGCATCGGCGAGCGTCACTCTGTAATGTGCTCTACCGATCCGCCAAACGCTTCAACGCATCGCTGCGTTTGGAAGACGCCTCCTTTACAGCCGTTTCCGACTTGGGATTGGCTTTGGAAACGCCTTGCTTTGTTACGACATGCACAACACGACCAGACAAAGCACTTCTGGCGATGGAGCCGCCCTTCACGGTAGTCTTTTTGAGTGCTTGAGGCATCTTCATCACCAGGTTCACCAGCATCGGCCATTTCGCCACAAATGTAGAAAGATTTCGTAAATTTGGAAGGCCCAAAAGAAAAGCGCGCCCGGAGGCGCGCTGATCTTGTTTCAGGCCGGTGTCGCTCAGGCGAGCGAGGGGTCGATGGCTTTGCAGGCCTCGACGAGGCCCTTCACCGCGGCGACCGACTTGTCGAAACCGGCCTGCTCTTCGGCGGAAAGCTTGATGTTGATGATCTTCTCGATTCCGCCGGCGCCGATGACGGTGGGCACCCCCACATACATGCCTTTAACGCCCAGCTCGCCGTCGCAGAAGGCGGCGCAGGGCAGCACGCGCTTTTGATCCTTGAGATAGGCCTCGGCCATCTCGATCGCCGAGGTCGCGGGGGCGTAATAGGCCGAACCTGTCTTGAGCAGGCGGACGATTTCCGCGCCGCCGTCGCGGGTGCGCTGAACGATGGCGTCTAGCCTGTCTTGGGTGGTCCAGCCCATGGCCACGAGATCGGGCAGCGGGATGCCGCCAACGGTCGAATAGCGGATCAAGGGGACCATCGTGTCGCCGTGCCCGCCCAGCACAAAGGCGTTTACATCGCGCATCGACACGCCGAATTCGAGGCTGAGGAAGTGGCGGAAGCGGGCCGAATCAAGCACGCCGGCCATGCCGACGACCTTGTTGTGCGGAAGGCCCGAAAACTCGCGCAGCGCCCAGACCATCGCATCGAGGGGGTTGGTGATGCAGATGACAAAGGCGTTCGGGGCGTGGGCCTTGATGCCCTCGCCGACCGATTTCATGACCTTGAGGTTGATGCCGAGAAGGTCATCACGGCTCATGCCCGGCTTGCGTGGCACGCCGGCGGTCACGATACAAACGTCTGCGCCGGCAATGCCTTCATAGGAATTGGTGCCCGTAAACGAGCCGTCAAAACCTTCGGCAGGGCCGCTTTCGGCGATGTCGAGCGCTTTGCCCTGAGGGATGCCTTCGGCAATGTCGAAGAGAACAACGTCACCGAGTTCCTTGATGGCTGCGAGGTGGGCGAGCGTGCCGCCGATCTGTCCGGCGCCGATGAGCGCGATCTTGGGTCTGGCCATGATTTCCGTCCTTGGGATGGGTTTGCGATCGCGCATTGGGTTAGTCTCTTGTGCCGCCTCGCGCAAGTCCGCTGCGCTGCGGCATCGTGCGATCGCTTGCTGTTATCGCTCACAGCGGGTTAAAGCAGCGTTCATGTCCGGTGCAGCCGGGGCGCCGCGTCGGGGGGGCAGGATGCAGGGCGAGATTTTCTGGATGCTGGCGACGATATCGTCGGTTTGCGTCGGGCTCGGCAAGGGCGGATTGCCGGTGATCGGGATGCTGGCGGTGCCGGTGCTGGCATTGGTCATCTCGCCTGTCGCGGCGGCAGGTCTCTTGCTGCCGGTCTATGTGCTGTCCGACATGATCGGCCTTTACAATTACCGCCGCGCCTTTGATCGACGGGTGCTGACGATCATGATGACGGGCATGACGGTGGGCGTCGGGCTTGGCTGGGCCACGGCCAGGATTGTAAGCGAAGACCTCGTGACACTGCTCGTCGGCCTTATGGGCGCGATATTCGCACTCAACCTGATCTTGCGCCACAAACATGACCGCCCAGCCAAGGAGGCGCGCTGGGCAGGCGGGATGTTCTGGGGGACGGTGACGGGATTTACCAGCTTTGTCAGCCATTCGGGCGGGCCGCCGTTTCAGGTCTGGGTTCTGTCGCTGAAACTGTCGAAATCCGTGTTTGTGGGCACCTCGATCATCGCGTTCTCTTATGTGAATGCGATCAAGCTGGTGCCCTATTACTTCCTCGGGCAGCTCAACCCCGACAACCTGAGGATCGCGGCGGTGCTGATGGTGCCGGCCGGCCTTGCGGTGATCGGCGGTGTGCGGCTTGTGCGCATCATCCCGGATCAGATGTTCTTTCGGATCGTCACTTGGGCGCTTTTGGGTATTTCGCTCAAGTTGATCTGGGATGGTGTGACGGGATGATGCTGCGTTGCAGCGAAAAACCGGTTGAATGAATCTGAGAAATCTGGCCTTTCTTGCGCAATAAAATTGCGAGGAAGAATCATGACCATCCGCCCCTTCCGCTCGGCCCTTTATATCCCCGGCTCGAAAGAGCGGGCGCTCGACAAGGCGCGGGGCCTTCCTGTCGATGCCATTCTCTTCGATCTTGAGGATGCAGTCGCCCCCGATGAAAAGGCCAACGCCCGCGCCACGCTGGCCGCGGAGCTGACCGAAGGGGGCTTTGGCGATCGCTACAAGATCGTGCGGATGAACGGCCTTGAAACCGAATGGGGCGCCGACGATGCCGCCGCCATCGCCGAGATGGAGTGCGATGCGGTGCTGGTGCCCAAGGTCAATTCGGCGGCGGATATCGACGCGGTGGTGGCACTCGTTGCGGGCAAGCCGCTCTGGGCGATGATGGAAACGCCTCTTGCCGTGATCAATGCCCCGCAGATCGCGTTGCATCCGGCTGTCGAGGGGTTTGTCCTTGGCACCAACGACCTGGCCAAAGATCTTGGCACCCGCAGGGCGCCGCGCCGTGAACCGCTTCTCTACGCGCTTCAGGCCTGTCTGATGGCGGCACGGGCGCACGGGGTGATCGCGCTCGATGGGGTCTATAATGCGTTCAAGGACGACGAGGGCCTGGCCGAAGAGTGTGAGCAGGGCCGCGACATGGGCTATGACGGCAAGACGCTGATCCATCCGGCGCAGATCGAGATCACCAACCGGATCTTTGCCCCGACCGAGGCCGAGATCGACCTCGCCCGCCGCCAGATTGCCGCCTATGACGAGGCGATCGCGACCGGGCAGGCGGTTGCTGTGGTTGACGGGCGGATCGTTGAGAACTTGCATATCGTCACCGCCCGCGCGACTTTGGCGAAAGCGGAGGCCATCGAAGCAATCACGCAAGCGACCTCTGTCTGAGGGAGTAACGAGTATGTATCTGCTGATTTTGGGTCTGATCATCTGGAGCGGCTCGCACCTGTTCAAGCGGCTGGCCCCTGCGGCGCGGTCGCAGATGTCGGAGCAGGGGGCCAAGGGGCTGGTTGCGCTGGCAAGCCTTGGCGGGATCGCGCTGATGGTGATCGGCTATCGCGGCTGGGATTCGCCGCAGGTTTGGTCGCCGCCCGAGGTGATGACCTCGCTCAACAACCTTTTCATGCTGTTGGCGGTTTACCTCCTGGTGGCCGGTTCGACGAAATCCGCGATTGCGCGGAAGATCCGTCACCCGATGCTGGGCGGCGTGAAGGTCTGGGCGTTTGCGCATCTTCTGGTGAACGGTGATCTGGCGTCGATCGTGCTGTTCGGCGGGCTTCTCCTGTGGTCGGTTGCCTCGATGCTCTTGATCAACCGCGACGAGCCCGAATGGCAGCGGCCCGGCCCGTCGGGCGTGGCCAACGAAGCCAGGACGGTGATCCTGACCGGGGTGATCGTGGGGGTGATCGGATATTTTCATAATTGGCTGGGATACTGGCCCTTCGGATAACAGGCGCGATGCATGACCAAGACCAACGCTGGCCGTTTCTTTGAGGATTACGCCGTCGGGCAGGTGATCCGCCATGCCGTTCCCCGAACAGTTTCGGGCGGCGAGCGGGCGCTGTATCACGCGCTTTATCCGGCACGGCACGCGCTGCATTCGTCGGACGCCTTTGCACAGGGCTGCGGATTGCTCGCCGCGCCGATGGATGACCTTTTGGCCTTTCATGTGGTCTTTGGCAAAACGGTCCCTGATGTCTCGCTCAACGCCGTCGCCAACCTTGGCTATGCCGAAGGGCGCTGGCTCGCGCCGGTCTGGGCGGGGGACACGCTGATCGCCGAATCGGAGGTCATCGGGATCAAGGAAAACTCGAACGGCAAATCCGGCGTTGTTTGGGTTCGGACCACCGGGCGCAACCAGCGGGGCGAGGCTGTGCTGAGCTATGTGCGCTGGGTCATGGTGCGCAAGCGTGGCAGCGGACCCGCGCCCGAGGCGACGGTGCCAGACCTGACCGGATCGGTCGTGGCGGGGGATCTCGTGGTGCCCGAGGGCCTCGATTTCAGAGGCTATGATTTCGAGTTGGCGGGCGAGCCGCATCGCTGGGGCGATTATGCGGTGGGCGAGGTGATCGACCATGTCGACGGGGTCACCATCGAGGAGGCCGAGCATATGCTGGCCACGCGCCTGTGGCAAAACACCGCCAAGGTCCATTTCGACGCTACCAATCGCGAGGATGGCAAGCGGCTGATCTATGGCGGCCACGTGATTTCGATGGCGCGGGCCTTGTCGTTCAACGGCCTCGCCAACGCGCAGATGATCGTTGGCCTCAACGGGGGCGCGCACGCCAACCCCTGTTTCGCGGGCGACACGGTGCGCGCCTGGAGCGAGGTTCTCGACAAGGCCGAGACCGGCGCGCCAGGCGTGGGGGCGATCCGGCTGCGCCTTGTGGCCACCAAAGGCGAGGCTGGCAAACTGCGCGGGGATGATGGAAAGTATCTTCCAGAGGTTCTTCTGGATCTCGATTACTGGGCCTTGATGCCGCACTAGAAATTCGTGATCACAGCCTTGGCAGGTGTGATCACAAGATCGTAATTTATCGCTGCCGAATGCGCAAAAGCATGAAAATCGCGCGTGTCGGGTGGTGACTTGGGCAGACCGATTGCCCTATACGAAGGTAAAGGGGGCAGGTGCATACAATTGTATGCCGCCCCAAGCGCAAGAGGTGAGACACCATGTCAGACGCCAAACGGGTCGAACGCCCGCTATCGCCGCATCTCCAGATCTATCGCTGGCACATACTGATGCTGACCTCCATCCTGACCCGCCTGACGGGCCATGCCCTTGTCGCGGGGGTGATGCTTGGCGTGGCTTGGCTTTTGTCGGCGACGATCTCGGACGAGGCCTTCGCGACGATGAACGGCATCACCACAGGCTGGTTCGGTGATCTGGTCTTCACCGGCACGGCATGGGCGGTCTGGTATCACCTTCTCGCCGGTGTGCGGCACCTCTATTACGACGCCGGCAAGGGCCTTGATATCCCGACCGCCGAAAAGCTTGGCTGGGGCGTCATCATCGGTTCGGTCGTGCTGACCGTGCTGACCATTCTGGCTGTGTGAGGAGGGGGCGATGCGCTATCTGACCGACCGCAAACGGGCCGAAGGACGCGGCGCCTCGGGGCGCGGCACCGAGCATCACTGGTATATGCAGGCGAGTGCCGTGGTTCTTGCCTTCATGGTTCCGTGGTTCATGTATTTCTTCGGCGTGGCCCTAGGATCAAGCCGCGAGACCGTTCTCGAGATCTTTGCCAATCCCTTCATCGCGATCCTCTCGGCGCTCGTCATCACCGTGGGGATGCGCCATTTCGCCAAGGGGTCGCAGATCATGATCGAAGATTACTGGCGCGGCACGACCCGCAAGATCGCGATCATCGCGGTCTTTTCGCTGTCATATGTCGTGACCGCCGTGGGCCTGTTCGCGCTTGCCCGAATTGCGCTGTGAGGAATTGACGAATGGCTGCCTATGAATACGAAACCCATGAATACGATGTCGTCGTGGTTGGCGCCGGTGGCGCGGGCCTTCGGGCGACCCTCGGCATGGCCGAGCAGGGGCTGAGAACGGCCTGTATCTCGAAGGTCTTTCCGACCCGCTCGCATACGGTTGCCGCGCAAGGCGGCATCGCCGCGAGCCTTGGCAACATGGGCCCCGACAGCTGGCAGTGGCACCTTTACGATACCGTCAAGGGTTCAGACTGGCTCGGTGATACCGACGCGATGGAATACCTCGCCCGCGAGGCGCCCAAGGCGGTTTACGAGCTTGAGCATTACGGCGTGCCGTTCAGCCGGACCGAGGAGGGCAAGATCTATCAGCGCCCCTTTGGCGGCCACACCACCGAATTTGGCGAAGGCCCGCCGGTGCAGCGCACCTGCGCCGCCGCCGACCGGACCGGCCACGCGATCCTGCACACGCTCTATGGGCAATCGCTCAAGGAAAAGGCCGAGTTTTTCATCGAATATTTCGCCATCGATCTGATCATGTCGGACGATGGCGTCTGTCAGGGCGTTGTCGCCTGGAAGCTTGACGACGGCACCATGCACGTCTTCAGCGCCAAGACGGTCGTTCTGGCGACCGGCGGCTATGGCCGCGCCTATTTCTCGGCCACCTCGGCCCATACCTGCACCGGCGACGGCGGCGGCATGGTGGCCCGCGCGGGCCTGCCGTTGCAGGATATGGAGTTTGTCCAGTTCCATCCTACCGGCATCTATGGCTCGGGCTGCCTCATCACCGAAGGCGCGCGCGGCGAGGGCGGGTATCTGACCAACTCCGAAGGCGAGCGGTTCATGGAGCGCTATGCGCCCACCTATAAGGACCTCGCGAGCCGCGACGTCGTCAGCCGCTGCATGACCATCGAGATCCGCGACGGGCGCGGCGTGGGCCCGAATAAGGACCACATCCACCTGCACCTCAACCACCTGCCACCCGAAACGCTGGCCGAACGCCTGCCGGGCATTTCCGAAAGCGCCCGGATTTTCGCCGGCGTGGACCTGACGAAAGAGCCGATCCCGGTTCTGCCGACGGTGCATTACAACATGGGCGGCATCCCGACCAACTATTGGGGCGAGGCGCTGAACCCGACCAAGAAAAACCCCGACGCGATCGTGCCGGGCCTGATGGCCGTGGGCGAGGCGGGCTGCGCCTCGGTGCACGGGGCCAACCGGCTTGGGTCGAACTCGCTTATCGACCTCGTGGTCTTTGGCCGTGCCGCCGCGATCCGCGCTGGCGAAACGGTGAACCCCAACGAGGCCAACCCGACGCCGAGCCGCGCCTCGATCGAGAAATGCCTCGACCGGTTCGACGGGCTGCGCCATGCCAGCGGCTCGGTCGCGACCGCAGAGCTGCGGCTCGAGATGCAAAAGACGATGCAGTCGGACGCCGCCGTCTTCCGCACCGACAAGACATTGGCCGAGGGTGTGCAAAAGATGACCGCCGTGGCCGCCAAGATGGACGATGTCAAGGTGACCGACCGCAGCCTTGTGTGGAACAGCGACCTGATGGAAACGCTGGAGCTTGCGAACCTCATGCCCAACGCGCTGGCGACGATCGTCGGCGCAGAGGCGCGCAAGGAAAGCCGTGGCGCGCACGCACACGAAGACTATCCGAACCGCGACGACAAGGTCTGGCGCAAGCACAGCATCGCGCATGTCGATGGCAACAAGGTGAAACTCTCCTACCGCCCCGTCCACCTCGAGCCGCTGACCCGGCACGAGGACGGGGGCATCGACCCCAAGAAGATCGCGCCGAAAGCGAGGGTATACTGATGCGTATCGCCCTCGCCTCTCTCCTGCTTCTGGCCGCTTGCGGCACGGTCACACCCGAGCGCGCCGCGCAGCAATGCGAAGAGCGGGCGCAGGCGGCGATGGGGCCGAGTGGCAAGGTGACCGTGGGTGCCAATTCGCAAACCGGCGGTTTTGCCAGCGCTTCCATCACCATCTCGAGCGATTATCTCGCGGGCCGCGACCCCTATGAGGTCTACCGGACCTGCGTGATCGACCTGACCGGGCAAGAGCCGTATCGGCCGCCCGCCCTTTACTGAACCGGCCGGCCGGCAGGAGCCATGATATGGTCCAATTGATGCTTTCGGATCGCAGACCATCAACACCGGCGCCGGTGGACCTTTGGCCCACCATCTGCAAAGCGCTGTTTGGATAGCCAGATGCCCCTCTTTCGATCCAATGGACGCAATATCTATTTCGCCCACGTCCCCCGATGCGGCGGGACATCGGTCGAGGATTATCTTGGGGCGAAATTTGGTGAACTGAGCCTGCATGACCCGAAGTTTCGCGACCGCCGCCGGGGGCGGTGGTATAAAACCTCACCACAGCACATTCTGGCTGAACAGCTGAATGTGCTTTTTGCGCCGGTCTTCATTGACGAGGCGTTTGCCGTCGTCCGGCACCCCGTCGACAGATTGCGCAGCGCCTTCCATTTCCAGCGGGATTTCGAAAAGACGATCGAGCCGACGATGACGCTGGCTGAATTCGTGGACAAGCTTTCGGATCCGGGCTTCAGGTATTCCCGGGCCTTCGACAACCATTTCCAGCCTCAGGTGAAAATCGTTCCGAAACAGGCGCGGATCTTTCGGTTCGAGGACGGGTTGGATGCGGTTCTTGACCACATCGATATGATTGCTGGCACGTCCGGGAAACGGGGCAACACGCCGCACCGGCTTCGGACTGGTAGACCCAGCGAGCCGATATCGCCCGAACTTCCGGCGGATATAGCCACCTTGTTTGCCGACGACATGGAGGCCTTTGGCTATGACCTTGCGCCGGACGCATGGATCAGACAGCCGCGCCCGAATGGCGTCACGCAGCAGGTCCAGACGTCTGGCTTGTTGCCACTGAAGCCGGGCCAGCTTTCCTTCGTGGTTCAAATGCCGGTCCCCAACGAGAAGGTGCAGGACACCTGGGGCGACTATTACTTTGCGCAATCCTTGTGCCGAGCACTGGAACGCTGCGGACACAAGGCGCGAACCCAGGTCAAAGACAAGTGGGATCACCGAGAGGACGAGCGGGAAATCGACATCGCGCTGACGGGGAATATTGCCTACGCACCGCGACCGGGCAACCTGACATTCGTTTGGCTCATCTACAATAAATTCCTGCGGAGCCCTTATTCCGCGCTCAAGAAATCCGATCATGTTTTTGTGGCCGGCCAACCTCTCTTGGACTCGATGACACAATCCCTTGGCAGCGATCGCTGTTCTTTGCTGCCTCAGGCTTTCGACGCGGATCTAATGGCTCCTCCGAAAGAGGGGGCAATGAGAGAGGGAGCGGCATTTGTCGGACTTGCCCGCAAATACGGCCGCCCAATCGTCGCGCAGGCGTTTGAATGCGGAGCGTCGCTTAGGCTCTCGGGGGCTGGTTGGCAGGATACGCCGGCCGCTGAATTCTTCCAAGGTGACCGGCTGCCCCAAGCTGACTTGCCAAGTGTCTATAGCGAAGCAGAAGTTGTGCTGAATGACCACCGCAACAACATGAGAACCCAAGGTATCCCCAGCAACCGAATCTTCGACGCCTTGGCCTGTGCCGCGCCCGTCATCACCGACGAAGTCGCATGGCTGCCCGAAGATATCGCCCCGTTTGTCTACAAGGTCTCGAATGCAACCGAGTTCGGCGAGGCCTATGCGGCCGTGCGCCATGAATCGGAAGAAATCAAAGAGAAACGACGTCAATTCGCACTTGAGATGCGAGAAACCCATAGCTTCGACCAACGGGCGAGGCAGATCGTCGACAAAGCGCAATCTCTGTTGAAGATTGCCGATGTTGAAAAGGAAAAAACATGGTCC
>JAURFB010000049.1 GCA_030827165.1 Marivivens sp.
GGAAAACCCTCAAAGCGACAGGTTTTCACGGGTTGCCGCCATTCGTCGCACCCTTTCGGCGGCTTGCGTTTCCTTTCGGCACGGGTCAACACTTTTGGAAACGAGGAACGCCATGCACGAAAGACCGAAAATCGCCTTTGTCGCCAGCGACTCGCCCCTAGCCCAAGAAGCACGAGCCGTGCTTTCGGGGCGTTACGGCAATGTCGAGCTTGCGCGGGCCGAGGTGATTGTTGCGCTCGGCGGCGACGGTTTCATGCTGCACACCTTGCATGAGACCGAAACGCTCGATGCGCCGGTCTACGGGATGAACCGTGGCACTGTCGGCTTCCTGATGAACGAATATCATGAGGAGGATCTCCTCTTTCGCCTCGCGGCAGCAGAGGAAGAAACCATCAACCCCCTGACCATGGTTGCCACAACCGTTGACGGGCTGGAACACAAGGCGCTCGCGATCAACGAGGTTTCGCTCCTGCGCGCCGGTCCTCAGGCCGCGCGGCTTCGGATCACCGTGGATGGGCGGTTGCGGATGTCCGAACTCGTCTGTGACGGCGCTCTCGTGGCGACGCCAGCCGGGTCGACCGCCTACAACTATTCCGCACACGGCCCGATCCTGCCCATCGGCTCGGATGTTCTGGCGCTGACTGCTATGGCCGCCTTCCGCCCGCGCCGCTGGCGTGGCGCCCTCTTGCCCAAGTCGGCCGTGGTGCAGTTCGACGTGATCGACCCCGACAAGCGCCCTGTCATGGCCGATGCCGATGGCAATTCGGTGCGGGATGTGTCGCGCGTGGTGATCCGCAGCGAGCCGTCGATCGTGCACCGTATCCTCTTCGACCCCGGTCACGGGCTCGAAGAGCGGCTCATCCAGGAACAGTTCGTCTGACGTCAGGCGCCCGAGTTCAGGCAAAGGTCGCCACGGCCATGACAACGGCGAGGATCGAAAAAAGGCCCGAGACCATGCCAAGCCGCGCCATCGTCTTGCGGTTGGGCGGGGTGCCTGCACGCGCGGCCGACATCGCCTTCCACTGAGCCGCGAGCGCGGCAAGGGTGACGATCACCACAAAGATCATCTTGACCGAGAAGGTCCCGGGCAGCGCACCAAAGCCGCCATCGTGATACCCCATGACCATCCAGATGCCGGTGATCCACAGAAGGATCAGACCGACAAAGCTCGCGCGGCCGATCCGCCCCTGCAAGGCGCCAAGCGCCTTGGCGCCGGCAGGCTCGGCCTTGGCGGCCATCCGGCCGGCAATCATGTTGCCAACTCCGCCGCCGACGCCGAGGGCGAGGCCAAGAAGATGGAGAACGAGCAATGTCTTGAACATGGGAAACCTCTTCGCGCTGATTTGCCACGATGCTAGCGCCCAACCGACCAAAGGGGCAAGAACCGAAAAGGGCGCCCGAAGGCGCCCTTGCGTCAACTTGCCATGCCAGTTCAGCCCTTGGCATAGCCCAAGGGCTGAAGCGCGAGGCGGATCTCGTCAAGGATGGCCGGATCGTCGATGGTTGCCGGCATCTTGTAGTCCTGCCCATCCGCGATCTTGACCATCGTCCCCCGCAAGATCTTGCCAGAGCGGGTCTTGGGCAAGCGATCCACCACCACGGCCAGCTTGAAGGCCGCCACGGGGCCGATCTTGTCGCGCACCAGCTTGATCACTTCCTTGACGATCTCGTCATGCGGCCGGTTGCAGCCCCTGTTGAGGCAAAGGAAGCCAAGCGGCAACTGGCCCTTCAACTCGTCGCCGACACCGATCACCGCGCATTCGGCCACGTCCTCGTGCGAGGCCAGAACCTCTTCCATCGCACCCGTCGAAAGGCGGTGGCCGGCCACGTTGATCACGTCATCGGTGCGGGCCATGATATAGAGATAGCCGTCCTCGTCGATCATCCCCGCATCGCCCGTCTCGTAATAGCCGGGGAAGGTGGTGAGATAGGATTTGCGGAACCGCGCCTCGGCATTCCAAAGGGTCGGCAGGGTTCCCGGCGGCAGCGGCAGCTTGATCACGATCGCGCCAAGCTCGCCCCGCGGCATTTCCTTGCCGGCCTCGTCGAGAACCCGGATGTCAAACCCCGGTAGTGCCACTGACGGAGAACCGACCTTCACGGGAAGAAGCTCGATCCCGACCGGGTTGCAGACGGCAGGATAGCCGATCTCGGTCTGCCACCAGTGGTCGATCACCGGAACGCCAAGCGTCCGCTGGGCCCAATGGATCGTGTCGGGATCTGCCCGCTCACCGGCAAGATAGAGGATGTTCAGGCAGGAGATGTCATAATCCTTGATCAGCTCGCCCTTGGGATCGTCGCGCTTGATGGCGCGGAAGGCGGTGGGCGCGGTGAAAAAGCTGCGGACGTTGTGCTCGGAGATCACCCGCCAGAACGTGCCGGCATCGGGTGTGCCGACAGGCTTGCCCTCGAAGACGATGGTGGTGTTGCCGTGAATGAGTGGGCCATAGCAGATATAGCTGTGCCCCACGACCCAGCCGACATCGGACGCCGCCCAGAACACATCGCCGGGATCGACATTGTAGACGTTCTTCATGGTCCAGTTGAGCGCCACCAGATGCCCGCCGGTCGGCCGGACAACACCCTTGGGCGCGCCGGTGGTGCCAGAGGTATAGAGGATATAGGCCGGGTGCGAGCCTTCGACCGGCACGCAATCCGCCGGGGCCACGCCCTCTTGCGCCGCATCCCACGCCACATCGCGCCCCTCAATGAGCGCGGCGGGTTTTTGTTCGCGCTGGAGGATCACGCAAAACTCGGGCTTGTGCCTGGCCAGCTCGATCGCCCCGTCAAGCAGTGGCTTGTAATCGACAACCCGCCCCGGTTCGAGCCCGCACGAAGCGGCGATGATCGCCTTCGGCGTCGCATCGTCGATCCGCACGGCCAGTTCGTTCGCCGCAAAGCCGCCGAAAACCACCGAATGCACCGCCCCGATCCGCGCGCAGGCCAGCATCGCCACAAGCGCCTCGGGAACCATTGGCATATAGATGATCACCCGGTCGCCCTTGGTCACGCCCCGCGCGGCAAGGGCGCCGGCGAAAAGCGCCACCTTGTCGCGCATTTCGGCATAGGTGAACTTGGCCTTGGTCCCCGTGATCGGGCTGTCGTAAATCACCGCCACCTGACCGGCGCGGCCGTTTTCAACGTGACGATCCAGCGCATTGTAACAGGCGTTCACCTTGCCGTCGGTGAACCACTCGTAAAGCGGTGCGTTGCTGTCATCGAGGGCGCGGGAGGGCATCTCGACCCAGTCGATCGCCTTGGCGGCGTCCATCCAGAAGGTTTCGGGGTCGGCTTGCCAGGCGCGATAGACGTCTTCATATCCCATTGCAATCTCCTCCTCTGCGCTTGGCAACGGTGTTAGGGACTGCACCGCTGTCCGGCAAGACAGTTACCGTTCACAGCGGCGGAATGGCGCAAGAAATTTGCAGAATTGCGCGGTTCGGCCTGCAAATTTTTGCAAAGCCACTCAACTCAAAGGGGTTTCCGCAAAGCTGGCGACGCCTCTGCAAATCTGCAAATCTGACTTGCCAACCCGGCGACTCATCGCCCCTTCTTTTGGCCCGCAAATACTCCGGGGTGAATGGGCCGCAAGGCCCAGAGGGGCAGAGCCCCTCCCTACCCGTAGTGCGCGACAGGCGTGCCGGCGATGGCCGACATGTTCAAAAGGCCGCGCGGCGTGATCGAGGGGGTCACGATATGCGCCCGGTTGCCCATCCCGATCAGGATCGGCCCGACCTCGAGCCCGTTGCCCTTCATCTTCAGAATATTCCGCACGCCCGAGGCCGCGTCCGAATTGGCGAAGACCAGAACGTTGGCGGGCCCGACAAGGCGGCTGCCGGGGAAGATCCGCTCGCGCAGGTCGACATCGAGAGCGGAGTCGACGTGCATCTCGCCCTCATAGATGAAATCGCGCTTCTGGCTGTCGAGGATCTCGAGCGCGCCGCGCATCCGGCGGCCGGTGTCGATATCCATGTTGCCAAACTGCGAATGCGAACACAGCGCGATGTTCGGTGTCACACCGAACCGGCGCACGTGGCGGGCGCAGCCAAGCACGGTCTCGGCGATCTGTTCCGGGGTCGGGTTGGGATGAACCTGGGTATCGGCGATGAACAGCGGCCCGTCCTCGAGGATCATCAGGCTGAGCGCCGCGACCGGATGCAGGGTTCCCCGTCCCAGCACCTGGTTGACGTAGTTGAGATGCCAAAGGAACTGCCCGAAGGTGCCGCAGATCAGGCTGTCGGCCTCGTCGCGATGGACCATGATTGCCGCAATCGCGGTGGAATTGGTGCGCATGATCGCCTTGGCGATATCAGGGGTCACGCCCTGCCGCGCCATGAGTTCGTGGTAGGTGCCCCAATAGTCGCGATAGCGCGGGTCATTCTCGGGGTTGACGATCTGGAAGTCGGTCAACGGCCGGATTTTCAGGCCCGCCCGCTCACAGCGCCGTTCGATCACCTCGGGGCGGCCGATCAGGATCGGGGTGTCGGTGGTTTCCTCCATGATCGCCTGGGCGGCGCGCAAGACGCGCTCGTCCTCGCCTTCGGCAAAGACGATGCGGCGGGTCGCGGTGCGGGCGGCCTCGAAGACCGGGCGCATGATCATCGCCGAGCGGAAGACCGAGCCATCAAGCTTTTGCTTGTAGGTCGCCATGTCCCCCAGCGGGCGCTTGGCCACACCGGTCTCCATCGCCGCTTTGGCGACCGCGCTGGCGACGACGCCGATCAGTCGCAGGTCGAAGGGTTTGGGGATCAGATAGTCTGCGCCGAAGGTCATCTGCTCGCCGCGGTAGGCGGCGGCGGCCTCGGCGCTGGTGGTGGCGCGGGCGAGGGCGGCGATGCCTTCGATGCAGGCCAGCTTCATCTCGTCGTTGATCTCGGTCGCGCCGACATCAAGCGCGCCGCGGAAGATAAAGGGGAAGCACAGGACGTTATTGACCTGATTGGGATAATCGCTGCGGCCGGTGGCGATGATCGCGTCCGGCGCCACGGCGCGGGCGTCTTCGGGCGAAATCTCGGGGTTGGGATTGGCAAGGGCAAAGATGATCGGGCGCGACGCCATCTTGGCGACCATCTCGGGTTTCAAGACGCCCGGACCGGACAAGCCAAGGAACAGGTCGGCGCCTTCGATCACCTCCGAAAGGCTCGCGGGGCGGCTGCCCTGGGCATAGTCGGCCTTTTGCGGCGTCATGTCCTTCTCGCGGCCCTTATAGACAAGGCCCTCAAGATCGCAGAGCCAGACGTTCTCGCGCTTGACGCCAAGTTTGAGCAGCATATCGAGGCAAGCAATCCCCGCCGCGCCGCCGCCCGTGGAGACGACCTTGATCTGGTCAAAGGTCTTGCCCGCGACGTGCAGAGCATTGGTCGCGGCTGCGCCAACCACGATGGCGGTGCCATGCTGGTCGTCGTGGAATACTGGAATATTCATTCGTTTACGGCAGATGTCCTCGACGATGAAGCAATCGGGGGCCTTGATATCTTCGAGGTTGATCGCCCCGAAGGTAGGTTCGAGGGCGCAGACAATATCGGCAAGCTTTTCGGGGTCGGGCTCGTTCAATTCGATATCGAAGCAATCAATATTGGCGAATTTCTTGAAAAGGACCGCCTTTCCTTCCATCACCGGCTTGGAGGCCAGCGCGCCGATATTGCCAAGGCCAAGTACGGCGGTGCCATTGGTGACAACGGCCACAAGATTTCCCCGCGAGGTGTAGTCGAGAGCCGTATCCGGGTCGGCTTTGATTTCAAGGCAGGCTTCGGCGACGCCGGGGCTATAGGCCCGGGCAAGGTCGCGACCGTTGGCGAGCGGCTTGGTGGCCCGGATCTCGAGCTTTCCCGGTTTCGGAAGGCGATGATAGTCGAGCGCCGCCTGACGCAGGGATTCACGCTGATTGTCCGACACCAGAGCACCTCGCTATTATTTAGTTTAACGTTAAACCAATGCGCTTCCGCAGGGGAAGCCTGCTTTGTCCATAAACGCTTTCACTGGATGCTTGCAAATCCATTCGCAGAGACGCAGGCTCGGCCCGAGATGACAAATGATGCCCTGATCCGTGCCGAAGTCTGCCTTCCGACCCGTAACCTGCGGGAGGATTTGGGTTTCTTCGGCAAGGTTCTGAAAATGCGTCTCGACATGATCTATCCGGCCGACAACCCACAGATCGCCGTTTATTCCGGCCACGGGCTGCGCGTGCGGCTGGATGCGACGATCGAGGCGGAGCCTGGACGCATCAGAATTCTGACCGACGAGGTTGAAACCTTCGCTGACGGACAGCGCGAACTGACAAGCCCCGGCGGAACGAAGGTTGAACTGGACGAGCTCGAACCGCCGCTGGTTCTCCCCGAGACCAAACATTCCTTCGTCGTCCGGCGCCTTGCGGATCAGGCGCCTTGGGTGATCGGGCGGGCCGGGATGATGTATCGCGATCTGGTGCCGTCGCGGCTTGGTGGCGCGATGATCGCCAGCCATATCCGCATCCCCGACGGCGGGCCGGTTCCCGACATGGTGCATTTTCACCGTGTCGGGTTTCAACTGATCTTCTGCTATCGCGGTTGGGTTGATGTGGTCTACGAGGATCAGGGGCCGTCGATACGCCTTACCGCCGGCGATTGCTTCATCCAGCCGCCCGAAATCCGGCATCGCGTGCTCGAGGCCAGCGACGGGATCGAGGTGATCGAGATCGGCGTTCCGGCCGATCATATCACCGAGATCGACCACGAGATGACCCTGCCAACCCCGCACCTGCGGCCCGACCGCGAATGGCAGGGCCAGAAATTCGTTTATAATCAGTCGGAAAAGGCCGAATGGGAGGCGTTCCGTCTGCCCGGCTTCATCGCGCGCGACACGACGATCAGCGCCAATACCAAGGGCGTTGCGGGGGTCAAGGTGATCCGCCGTGGCGAGGGCGAGACCCAGTGGGCGCGACATGATGCCGACATCCATTTCACGTTTGTCATGGAGGGCGCGATGACCCTGATGGGCGAGGGCAAGGATCCCTGGAGGCTTTCCGCGGGCGACGCTTTCGTGATCCCACCGGGCCTGATGACCCGCTATGCCGAGCCGACCGACGACATCGAGCTTCTCGAAGTGACCCTGCCGGGCGATTTTGCGACAACTCTTTCCTAGGCGGCTTGCCTCTTGGGGCGGGCTGCTGCTATTTTTGATCACTTGGTAAAAGAGAGATGTTCATGACGCTGATTGATGCCGCCCGCGATGTCTGGGCGCGGGCCTATGCCCCTTATTCCAACTTCAAGGTCGGCGCGGCGATCCGCGGCAAGAACGGCGAGGTCTTCAAGGGATGCAACGTCGAAAACGTGGCCTATCCCGAAGGAACCTGCGCCGAGGCCGGCGCGATTGCCGCGATGGTGGCCGGCGGCGTCACCGAGATCGCCGAGGTGGCCGTGATCGCCGACAGCCCGATCCCGGTAAGCCCCTGCGGCGGCTGCCGGCAAAAGCTGGCCGAATTTGGCAAGCCGGATGTGAAGGTCACGCTGGCGACCACCGATGGCATCGTTCTGGAAACCACCATCGGGGCGCTTTTGCCGGGCGCTTTCACCGAAGACTACATGACCCGGACCTGACCCATGGATGCCCGCGCGATCATCGCCAAGGTGCGCGACAAGCACACCCCGACGCAGGAAGAATTGCAGTGGTTTGCCAATGGCTTGGCCGACCGCAGTGTGAGCGACGCGCAGGCAGGCGCCTTTGCCATGGCGGTTTTGCTCAATGGTCTGGGCGATGCGGGGCGCGTGAACCTGACCCTTGCGATGCGCGATAGCGGCGATGTTCTGGAATGGGATTTGCCGGGGCCTGTCCTCGACAAGCATTCGACTGGCGGGGTGGGCGATTGCGTCTCGCTTCTCTTTGCGCCCGCTTTGGCCGCCTGCGGTGTTTTCGTGCCGATGATTTCAGGCCGCGGCCTTGGCCATACGGGCGGGACGCTCGACAAGATGGAATCGATCCCCGGCGTCTGCGCCCAAATCTCCGAGGACCAACTGCACGCGGTGACAGCGAAAGTGGGCTGCGCGATTGTCGGCGCGACGGCCCAGCTCGCGCCGGCCGACCGACGGCTTTATGCGATCCGCGATGTGACCTCGACTGTGGAATCAATCGACCTGATCACCGCCTCCATCCTTTCGAAAAAGCTCGCCTCGACGCGGGGCGGGCTGATCCTCGACGTCAAGGCCGGATCGGGCGCGTTCATGAAAAGCACCGCGGATGCCTGCAGGCTCGCAAAGGCGCTGGTGACGACGGCCAACGGGGCCGGCAGCCCGACCGCGGCCCTCATTTCCGACATGGACGAACCGCTTGCACCGGTGATGGGAAACGCGCTCGAAGTCGGGGTTTGCATGGAAGTGCTCGCCGGAAATCGTGCAGCCGCACCAAGGCTTTACGATCTGACAGTCGCACTTGGCGGAAAGCTCCTGGCGCTTGCGGGCGTCGAGGCGGAGTGCGAAGGAGAGGCGGCCGTTGCCAAGGCGATCGACAGCGGCGCGGCGATGGAGCGCTTCTCGCGCCTCGTGGCGGAGTTGGGCGGGCCGCCGGATATGGAGGCAGACTGGCACACGCATTTGCCCAAGGCGCCGGTGATCCGCGACGTGATCGCGCCCGAGGCCGGCCATCTGGCGATGGTAAACGGCGAGGCGCTCGGGCTGACTGTCGTCGGGCTTGGCGGCGGCCGACGGGTTGAGACCGACAAGATCGACCCCTCGGTCGGCATCGCCGATTTCGCGACCGTGGGAACCAGATTTGCCAAGGGCGACCGGATTTGTCAGGTCCACGCCCGCAGCGATGCCTCGGCGCAAGAGGCCGAAGCAGCGATCCTTGCGGCGATCAGGATCGGCGACAAGCCGGAATGCCGCCCCCTTGTCCGCGAGGTGATCGGCTGATGGCGCGCGCGTTCCTGATCGTGATCGACAGTGTGGGCATCGGCGGCGCACCGGATGCGGATCGCTATTTCAACGGCGATGTGCCGGATACGGGCGCGAATACGCTGGGGCATATCGTGGCGGCCTGCGCCGCGGGGCAGGCGGAAGAGGGCCGCAGCGGGCCGCTGGCGGTGCCGGCGTTGGACGCTCTGGGCCTTGGTGCGGCGATCCGCCATGCGACCGGCATCGCGACGCCGGGATTGGCTGCGGAACCGCAAGGCGCATGGGCCGTGGCCCGCGAAATTTCGCGCGGCAAGGATACGCCCTCTGGCCATTGGGAACTGGCGGGCGTGCCTGTCCCGTGGGAATGGCACACCTTCCCCGATACCCATCCGGCCTTTCCCGAAGCTGTTACCAAGGCGCTCTGTGAAGCGGCGGGAACCGAGGGTATCTTGGCCAATTGCCATGCCTCCGGCACCAAGGTGATCGCCGATTTCGGTGCTGAGCACCTGAGAACCGGCTGGCCCATCTGCTACACCTCTGCTGACAGCGTTCTGCAAATAGCAGCGCATGAAACGGCCTTCGGACTCAAAAAATTGTTGAAAATGTGCAAGTCGGTCGCGCCGCTCCTGCACGAGATGAAGGTCGGGCGGGTGATTGCGCGGCCGTTTCTGGGCTCGGTCGAGGAGGGGTTCAAGCGCACCCCCAACCGCAAGGATATTGCCATCGCCCCGCCCGCGCCAACGCTTTGCGACTGGCTCCACGAAGCGGGCCGCAAGGTTCATGCGGTGGGCAAGATCGGCGACATCTTCTCGATGCGCGGAATAGATGATGTGACGAAGGGGCCGGATGCGACGCTGATGCAAGACCTCTCGGCTCTTGTGGATCGCGCCGAGGACGGATCGTTCACCTTCGCCAATTTCGTCGAGTTCGACAGCGAGTATGGCCATCGGCGCGATGTGTCGGGCTACGCCCGACATCTGGAATGGTTTAACGTTGAACTATCGAAAATCCTGCCGCGCTTGAAATCGGACGATCTTCTCATTGTCACCGCCGATCACGGCAACGATCCGACCTGGATCGGCACCGACCACACCCGCGAGCAGGTGCCTGTCGTGATCCACGGTCTTGGTCGCCGCGCGATTGGCGCCATCGCCTTCACCGACGTCGCGGCCAGCATCGCCGCCTATCTCGGGGTGCCCTCGCGCGGCCCCGGACGGAGTTTCCTGTGAGTTATCGGACCTACCCCAAACTGGAACTGCACCTGCACCTGGAAGGCGGCGCGCCGCCCGCCTTCATCCGGGGCCTCGCCAAGGAAAAAGGCATTGATATCCAAAAGATATTCGATGAGAAGGGTGGCTATGCCTACCGCGATTTCGACCATTTTCTGCGGGTCTACGAGGCGGCCTGCACGACCCTTCAGGGCCCCGAGGATTTCCGGCGGCTGGTTCTGGCCGTCCTTGAAGAAAGCGCCTCGAACGGTGTGATCTATTCCGAGACCTTCCTGTCGCTCGATTTCTGCGGCGGCGGCGATCTCGAGGCGTGGCGCGATTATCTCGGCGCGATGACCGATGCGGCAGCCCAGGCCGAGCGCGATTTCGGTATCACGCTCAAGGGCATCATCACCTGCATCCGCCACAATGGCCCGGAACAGGCGAAAACCGCCGCCCGCTGCGCCGTGGAAACCAAGGGAGATTTCATCACCGGTTTTGGCATGGCGGGGGCCGAGATGTTGGGCCGCCCCGGCGATTTCGCCTATAGCTTCGACATGGCGCGCGAGGCGGGCCTTCGGATCACCTGCCATGCCGGCGAGTGGGGCGGGCCGGATATGGTGGCCGATACGATCCGCGATCTGCGCCCCGAGCGCATCGGCCACGGCATCAACGCGGCCAAGGATTTGGCGCTTGTTGACCAGATCGCCGAACAAGGGATCGTTCTCGAGGTCTGCCCTGGCTCCAACGTTTTCCTCAATGCGGTGGAAGGCTGGGAAAAGCATCCGATCCGGTTGTTGCGCGATCGGGGGGTCAAAGTGACGGTCTCGACCGACGATCCGCCCTTCTTTCACACCACGATGACGCGCGAATACGATATGCTGGCCGAGAAATTCGGCTGGGACGAAGCCGATTTCGCCGCCCTGAACCAAACTGCGCTTGCGGCCGCGTTCTGCGATGCGGCCACCCGCGAACGTATCGCCAAACGATTGGAGGCTGCCCAATGACCGAACAACATCTGACCGTCGTCGATCACCCGCTGGTTCAGCACAAGCTGACTTTGATGCGCGAAAAGGATACCTCGACCGCGTCTTTCCGCCAGCTTCTGCGCGAGATCAGCCTGCTTCTGGCCTATGAGGTCACGCGCGGCCTGCCGATGACCACCAGGCGGATCGAGACGCCCCTGCGCGAGATGGATGCACCGGTGATCGAAGGCAAGAAACTCGCGCTCATTTCGATCCTGCGGGCCGGAAACGGGCTTCTTGACGGTATTCTCGAGCTGATCCCGGCCGCGCGGGTCGGTTTCGTCGGGCTTTACCGCGATCCCGAAACGCTCCAGCCGGTGCAGTATTACTTCAAGGTTCCAACCCAGCTTGAAGACCGCGTGACGATCGTTGTCGACCCGATGCTCGCCACCGGAAACTCCTCGGTGGCGGCGATTGACCTTCTGAAAAAGGCAGGGGCCAAGAATATCCGGTTCCTCTGCCTTCTTGCCGCACCCGAGGGCATTCAGCGGATGCAAGAGGCCCATCCCGATGTGCCGATCGTTACAGCAGCGGTAGACAGCCACCTCAACGACCATGGATATATTGTCCCCGGCCTAGGGGATGCGGGCGACCGTATGTTTGGCACAAAATAAGGGAACAATTCCTTTACTCGCCACCAATTGTCCGGCAGAATCCCCCAATTTCTCGGGGGATAGGCATGGCGCGCACGCATCTGACGACCTTTGTCGCAGCCTTTGTTGTTGCGACAAGCCAGGTTGCATCGGGGCAAACCAGCTATTCGTTCTTTCCGGCAGAAGAGCCGCCGCTCAGTTTTGACGGCGTTCAGTATGTCGACAGCCTCGGCTGCGTTTTCGTTCGGGCCGGGATCGGCGGCGTCGTGACGTGGGTTCCGCGCCTGACGCGCGATCGCGAACAGATGTGCGGCTCTACGCCGACATTCGCGGCAGCGACAGCGCAAGCGCCTGCTCCGGTATCCGCTCCGCCCGCGCCTGTGGCGAGCCTGACCAGGGCGCAGTTCTGCGAGGGCAAGACCGGCCCGCAGCCCGGATATGTCAGCTCAATAACAGGCGACGTCGTCGATTGCGGCGGGTCCGCCCCGAGCAAGGGGGCAGGGCTGGCCTATGGCGCGCCGTTCTCCAATCCGTTGCCCGCAACCGAGCCCGCCGCACCGCCGCCGGGATATGTCGCGGTTTGGGATGACGGTCGGCTGAACCCGCAGCGGGGCCTTGCAGCAAAGTCGGTTCAGCCTGTGGTTCAGCCCGTTATCCAGATCTCGACCAAGACCTCGCCGCCCTCGGAGTCGATTGCCAAAGACGGCGCACATATTCAGGTGGCAAGCTTTGGCGTGGCCGCGAATGCCGCAAGGATCGTTGCTAGCCTTGAGGCCGCCGGTCTGCCGGTCCAGACCCAGACCGTCACGCGCGGCGACAGGGCCTTGACGCTCGTCGTCGTCGGGCCTTTGCGGGGCGGGACCCTGACCAAGGCGCTCGAGACAGTGCGGGCAGCCGGCTTTGCCGACGCCTATGTGCGCGGCTGACCTAGCCGCCGCAAATCCCCTGTAGCGCGACCCAATCCCCGTCGTTGAGCACGATGGCCGGCAGTTTGCCTTGCATCGGGTCGCTTTCGATGAGCCCGCGGGTGGCCTCGCCCGTCGGATCGATGGCAAGGGCCAGCGGAACGCTCGAAAGCCCGGCGGCGCCCAGAAGATTGAGCGTGACATCGCCCGAGGCAAGCGCTGTGGGTGTCGAGACAGTCTCTTCGGCATAGGCGCGCAAGGCGTCTTTCGGCAGGCTGCCCGAGGTCACGAGCTTGAGCGTCGCCAGAAGGCCCGCGTGATGCAGAAGATCGCTCAATGGATCGTCAATCGCTGCATTGGCCGAAAGAGCATATCCGGCGACGACTGCGGGATCCTCGAAATCCTCGACCAGGCGGCGGTTGATCAACAGGATGCGCCCTGGAAGGACGGTGATTTCGGGGATGCTGTCGGGAACGACCACGAGCCTCGGCGGGGTGCCGCCGGAAAAGATGCGGTCCGCGAGCTTGCCAAGGGCCGCAAGCCCGAGGGTGTCGCGGCAGGCGGCGCCGGTGAGGAACTGGACTTCGGTCAGCAGGCTTTGCCCGATCTCGGCGCGGCGGGCGGGCGGCACGACGCTCAGGGTCTGGCGGGTAAGGGCGCCGGGAAGCCAGACGAAGATCAGGAAAAGCAGTGCGGCGGTCAGAACCGTCAACCCCGCCACCCGCAGGCGACCGGGCTTTGGCCTTCGCCGAAGAATGGATTTGCGGATCTTCTCGATCGCCTCGATCATGACCGCATCGTCGATTTCAAGCGTCTCGGCGGCGTCTGGGCCTGGCAGGAACACCGCCGGACGCTCGCCCGGATTGCTGCGGTTTATGGCCGCCAGCGACCAGTGGGCGAGGGGGCGCATGGCGCCGTCCGAGATTACCAGCGTGGCGTCGCCGAAGGTGAGAACGACCTCGCGCCGCTGGTCCTGCGGCGCAGGACGCCACAGGCCGGTGGCCTCAAGCCGGTCGTATTGCTTCAGTGCTGTCATGTGCCTGCTCGTCTTTCAGGCATGATAACTTGGGTTGCAAGATTTGGGTAGGGCGCGCGCGCGCCCTAGCTTGGGATAATCTTGAACTGGGCGCGCAGCTCGAACTTCTGGATCTTGCCGGTGGATGTCTTGGGCAATTCCTGAAACACGACCCTCTTCGGCGTCTTGAACCCCGCAAGGCGCGCGTGGCAATGGGCGATCAGCTCGGCTTCGGTCAGCGAAGCGCCCTCTTTCAACTCGACAAAGGCGCAGGGCACCTCGCCCCATTTCTCGTCGGGCATGGCGACAACGGCGCAAAGGCTGACTGCTGCGTGGTGCATGATCGCGCCTTCAACCTCGACCGACGAGATATTCTCGCCCCCCGAGATGATGATATCCTTCGCGCGGTCGGCGATCTTGATATAGCCGTCGGGAAGCTGGAAGGCGATGTCGCCCGAATGGAAATAGCCGCCTTCAAAGGCCTCTTTCGTGGCCTTGGGGTTCTTGAGATAGCCCTTCATGACCGAATTTCCGCGGATCATGATCTCGCCCAGCGAAGCGCCATCCATCGGCACTTGCGCCATCTGCGGATCGAGGACGGTGATATCCTCCATCATCGGCATCAAGACGCCGGTGCGCGCCTTGATGGCATAGCGATCTTCATCGGGCAGGGCGTTCCAGTCGTCGTGCCAGAGGCATTCGGTGACGTGGCCGTAGGTTTCGGTCAGGCCATAGACCTGCGTGACGTTGAAGCCGAGCGGCTCGATTGCCTTGAGCGTGGCCGCGGGCGGCGGGGCGCCGGCTGTGAAAACCTCGACCACATGACCAAACGCGCGCCGGTCTTCGGCCTTGGCGTTGACGATCATGTTGAGGACGATCGGTGCGCCGCCGAAATGGGTCACGCCCTCGTCGGCGATGGCGTCATAGACGTTCTTGGCCGTCACATCGCGGCAGCAAACCAGCGTGCCGCCCAGAAGCGGCAGCATCCATGTGTGGTTCCAGCCGTTACAGTGGAAGAGCGGCACAATGGCGAGGTAGCGGGGATAGAGCGTCATCTGCCACGACGCGGGCGTGCCCATGGTCATCAGGTACGCGCCGCGGTGATGATAGACGACCCCCTTCGGGCGGCCGGTGGTGCCGGAGGTATAGTTGAGCGCGAGGCTCTCCCATTCGTCTTGCGGCATGATCCAGTCGAAATCTGGATCGCCGCCCGCGATGAAATCCTCGTAGAGGGTCGCGGTGCCGGAGGGCGCGAAACTTGAAGCGGGATCGTGGGCTTCAATGATCAGGGGCGCGGGGCCTTCCATCTTGGCGATGGCGGCGCGGGCAAGGGGCATGAACTGGCTGTCGACGATCACTGCCTTGGCGGCGCCGTGATCGAAGATATAGCCGACCGTGTCATCTTCGAGGCGGGTGTTGCTCGTGTTGAGGACGGCGCCGCAGGCGGGGATGCCGAAACTCGCCTCAGCCTGTGCGGGAAGGTTGGGGATAAGCGTCGCCACCACGTCGCCGGGCTTGATGCCGGCCTTTGCCAGCGCCGAGGCAAGGCGGCTGACGCGGGCGTGATATTCGGCATAGGTCTTGCGGAAGCTGCCATAGACCACAGCCTCGCGGTTGGCGAAAAGTAGCTTGGCGCGGTTGAGATGGCTCAGCGGCGTCAGCGGCACAAAATTGGCTGCACATTTCTCGAGCCCGGTTTCATCCTGCATCCAGCCCATGGTGTCCTCCCGAAACTTCCCTGTAATGTCGCTTTGGGGCAAGCCGTGGCCCTGCCGCGAACCTATCAGATA
>JAURFB010000004.1 GCA_030827165.1 Marivivens sp.
CTGCATCGTCATCCGGCCGATCGAGAGCAGATGATCCGCATCCGCACCAATTTGTCGATGGTGTTCCAGCAGTTCAACCTCTGGGCCCATATGACGATCCTGCAGAACGTGATGGAAGCGCCGCTTCATGTTCTCAAGCGCGACAAGGCCGAGGTCGAGGCCGCGGCGCGGCGCTATCTCGACAAGGTGGGCATCGGCGACAAGTGCGATGCCTACCCTGCACAGCTCTCGGGCGGCCAGCAACAGCGCGCCGCCATCGCCCGCGCTCTTTGCATGGAGCCCAAGGCGCTTTTGTTTGACGAGCCGACCTCGGCGCTCGATCCCGAGCTCGAGCAGGAGGTCGTCAAGGTGATCAAGGATCTCGCTTCGGAAGGGCGCACCATGATCCTCGTGACCCATGACATGCGGCTTGCCAACGACGTCAGCGATCACGTCGTATTCCTGCATCAGGGCAAAATCGAAGAACAGGGCGATCCCAAAACCCTCTTCGGAAACCCGAAAACAGAGCGATTGCAACAGTTCCTGTCGGCCACGGTGTCGGCTTGATTCTCAACCTATGGAGACCCCAATGAAGAAACTGATCCTTACAACCGCCGTTCTGGCGCTCACCGCCGGCGCGGCCATGGCCGATGTCGTGCGCATGGGTACCGAGGGCGCCTACCCTCCGTATAATTATATCGACGACAACGGCGAGGTTGCCGGCTTCGAGCGTGAACTGGGCGACGAGCTTTGCGCCCGCGCCGAACTGACCTGCGAGTGGGTCACCAACGACTGGGATTCGATCATTCCGAACCTCGTCTCGGGCAACTACGACACCATCATCGCCGGCATGTCGATCACCGACGAGCGTGATGAAGTTATCGATTTCACCCAAGATTACTATCCGCCGACCGCTTCGGTCTATGTCGCGGCATCCGCTGACGTCGATCTCGCCGGTGGCGTGATCTCTGCCCAGACCGCCACCATTCAGGCTGCCTATATTGCCGAGTCGGGCGCGACCCTTCTGGAGTTCGCCACTGCGGATGAGACCATCGCCGCCGTTCAGAACGGCGAGGTTGATGCCGTGTTCGCCGACTACGATTTCCTCCTGCCGGTGGTCGAAGCCTCGGGCGGCGCTCTGATGTTCGTGGGCGAAGAAGTTGCTCTCGGCGGCGGCGTCGGCATGGGCCTGCGCGAGAGCGACAACGAGCTGCGCGACAAGTTCAACGCCGCAATCGATTCGATGAAGGCGGACGGTTCGCTGAACGCACTTCTCGCCAAATGGTTCGGCGAAGAAGCGCCGGGCTACTGATCCCAATCGGCGGCGGCGCCACCTGGCGCCGCCGCTTCCCTTTCTCCTCATGGTCCCATGTTTGAATATTGCGCCGATCCAGCCAGCCTCGCTGGCTTCAAGTGGCTCTCGTGCTACCTGACAACGGGCAAGCACATGGGCCTCTATTGGGCCGTGGGCACCGTTCTTCTCCTGTTGACGATCACCGCGCCGGCCGCCCTTCTGTTCGGCTTTGGCGGCGCTGCGGCGGCGCGCTCGCATTTCCGCCCCCTCAGGTGGTTCGGCAAGGGCTATATCGCCATCGTCCGCGGCGTTCCCGACATTGCCTTCTTCCTCTTCTTTGTGATCGCGCTTGACCAGGGATTCGAATGGATCCGCCATCAGATCAAATGCTCCGACTGGGATCAGCCGATCCGGCAGGGCAACGATTTCATCGTCTGCGCCGCGGCAAAGCTGCCGCTTTCCTCCTCGCCGCAGGTCTTTCACGAGATCTACGGCTTCTTCCTTGCCGTTCTGACTTTCGCGCTCGTCTTTGGCGCTTTTGCCGCCAATGTCCTCTATGGCGCAATGCGGGCCGTGCCCCACGCCCAGATCGAAACCGCCGAGGCCTATGGAATGTCGCACCGTCAGGCCTTCTGGCGGATCATGGTGCCGCAAATGTGGGTCTATGCCCTGCCCGGTCTATCGAACCTGTGGATGGTTCTGATCAAGGCAACGCCGCTTCTGTTCCTGCTGGGGGTCGAGGATATCGTCTATTGGGCGCGCGAGCTTGGCGGCACGAAGACCCCGCAGTTCACCGACTATCCGCATGGCGACTGGCGTGTCTGGTATTTCCTCGCGCTTCTGGTGTTCTACCTCGCGTTCACGCAGGTCTCCGAGGTCGTTCTGGCGAAAATCTCACGCCGCCTCTCGCACGGGCAGGCCACGCTCGCCGGTGAAAAGCAACGCAAGGGCCCGCGCGGCCGTGGAAAGGCCGCCGCATGAGTTGTTGGGACACGATCGCCGACTATGCGTTGCGCAGCCAAGGGATCGGCGAGCGGCTCTTGCCGCGCACCGATTTCACCCTCTGCCAGCAGTTCACGCTGATCGGCTCGGGGATGATCTGGAATATCTATTTCGGGTTTCTGGCGCTGGTTTCGGGCTTTGTCCTGGCGACGGGGGTGGCGGTCGCCAAAGCGCACCATCAGGTCTGGCTGCGTAAACCGGCGGAATGGTTCATCTTCATTTTCCGGGGCTCGCCCCTCTTCATCCAGTTCTTCTTCGCCTACTTCCTGTTCCAGAGCCTGAAGTCCGGCTATCCGTTCTTCGGCGCCTTCACCTCCGCATGGCTTGGGGCGCTTCTGGTCCTGTTTCTCAACACCGCCGCCTATTCGGCCGAGATCTTCTACGGGGCGCTCATGTCGGTGCCGAAGGGCGATGTGGAAGCGGCAGACGCCTATGGGATGTCGGGTTGGCCCCGGTTCCGGCGGGTCATCTGGCCGACGATGCTGCGGCTTGCATGGCCCGCCTATACCAATGAGGCGATCTTCCTGTTCCACGCGACAACGCTGGTGTTCTTTTCGGGCTTTCCGGCCTCGCAGCAGAGGGGCGATGCGCTCTATTACGCGAGCTATTTTGCCGACAAGACGTTCAACCCCTTCATCCCCTATCCGATCCTTGCCTTCTATTTCATTCTCTTGACGCTTTCGATCATCGGCTTGTTTGGCATGGTCAACCGCAAGCTCAACCATCACCTGCCAAAAGATCGCCGCGCGAAAATTCGCTTGCGTGTGAACCTCATCCGGTAGTATTACACATATGATCAAATTTTCAGGGTGCGTCCGGATCAGGAAAATTCCTCGAATCCTGCTGCTACAACTCCCTACGAGGAATTTGATCATAAAAGCATTAGGCCCAAGGGCATGGACCTCAAATGCGGCACCCCGAGCGGGGGTGGCCACGGATAGGCGACAGCATATCTGAGCGGCGAATCCCCCCGGCTCCGCTTCTGACCGTCCCGGCTTTGGCGCCATTTATCTGGTGACAAAATGACGAGCTGGCTCGATGAGCATTCTGAAATCCGCAACGTGCGCGCCGGCGCAGCCGACCTCAATGGTCAGGCCCGTGGGAAACGCGTTCCGATCCGCTTTGCGCGAAAAATCGAAGAAGAAGGCATGCGCTTTCCCCTTTCGGTCCTCAACCTCGATATCTGGGGCGAAGACGTCGAGGACAGCCCGCTGGTCTTTGAGATTGGCGATCCGGACGGCGTCTTGATGCCGACGGAGCGGGGGTATGTGCCCCTGCCCTGGCTCGAGACCCCGTCGGCGCTCTTGCCGCTTTGGATGTATACCGAAGACGGACAACCCTTTGACGGCGATCCGCGCCACGCCCTGGCACGCGTTGTCGATCAATTCGCGGCGCTGGGCATGACGCCCGTGGTCGCGACCGAGATGGAATTCTATCTTGTGGATGATTCCGGGCCGGAGATTCGCCAGCCCAAATCGCCCCGGTCGGGCAAACGCCGCCCCGGCGCCGAGATTCTGAGTCTTCGGGCCCTGGACGCTTTCGACGCCTTCTTCAACGACCTGTATGACGCCTGCGACGCGATGGACATTCCCACGGAAGCGGCTACGTCCGAGGTTGGTCCAGGCCAGTTCGAGATCAACCTTGTACATGTGGCCGATGCCCTCAAGGCCGCCGATGACGCCTATCTGTTCAAGATGCTCGTCCGCGGTCTGGCGCGCAAACATGGCATGGCGGCGAGCTTCATGGCCAAGCCCTATGGCGAACACGCCGGCAACGGGATGCATGTGCATTTTTCGGTCATCAACAAACTGGGCAAGAACCTGTTTGCCAATGACACCTTTGAAGGAACACAGCTTCTGAAGGAAGCGATCGCCGGATGCCTGAAGGGCATTGCCGATCTCGCGCTCATCTTCGCGCCGCATGGCAACAGTTATGAACGGCTCGTCCCCGAAAGCCATGCGCCGACGGGTATCTGCTGGGCTTATGAAAACCGCACCGCGAGCGTCCGTGTGCCCGGCGGCAGCTTCAAGGCACGCCGTGTCGAGCATCGGGTCGCGGGGGGCGATGTGAACCCCTATCTCTTCCTGGCCGCCGTCCTTGGATCTGCATTGATTGGCATCCAGGATAAGCTCACCCCGCCCAAACCCATTTCGGGCAACGCCTATGAGCAAGATCTCGACCAGATTCCCGACACTTGGGAAGCCGCGATCGATCGTTTCGAGGCGAGCGCGCTGGCGAACAGGATCTTAAACCCGACCCTGATCCAGAATCTGGTGCTGACCAAACGGCAGGAATTGCACTATCTCTCGTCGATGAGCGAGAGCGAAAAGCTCGACCTCTATCTCGATACGGTGTGAGATAGGTTTCAGTCAAAACAAGCTGCCCGCTCCGGGACAGCCGCCAATCGATGGTGAATCATGAGAATCGGCATCCTTCAGACCGGCCACGTCGCAGACAATCTTCAGGCGGCAAACGGCAACTATCCCGAAATCTTCGCGCGCTTTCTTGGCGCCGAAGGCTTCGAGACGGTGAACTACGCCGTGGTCGACAATGCATTCCCGCAAAGCGCAGATGTCGCGGACGGTTGGCTCATCACCGGCTCGCGCCACGGCGTCTATGAAGACCACGACTGGATCAAGCCGCTCGAGGATCTGATCCGCGAGATCTATGCCAAGGGAATTCCGCTGATCGGCGTCTGCTTCGGCCACCAGATCATCGCCCAGGCGCTCGGCGGCAAGGTCGAGAAATTCAAGGACGGCTGGGCTGTCGGTGCGACCAAATACAAACTCGGCGACCAGGAACTGACCCTCAACGCCTGGCATCAGGATCAGGTCGTCGAGGTGCCGCCCGATGCCATTGTCGTCGGCACCAATGATTTTTGCCGGAACGCCGCGCTTCTCTATGGCGACAAGGCTTTCACGGTCCAACCCCACCCCGAAATAGACAAACGATACATAGGAGACTTGCTCGAGCACCGCGCGCCGGGTGTCGTTCCGGAAGATGTCCGGACCGGCGCCCTTGCCCGGCTCGACGAAGAGACCGACGCCGCGCACGTCGCGCAGATGTTTGGCAAGTTCTTCAAGGAAAAGAGGATTTCATGAGTTCCTGGATTGACAAGATTCCCGCCGCCGCGCGGACCTATATCGAAAACAACCGCCTCGACGAGGTGGAATGCGTGATCGCCGACTTGCCGGGCATTGCGAGAGGCAAGGCCGTGCCGGCTGCCAAATGGGAGCGCCAGACTTCGTTTCACCTGCCCAATTCGATCTTCTTCCAGACGATCACCGGTGATTGGGGCGAAGCGGCCGAGGACGGCTTTACCGAGCCGGACATGATCCTAAAGCCCGACCTTTCGACGACAACCGCTGCCCCTTGGGCCGCCGATGGCACATTGCAGGTGATCCACGATGCCTTTGACATGAAGGGCAAGCCGATCGGCTGCGCGCCCCGCAATGTCCTCAAGCGTGTGGTCGAGCTCTACAAGAAAGAGGGCTGGACCCCGGTTGTCGCGCCCGAGATGGAATTCTATCTCGTCGGCCGCAACGTCGACCCTGCCAAGCCGATCGAGCCGATGATGGGCCGCACCGGCCGACCCGCCGCCGCCCGTCAGGCCTATTCCATGGCCGCGGTCGATGATTACGGCCCGGTCATCGACGACATCTACGAGTATTCGGAAATCCAGGGCATCGAGATCGACGGCATCACCCAGGAAGGCGGCGCCGGCCAGCTTGAAATCAACCTCCGCCACGGCGATCCGGTCAAGCTTGCCGACGAAGTGTTCTACTTCAAGCGCCTGATCCGCGAGGCGGCCCTCAAGCACGATTGCTTCGCCACCTTCATGGCCAAGCCGATCGAAGGCGAGCCGGGCTCAGCCATGCACATCCACCATTCGGTGATCGACGAGAAGGGCAAGAACATCTTCGCCGGCCCGCAAGGTGGCGAGACCGATGCCTTCTTCCACTTTATCGGCGGCCTTCAGGAATACATGCCTGCCGTAATTGCCGTGATCGCGCCGTATGTGAACAGCTATCGCCGCTATGTGCGCAACCACGCCGCGCCGATCAACCTCGAATGGGGGCGCGACAACCGCACCACCGGCATCCGCATCCCCGTCTCGCCTCCCGAAGCACGTCGGGTCGAGAACCGGCTCGCGGGCATGGACGGCAATCCCTATCTGGTGATCGCCGCCTCGCTGGCCTGTGGCTATCTCGGCATGAAAAACGAGATCTGGCCCGACAAGCGCTATCAGGGCGATGCCTATGAGGCCGAAGACGCGATCCCGCAGGGCCTCAATGCCGCGCTTGATCTTTTTGACGAGGCAAAGGAAGTCCACGAAGTCCTCGGGCCGGAATTCGCCCGCGTCTATTCGATCGTCAAGCGAACGGAATATGACGAGTTCCTTCAGGTCATCAGCCCGTGGGAACGTGAGCACCTGCTCTTGAACGTATGAACCCGCTGCACCTCAACGACCGGCCTGGGGAGTTTCCCCCGAGCTGGTATGCGGCGACCGCCAAGCCCCTGCCCCAGCGCACCGCGCTTGAAGGAGAGGTCACGGCCGATGTCTGTATCGTCGGGGCGGGATATACCGGCCTGACCGCAGCCCTCACGCTTGCGGAAAAGGGTCTGAAGGTCATTGTCCTTGAAGCGCACCGGATCGGCTGGGGCGCTTCGGGTCGCAACGGCGGGCAAGTCGGATCGGCCTATAACAAGGGTCAGCGCTGGATCGAAAAGCGGGTGGGCTTTGCCAGGGCCAAGGCCATGTGGGATCTGGCCGAGGAGAGCAAGGCGCTTGTCGCCGATCTATCGGCTCGCCATGCGCCCGAGGCGCGGCTTTTGCCCGGCATCGCCCACGGCGAATATACGGCGCGCGAACTTTCCGGTGTGACAGCCGAAGCCGAGCACCTTTCGGTCCGGTATGACTATGACAAGATCACCGTTCTCGGCCCGCAGGATTTCGCGGGGCTTGTCTGCTCGCCGCTCTACCACGGCGGGATGATCGACCGGGGCGCGGGCCACATTCATCCGCTGCGCTATGTGATCGGGCTCGGCAAGGCTGCGCTGGCGGCGGGGGCCGAGGTCTTTGAAGGCAGCGAAGTCCTCAAGATTGAGCATGGCGATCCGGCGATCCTGACCACCGCCAAGGGACGCGTTCGCGCGGGGCACGTCATCCTTGCCGGCAACGGCTATCTGCCGCACCTTGCCAAGGAAGTGGCGCGCAAGGTGATGCCGATCAACAGCTTTATCGGCGCGACCCCGCCACTTGGCGATCTGGCGCGCAAGGTCCTTTCCGAAGACATCGCCGCCTGCGATTCAAGCCATTTGGTCAACTATTTCCGCACCACCGAGGACGGCCGCCTCCTGTTCGGCGGCCGCGCCAATTACTCGCTGAAATTCCCTGACGACATCGGCACGGCGCTGAACCGGCGGATGCAGGAGATGTTTCCACAGCTGCGTGGCGTGGGGTTCGATCATGTCTGGGGCGGCACCCTTGGAGTGACCATGACCCGCCTGCCCGCCGTGCTTCGCATTGCCCCCAATATCGTCTCGGCCTCAGGCTATTCCGGGCACGGCGTGGCGCTTGCCGGGATCGCCGGCAAGGTCATGGCGGAGGCGGTAGCCGGGCAAGCCAGCCGTTTCGAGACGCTGGCCGCCCTGCCATCGCGCCCCTTCCCGTTCGGCGCGCATCTGCAAGAACCGACCATGACCCTCGCGATGGTCTGGTATCGCCTGCGCGACAGACTGGGACACTAAACCGCTTGCGCGACTCGCGGCGGCGGGCCACCCTTCCGCCATGACAGAACACGCCGGACATTGCCTTTGCGGGGCAACCCGTTTTTCTTTCAAGCCAGACTTCATGACGTGGCAGGCGATCTGCCATTGCCACGACTGTCAACGGGCGACAGGCGCGCCCTTCGTCGGCTGGCTCGGGGTGAGAAACGGAGGCTGGCGCTGGACCGCGCAAGCGCCGGGGGCCTATCTCTCGTCGCCCGGCGTCACGCGGTATTTCTGCACGACCTGCGGCACCTCGCTGGCCTATTACGGCGAACGCTGGCCGCACGAGACCCATTTCCTCGCCGCGACGCTTAACGATCCGCAGGACTATCAGCCTTCAGCCCATGTCTATACCGCCGACGCGCTGCATTGGGGCGAAGGGCTCGATGACCTGCCCCGCTTCGAGAGATTGCCGGAGGGTTGAACGCCTAGCGGCCCATGCGCGAGAGTTTCTCCTGAAGCGCGGCAAGCTCCTTCTTGATGTGGTCAAGATCATCGCCCTTTTCGGCGTCATCCTTGCCGTGCTTGCCGGCCATGATGCCGCCGGTCATGGCCTTGAAAAAGGCTTCCTGCTGGGCCTGCATGGCTTCAAAGCCGGGCATACGCGCCATCGGGTTGGCCTTGGCCATATTCTCCATCAGCTTCGACTGCCCGTCGCGGAGCATCTCGAACGAGGCGGCAAGGAACTGCGGCACCACCGAGCTGGCTTGCGTGGTGTAGCTGCGGACAAGATCGGTCAGCACATCGACCGGCAGGACACTTTCGCCCCGGCTCTCGTGTTCAGCGATGATCTGAAGGAGATATTGGCGGGTCAGGTCATCGCCCGATTTCAGATCGACGATCTGGACCTCGCGGCCCGCGCGGATGAACGTGGCAATATCTTCGAGGGTTACGTAATCGCTTGTCTCGGTGTTGTAGAGACGGCGGCTGGCGTAGCGCTTGATGAGAAGCGGTTTATCGGTCTCGGCCACGTGTCTCTCCCGAACTGTTGCGGCGATGCAGCAAGCCTATGCCGCGATTGCACGCCTGTGAAGAGGGTAATGCCAAAGCGGCGAATGGCCGCAAATAAAAAAGGCGGGCCGCATTGCAGCCCGCCTCAGACATCCGGTCTCAGGGAGAAAAGACCGGGGTATTGGATCAGTTGGTCGCGGCTTTCTTGGCAGCAGCGGAAACCTCGGCAGTCGCTTTGGTGGCGGCGGCAGTGACTTCCTCCGAGAGGTTCTTGCCAGCGCTGAGCAGAAGCTCGAGGGTCTCGGTCTGAACTTTCTTCGCAATCTCGGCAAAGGCAGCCATGTTTTCGGCAGCGACTTCGGCCGAAGTGGAGGCGAAGTCAGTCACCGACTTGGCATAGTCGGCCGGCTCGGCCTTGGCTTTCGAAACGGTCTGCAGCTTGCCGAGCGTGTCAGCGGTCCACTTGGCCGACAGGTCAGTCGACTTGCGGGCGGCGTCGATGGCGACGGCCGACATCTTCTCGGCGAGAGCCGACTGGCTCTTGAACATGTTTTCTACAACCTTGGTGTCGAACGGAAGCGCACCGAGGAAATCTTTGTAGGAGGCGGTGAAGTCTTGGGTCTTGGCCATTGGAGCAACCTTTCGGATCAAATCGCGGGAGGGAGGGCCCGCTGGAAATTTCATGATCCAAATATGCATGCTGCACCGCAGCATTTCAAGTCTTTTTTCTGCACCGCAGCAAAATTTTTGCCGCAGCGCAATATTATTCGGATTTCGCTGGAATCGCAGTCACATACGTCCCCGGCGCAGGTGCCAAAGAGGGGTGTTTCGCATCTCCGGGCTCCCGCGCAGAGACCATTTCTCCCGACTTTTTGTCGAGCCACTTCTCCCAGCGGGGCCACCAGCTGCCCTCGTGCTTGTCGCCTGTCGCCTGCCAATCCTCGGCCGACAGATCATATTCGGGGTTGGTCCAGTGGCCGTATTTGTTCTTCGACGGCGGGTTCACGATCCCCGCAATATGGCCCGATTCCGATAGGATGAAGGTCTTGTCCTTCGACCCCATCTGCTGAAACCCCGCAAAGGAGGCTTTCCAAGGGGCGATGTGGTCGGTTTCGCAGGCAATGGCGCAAACCGGAACGATCACATCCCTGATCTGAACAGTCTCGCCGCAGATCTCGAACCCGTCTTTCAAGAAACCGTTGGCTTGACACAGCCCACGCAGATATTCGACCGCCATCTTGGCCGGCAGGTTGGTCCCGTCGCCGTTCCAGTAGAGCAGATCGAAGGCGGGCGGCGTCTGGCCCATCATGTAGCTGCGGATCGCGGGCGCATAGATCAGGTCGTTCGAGCGCAGGAACGAGAAGGTGCGCGACATGAAATACTTGTCGAGAATGCCTTTCTCGGTCACTTCCTCCTCGATCCCGTCCACGAAATCGTCGCTCAGGAAAACGCCCACCTCACCCTGATCTTCAAAATTGGTCAGGGTTGTGAAGAAGGTTGCCGATCGAACCGACTTGTCCTTCCGCTTTTTCATCAGCGCCAGCGTCAGCGAGAGGGTCGTCCCGGCGATGCAATAGCCGACGGCGTTGACCTCCTTGGTGCCGCAGATGGCCTTGGCCTCGCGGATCGCGGCCAGATAGCCCTCTTCGACATAATCGGACATCCCCACATCGGCATAGCTTGGATCGGGATTGACCCAGCTCACCACGAACAGCGTATAGCCCTGATCGACGATCCACTTGATCAGCGAGTTCTGGGCCTTGAGATCGAGAATGTAGAACTTGTTGATCCACGGCGGAAAGATCACGATCGGGATCTCGTGCACCTGCTTGGTGCTGGGCCGGTATTGGATCAGCTCCATCATCCGGTTGCGATAGACCACCTCGCCCGGCGTGGTGCCAAGGTTTTCGCCAACTTTGAACGAATCCTTGTCGGCCAATGAAACAACCAGATCGCCATCGCTCGCCTCAAGATCGCGCACCAGGTTTTCAAGGCCGTCGACAAGGCTCTGCCCCTGGGTCTCGGCGGCCCGCTCAAGCGCCTCCGGGTTGGTACCCAGGAAATTGGTCGGGCTGAACATGTCGACGATCTGCCGCGAAAAGAAATCGAGCCGCTTGCGGTCGGCCGCATCGAGCCCGTCGATGTCGGCCACCGTTTGATGCACGGCTTCGGCATTCATCAGGTATTGCTGCTTGAGAAAATTGAAATAGGGATTGCTGTCCCAGGCGGGATTGGCAAACCGCTTGTCCTTGGGGCCGGTATCGTCGGGGGCTTCGAACTTGCCCTCGGCCAGCTTCTGTTGGGCCTCAAGATAATGCTTGAGCGACTTGCCCCAATAGCCGACCTGATGTTCGAGGAGTTTGGCCGGATTTTGCATCATTTCGGCCAGATAGGCCGCGGCCGCCTTCATATAGAGATCCTGGCCCGGCCCTTCGAGCGAGCTGCGCGGCAGCTTCTTGCGGCCCATCGCGGCAACAAGACGTGCGTTCAATACTTCGAGCCTGGCAATGTTGGCTTCAAGCTTTTCGAGATTGTCCGAGTTATCTTCGTTCATATTCATTTCTCGAGTTGTAATATAATTTGCATCGGCCTAACTTTGCACTTGCAGCATTTCCTGTGCCGCACCCGCAAAGTCAATGTGGCAATCGCACCCCGTCGAGGAGCCTTCAGTTGAAGTATATGATGACCTACGACCTGATGGAAACCATGCGCAACACAAACCAGTGGCTTGGTGCGACAGCGCGGGCCTTTGCCGCTTATCCGATGATGGCGCCGGCAGCCAATCCATGGGTCGAATGGCTGGGTGCTTGGGGCGAGGTTACGGAGCGCAGTTTCGAGCGCATGGTCACCAAGCCCGACTGGGGCATCGGCGCGGTCACGACCGAGGATGGCAAGGATCATACCGTTCGCATTGAAACTGTTGTCCGCAAGCCGTTCGGCGATCTCATCCATTTCCTTGTGCCTGGTCGCAAGCCTCGCAAGCGGCGGGTGATGCTGGTTGCGCCGATGTCTGGCCACTACGCGACACTTCTGCGCAAGACCGTCATCAGCCTCCTGCCCGATTGCGATGTCTATGTCACCGATTGGCACAATGCCCGCGACATCCCGGTGAGCGAAGGCAAGTTCGACGTCGAGGACTATACCCTCTACCTCGTCGAATTCATGCGCCACCTTGGCCCCGATACCCATGTGATCGCCATTTGCCAGCCCGCGCCGCTGACCCTTGCCGCGACCGCCTATCTCGCCGAGGAGGATCCCGCAGCGCAGCCCCGTTCGCTGACCCTCATTGGCGGGCCGATCGACCCCGAGGCCAACCACACCGAGGTCACAGACTTTGGGCGCACCGTCACGATGGGTCAGCTCGAGCAGACGATGATCCAGCGGGTCGGCTTCAAGTTCGATGGCGTCGGCCGGATGGTCTATCCGGGGCTCCTGCAGCTTGCTTCTTTCGTGTCGATGAACGCGGCCACGCATAGCCGCGCTTTCTCGGACCAGATCTTCCGCGTCGCCAAGGGCGAGGCCTCGGATCACGACAAGCACAACACCTTCTATGACGAATATCTGGCCGTGATGGATATGACGGCCGAGTTCTATCTCTCGACCGTCGAGCGCGTGTTCAAGAACCGCGAGATCGCCCGCAACGTCTTTACCGTCGGCGGACGCCATGTCGATTTCTCGAAAATCACCACGGTCGCAGTGAAGACCGTCGAAGGCGAAGACGACGACATTTCCGCCCCTGGCCAGTGCAAGGCGGCGCTCGATCTTCTGACCGGCCTGCCGGACGCGAAAAAGGCATGGCACCTAGAGCCCGGCGCCGGTCACTACGGCATTTTCGCAGGGCGCAGCTGGCGCAACAATATCCGCCCCTTGGTCCTTGATTTCATCGACGCCAACTCGGGCGAGGCCAAACCGCAAAAACCGAAGATCGTCGCCGCCTAAAGCGGCGGCAGGTTCAGCCAGCTTCGCAGCGTCGTTGTCACAACGTCGGGCTGTTCAAGCGTGGGGACCATGCCGGCCCCTTCGATCAGCGCCAGATGCCCCTTCGGCATCAACTCGGCCAGAAATTCGTGCCGCCGCACCGGGATCGTCGGGTCCGACCCGCCGCAGACAATCAACGCCTGCACCATCGACTTGCGCAGCAACGCCTGCTGATCCTTGCGCTTTTGCATCAGTCGCTCTTGCCGCACATAGGTTTCAGCGCCAATCGCCCGACCCATCTCTGTCATCTGGACCACAATATCGGTCCGCCGGGGGGAAGGGTGGAAATTGGCCGGGCCGAATTCCTGTTTGACGATCTCGAAAAAGCGTCCGGACTTGGCCGCCACTATTCGCGGCTCGCGCGCGGCGGCCTCATTGGGGGTGTCGGACTGGGCCGACGTGTTGATCAAGGCGAGACGACCGATGCGCTCGGGCGCAAGGCGCAGAATCTCGATGGCGATCACGCCGCCAAGGCCCAAGCCGCAGAGCGAAACCTTGCTTGGCAGCGCCTCGAGAATCTCGGTCGCGACATCTTCGACAGCGTCGTGCTTGCCGGTGGGCAGGACCATGATCGGCAGGTGCCGAGAAAGGGCGGCGATCTGCGGTGCGAACACCCGCGCATCCGACAGAAGGCCGGGGAGAAGGACAAGCGGATCGCTCATGGTCGCGGCTCGGGGATGGACAACAGGATCTGCCTCGGAAAATCTGCAGGTCTTCGCCCGCCTCGCCGCACCATGCCCCAAACCGCCCGCGGCGAGAAGCCCTCAAGCGATCCGTTCAGACACATCGGCGATGCTTTGCGCGATCAAGGCGAGGCAATCGGGGGTCGAGAACCGGTGGTCGGCGTCTTTGACAATGGTCAGGCGGATATCGGGGCCGGCGGCGTGGGCGAGCAGCCGGTGCGCGAAGCCAAGGTCAACGTCGGTATCGTTGGTGCCATGAAGGAACCGCGCTGGCATGGGCAGTGGCAGGGGGCGGCGAAGAACAAGGCGCTCACGCCCCTCCTCGATCATCCGGCGCGAGAAGATGTAGGGTTCGCCATAGCCGGACGGCAGGGCTACGAAGCCGTTTTGAGCCAGCTCCACCTTCTGGGCATCGGAAAATTTGGCCCACAAATCATCTTCGGTGAAATCCGGCGCGGCGGCGATGGTGACGATACCGGCCACCTTTTCGGGGCGCTCACGGGCCAAGAGAAGGGTTTGCCAACCGCCCATCGATGACCCCACGAGGATCACCTTGTCTTCCAGCAGGTCGATCGCTGCGCTGGCATCCTCGAACCAGTCCCCGATCGCCCCTTCCTCGAAAGTGCCGCTGCTGAGGCCGTGGCCGGAATAGTCGAACCGCAAGAACGGGCGCCCCTTGCTCTTCGCCCAGTCCTCGAGAAAGATCGCCTTGGTGCCTTCCATGTCGGATTTGAGCCCGCCGAGAAATACCACCGGACCCCCCCGCCCCTCGGTCAGGTTATAAGCGATCTTCCGGCCCTGTGGCGTGGTGAGAGTCTCGGTCATTTCGGCTCCTGTGTCTTGCCCGCCACCTTCGCGCCGGGGGCGTTGGAAGGCAAGGCGCGGGGCTTGACGCTTGGGGCAAAAAACGGCACCTAGCCGCTACACATAACCCGCAACCGGGCGTTCCGTGGGCGCCAAACTGACGAGGAGCCAGGCCGATGAGCCAGATTTCCCTGACCTTTCCCGATGGTAATTCGCGTAGCTATGAGGCTGGCGTGACTCCTGCCGAGGTCGCCGCCTCGATCGCGACCTCGCTCGCCAAAAAGGCCATTTCCGCGCAGGTGAACGGCAAGCACTGGGATCTCCAGTGGCCGATCAGCGCAGACGCGACCATTGCGATCAATACGATGAAGGACGAGGCGCCCGCCCTGGAACTCGTACGCCACGACCTTGCGCATATCATGGCCCGCGCCGTGCAAGAGATCTGGCCCGATGTGAAGGTCACCATCGGCCCCGTCATCGACAACGGCTGGTATTACGATTTCGACCGAGCCGAGCCCTTCACCCCCGAAGACCTTGGCGCCATCGAGAAAAAGATGCGCGAGATCATCAACCGCCGCGACCCGGTGACCACCGAGGTCTGGGATCGCGCCCGCGCCATTAAGTTCTACGAGGCCAATAACGAGCCCTATAAGGTCGAGCTGATCGACGCGATCCCTGGTGACGAGCCGCTCAGGATGTATTGGCACGGCCATTGGCAGGATCTCTGCCGAGGCCCGCACCTGCAAAACACGGGCCAGGTTCCGGCCGATGCCTTCAAGCTGATGAGCGTGGCCGGCGCCTACTGGCGCGGCGATTCCAATCGCGCCCAACTTCAGCGCATCTATGGTGCAGCATTCCTCAACAAGGAAGACCTCAAGGCCTATCTCCACCGCCTCGAAGAGGCCGCCAAGCGCGATCACCGCAAGCTTGGCAAGGAGATGGAACTTTTCCACATGCAAGAAGAAGCGCCCGGTCAGGTCTTCTGGCATCCGAACGGCTGGACGATCTACACCCAGCTTCAAGACTATATGCGCCGCCAGCAGACGCGCGGCGGCTATGTCGAGGTGAACACGCCGCAGGTCGTCAATCGTCATCTTTGGGAAAAGTCGGGCCACTGGGCCAACTATCAGGAGAATATGTTCATCGTCGAAGTCGACGAGGAACACGCCCGCGAAAAGACGATCAATGCATTGAAACCGATGAACTGCCCCTGCCACGTGCAGGTGTTCAACGTCGGCCTCAAATCCTACCGCGACCTGCCGCTGCGCATGGCCGAGTTCGGCTCTTGCGCCCGCTACGAGCCCTCGGGCGCGCTGCACGGGATCATGCGGGTGCGCGGCTTTACGCAAGACGATGCGCATATCTTCTGCGAGGAAAGCCAGATCGAGAGCGAAACCAAACGGTTCATCGAGTTTCTGTCAAATATCTATCGCGATCTCGGCTTTGTGAGCTTCAAGGTCAAGTTCTCGACCCGGCCCGAAAAGCGCGCGGGAAGCGACGAGACCTGGGACCGCGCCGAGGGGGCGCTGGCCAATGCGACCACAGCGGCGGGCTATGCCTATGAGGTCAACCCCGGCGAGGGCGCCTTTTATGGGCCCAAGCTCGAGTTCGTCCTCACCGACGCCATCGGCCGGGATTGGCAGTGCGGCACCCTGCAGGTGGACTTTGTTCTGCCCGAGCGGCTTGACGCCAACTATATCGGCGCGGACGGCGCCAAGCACCGCCCGGTGATGCTTCACCGTGCGACGCTGGGTTCATTCGAGCGGTTCATCGGCATCTTGATCGAGGAACACGCTGGCAAGCTGCCCTTCTGGCTCGCGCCACGGCAGGTTGTCGTGGCCTCGATCGTGTCTGATGCCGACGACTATGTGAGCGAGGTCGTCTCCGCCCTGAGAAAGGCCGGCGTCCGGGCCGAAGCCGATACGCGCAACGAGAAGATCAACTACAAGGTCCGCGAGCATTCGCTGGGCAAGGTGCCGGCGATCCTCGCCGTGGGCGCACGCGAGGTTGAGGAACGGACCGTCTCGGTGCGCCGCCTTGGCGAGACGCAAACTTCGGTCACGAGCCTCGACGAAATCGTGAGCACCCTGTCGAAAGAAGCGACGCCGCCCGACCTTTTCTAACAAATCGCTCAGCGACAACGCCGATTGGCCCGCCGGGGAAAAACCGGCGGGCCTTTTCGTTTCAATGCCTTAGCTTCGGGCATTCGGATCTTTCTCACAGTTGGGCCTCACCGGCGATCACTCACACGCGAGGCACGAGGCCGTGAATTCCCAGTGTGTCCTTGCCCCCCGTAGCCTTTGCCCATCGCCGCAACGTCGCGGCGCTGCTCGAATGCCCAAAGAAAGGGAGATCAATGTCGAAAACCTCGAAAACCATTTTTGTCGCCTCCGCCGTCGCCACGGCAATTACTTCGCTCGCCCACACCGCCGGCGCCGCCGGTGAAGAGAAATGCTATGGCGTTTCGCTGGCGGGAGAGAACGATTGCGCCGCGGGCCCCGGCACCTCCTGCGCCGGCTCCTCCACCGTCGATTACCAGGGCAATGCCTGGAGCCTTGTTCCCGAAGGCACCTGCGAAACGATGATGCTGCCCGATGGCCGCCACGGCGCATTGGCCTCGGCTCTTGAAGAAGAAGGCTTCTTTGGCCTCGCCCGCGACCTTCCCGAAGGCATGTCGACCGAGGGCCTCAAGTCCGTCGAGATGTAAGCCGCCACTCAGCGCATGGGGCCGGTGCAAGCCGGCCCCGACCACGCGAAGGAGACCCAGTTGTTTGACATGAGGCCCACCCCCGCTCTGCCGCCCCTGCCCGGCGTCGGTTACAAGCCCCAGCATTTTGCAGCGATCCTCGCCGATCCCGCCCCCGTGGGCTGGTTCGAAATCCACGCCGAGAATTATGTGGGTGATGGCGGGCGACCTCTGGCGCAACTGCGGGCGCTGGCCGATCGGTTTCCGATCTCGGTGCATGGCGTCGGCCTGTCGATCGGCGGCGAGGGGCGGCTCGACCGCGATCACCTTGCACGCCTGAAGCGCCTTGTCGACTGGCTCAGCCCCGCCAGCTTTTCCGAACACCTCGCCTGGTCGAGCCACGGCGGGGCCTATTTCAACGATCTCCTGCCCCTGCCCTATACCGCCGCCACACTGGCCCGCGTCGCCGATCATATCGACGAAGTGCAAGAGGCGCTGGGGCGGCAAATGCTCCTTGAGAACCCGTCGTCCTATCTTGCTTTTGCCGAAAGCGAGATTAGCGAAACAGATTTTCTGCGGGCCGTGTCGAGCCGGACAGGCTGCGGCCTTCTTCTCGATATCAACAACGTCTTTGTCTCGGCCACCAACCTTCGCAATGATCCCCGCTCCTATATCGACGCCTTCCCGCTGGACCGTGTGAAAGAGATGCACCTCGGCGGGCATGAGGCGGACGCCGATGAGGACGGCACGCTCCTCTTGATCGACAGCCACGGCGCACCGATGGCCGATCCGGTCTGGGCGCTGCTTGATCATACGCTCGCCCGCTCTGGCCCGCGCCCCTTGCTCATCGAGTGGGACAATGACGTGCCCGATTGGCCGGCCCTCACCGACGAGGCCCGCAAAGCCGCCGCCGCCCTTGAAAGGATTGCCGCATGACCGACGCAGGTTTCAGCGCAGCTTTGCTCGATCCCGAGCGCCCCGTACCTGCGGGGTTGATCACGCCGGACGGAAAGCCAGCCTCGCGCCGCTATGCGATCTATCGCAACAATGTCACTGTAGGATTGACCGAAGCCCTGGAGGCGGGCTTTCCGGTGGTCCGCAAGATCGTGGGAGAGAGGTTCTTTCAGGCGATGGCGGTGGTATTTGTCCGCAACCATCCCCCCGCTTCACCGATCCTTGCTGGCTATGGGGCCGACATGCCCGGGTTCTTGCGCGGTTTGGAGCCGGTGGCGCATCTGAAATACCTCCCCGACGTGGCCCGGCTCGAGCTGGCGTTGCGCCGGGCCTATCACGCGGGCGATGCGGCGCCGATCGCCGCCGATGCGCTGGCCGCCCTGCCGCCCGACCGGCTGATGCGCGCGCGATTGGGGCTTGCGCCGCCGGTGCAGCTTTTGTCGTCTCGCTTTGCGATCCATGACATCTGGACATTCAACATGACCGAAGGCGCCCCCCGCCCGACGGGTCAGGCCCAGGATGTCTTGATCACCCGGCCCAGTCTGACTCCGATCCCGACCCTGATCGACCGGGCCGGGGCGGAATATGTCGCCGCCCTCTTGGCTGGCAAGAGCTTCGGCGCAGCCATTGCCGCAGGCGGCGCGGCGCTTGACCTTCCCGGCACGCTTGGCCTTCTTCTTGGACATGCGGCGATCACATCCATCGACAGGGGCCAGCCATGACCGCGCTTCTCAGCTTCTGCTCCCGCACCGCCGGCTGGCTCGACCGCATGGCGCCGATTGTCCTGCCGACGCTGGCGCGGTTTGTCTTTGCGGCCGTGCTTCTCGTCGATTTCTGGGGCTCTGCGCTGACCAAACTGGGCGATGGCCCCCTCGGCCTCTTCCGGCCCTCGTCGGGCGCCTATGTCCAGATCTTCCCCAAGGCGATGGAGGCGGCGGGATATGATGCCTCGGCGCTTGGCCTGTGGCATTGGGCGGTCGTCGTCCTTGGCACGGGCGCGGAGTTCGTGCTGCCCGCCCTTCTCCTCGTCGGCCTCTGCACGCGCCTCGCCGCGCTTGGAATGATCGGCTTTGTCGCGGTGCAGACGCTGACCGACCTTTACGGCCACGGCGCGATCCATCAGGCGGCGACGCTGGGCGCGTGGTTCGACCGCGCCTCGGGCGCGCTCATCCTCGATCAGCGGGCGTTCTGGGTCTTGGGGTTGTCGGTTCTGGTCCTGCTTGGCGGCGGGCCTTTGTCTGCCGACCGTCTGATCAGAAATGCGCCTTGGGCTCGTCCGGCTTTCCCGCGGCGATAGCGAGGATGCCGCCCAGCGCGGCAAAGCCGATGGGGAACATCGTGCCCACGTTGAAACCGAAAGCCTGCCAGAACAGGAACGCTGCCACGAGCATCAGGACACCGCCCCAAAGCGCGCGGACCTTGGCCATGGCACCCCCCGCAAGCGCCAGAAGCGGGCCGAAGAAGCTGGCGAACCGGATCAGCGCGGGGTTGTCGAGAAAGCCGAAAGCCTGCCCGACCCCCTGATGCGTCTCGGTGATCTCGGCATAGCCATAGCCGAACAGGCCGACGATAATGCCGATCAGCCCGGCGATGATCCCAAGGATAAGGGCAGCGTTGCGCATCAGTCTCTCCGATATTGCCTTTGCGATCACATAGGCGATCGGGGCGGGCTATCCAATAACCTTTGCCTGAACTTCTGGCTTCCAACCCAAAAACCACGCGCCGCCCGCCTCGATAGCGGGGCGTTTGAGAAGCGTCGGGTGCGCCGCCAACAGCGCCACGGGAGGCAATGCCTTCTCGGCCTCGGACAGGCCCCGCCATGTGGTCGAGGCGCGGTTGATCGCCCCCTCTCCGTGCGCGGCAAGGATCGCCGCGAGGTCGGCCGCCGCGATGCCATCCGCCCGCACATCGCGCAGATCATAGGCGATGCCGGCCGCATCGAGCGCTTTGAGCGCCTTGCGGCAGGTGTCGCAGGTTTTCAGGCAATAGACGCGCATGTCCCCTCCGGTTTTGCCCGTATCTGACGCGCCCCGACTGGCCAACACAAGGTTCGGGCTTGTTTTTTTGAAATCCGTGATAAAGTGCCGCGCACAAGGCTTACGGACGACCGCCTCTGTCGCGGGGCGCTGCAAGACCTGCCCCGGCCCCCTGCGGGCCACCGACAAGGAGGAGAAGGCGATGCCCAAAGGCACCGTAAAATGGTTTAATACAACAAAGGGTTACGGCTTTATCGCGCCCGAAGACGGCGGCAAGGACATTTTTGTCCATGTCTCGGCGGTCGAACAATCGGGCCTGACCGGCCTGGCCGACAACCAGCCGGTCGAGTTCGATTTGATCGAAGGGCGGGATGGACGCCAGATGGCGGGGAATATCAGGAAGGGCTAGGCTCCGCCCCACACGACATTTCGATCCCCGTAGGGCGGGGTTCACCCCGCCGTGGGCGCGGGTTTGGCGGTGATGGCGGGGTGAACCCCGCCCTATGGGTTGCTGCCGCGATTTGTTGTTGCACTTCTAGGCCCGCCTGCTCCCGGCCCCTCTATTTCATCGTAGCTTGATTCAGAAAATCCATGATGAAGCCGCTTTTCAGAAAATAGAGGTATTCTCTCCCGGACCTCAGCATCATCCCACCGAGATAGACTGTAGGCACTTCGCCAACCAGTTGAACGACATAGACGGGGCCCCCGCTCATACCATTTGGATCGATATCCAAGGGTGACTGATATCTCGCTTTTAGCAAAGCGTGATCTGTAGGCTGATTTTCAAGTAAGGCAACCGCCGCCCTTATCCTTGTCCTTAAGTGGTTCTTTTCCCACAGCTCGTATACCTGATCGTCGAAGGGAAAGCCGCAGGCAAGTATTGCAAGAACATGGTCCGAAGATACCGTTGGAGGTACGTAGTCGAAGTTCCAAAAATGCGATCGAAAGCTAGTGTGCTCCTCCAATGCCTCCGTAAAATCGAATACCGCAATGTCAAACTCATCGGTCTCCCGTCTCACTGGAGCCTTAAAATAGCGGACCCCTGACGAGGTAATCGCCAAACTGCCATCCGAATACAGGAGGCAGACGTCCTTTGGATCGATATCATCTAGCTGTTGCGCAGAGCAGACAACCAAGTAGCGATCCCGGAACTTGACCGGTGTGCCACTACCTAGGAGCTGGATTTTGTGGATAGGATCGCGCGTCCATACATTGAGCGACTTGCAGAAGGTTGTTAGATGCTTCTCCAGGTTTCGACTTGGAATAAACAGCCCATTCAGAGAAACGCTCGTCTCCATCAAACTTGGAAGGACGAGCGGCGCTCTCACTCCCCAATCACCCCCTCAAACTCCCGCCATTCGCCTTTGCTCATGCCGGAGGTTTCCTGCGTCACCTGCTCACCCTTGAGCATACGCCGCACGCAATCCAGAGCCTTGCCTGAAAGCGTCGCGCCGCCCATGCGGTAATCCTCGAACGCGCCGTAGGCTGCCGGCACCCAGTCGGCCACGAGCCGGCAGATCTCTTCGGCATAGACACGGATCTCGTATTGGGCGTGGGCGTCGGCGCGCAGCCGCAGGAAGTGGAAGAGGTTGTGCAGATCGACCTTCCAATACCACTGGGTATAGATATTGGCCGGCAGGTTCATCCGCGCCAGCTCGCGCGCGAGGCCCTGCTGCCCCTCTTGGCCGATCATTTCCTCGTAATGGTCATAACAGCGGGCGGCGTCGCCCTTGAGGTAGTCCAGAACGCGGGCGGCCTCTTCGGCCGAGAGCGTCTCGCCCCGGCCCTGATTGTTGATCACCGATTGCGCGGCAAGATGTTCGGGCGCAGGGATATAGAATTCGCGATCGAGGATCGAATAGCGGGCCGAATATTCGTTCACGTTGGCGGTGCGGTGGCGGATCCACTGGCGGGCAACAAAGACCGGCAGCTTTACATGGAGCTTGATCTCGCACATCTCGAAGGGGGTCGAATGCCAGTGGCGCATGAGATAGCGGATCAGCCCCTCGTCGTTCTGCACCGATTTGGTGCCCTTGCCATAGCTGACGCGGGCCGCCTGACAGATGGCAGCATCATCGCCCATATAATCGATCACCCGGACAAACCCGTGGTCGAGCACCGGATTGATCTTGTAGAGATGCGCTTCCATCCCGTCGGACACGGCCCGCAGCGTGGGGCGCGGGTTGGCCCGCAGCTCGGCGATTTCGGCCTCTTGTTCTGAGGTGACGGGCATCTGCATCTCCTTCGGCGCCGGAAAAATATGAGTCGTAAGAAACTATATCTTCGGCTTGCCGGTGGCGGAACCTCTATATCCTGCGGTGCGAGAAGAATTGCCGCATCCAACGCCTTAGTTATGCCCCGAATGAGGCTTTCGTTGATTTTTGCGCCCAACACGCGGATTCTTCTGGCAAAACAAATCGAGCGGCAGGTACACAGGATGTTTCGTCACGTTTTTACCGTGAGCGCCCTTGCGCTGGTTATTGGCTGCAACGGCACCAACCCGTTTTTCGACACCGATGCGTCGACCCCCGACGTGATCGGCGATGTCGAGCTTCCGCCCGAGGTGGAGCAACCGCCCACCGCCACGCCGGGCAGTATCTTGCGCTATGAAGAGCTGAACAGCTATGGCGGCGGCTACGCCGAGAGCGTGGTCTACAACTCGGGCGACGATACCTTCGAGGTCGATAACATCGCCTTTGACGGTCTGAATGTTTACAACCTGTCGGCCTTGGCCATGGGCGCCGGCCCGGTCGGCGAAATAGGCGGTTATGTTCTCTTCGACGCCGACGTCACCGTTCCCGATTTCCTGACCGGCAACCCGGTCAGCCAGATCGTGCCTTATCACGCGATCTATGGCGAAAGCGCGGTTCTGGTGGATGGCGAGCCGCGCTCGCGTTTTGCGATCGTGCGGACTGGCGGCTATGCCGACTATGGCTTTGGCGGCTTCATCTACGAACGCAACGGCACCGTCGTTCTGCCTCCGGCCGGCGAAAGCGGACAAGCGGGCTTTTCCGGCCGCTATGCCGGGATGCGGGTCTTTAGCGACATGGGTGGCCTCGAGTTCACCGAAGGCGATATGCAAATCGCGATCGATTTCGGCGATTTCAACGAGACCCACGCCGTCAGCGGCCTTCTTTACAATCGCGTGGCCTATGACAAGTCCGGCACTCCCATCTTGTTGGGCACTGACGGGTCGAGCGGAGAGCTGCCACTGCCCAACCTGCATTTCGTGATTGAGGCCAACGTCGACACACTTAACTCCAACGGCGAGATCGCCGGCAAGGTCATCAGCACCTACATCGAGACCGATGAGAACGAGGCGGTCGATCCCTACGAGGAGGGGTTCTACTACGGCATCATATCGGGCGATACGACCGGTGGCGATGGCGGTGAGCTTGTGGGCATCCTTGTCTTTGAATCCGACGATCCGCGCTATGATAACGTGAGCGTCCAGGAAACCGGTGGCTTCATCCTTCTGCGGAACTAGCCCCATGGGCCGAGCGCCCCGCTCTTTGTTTTTCGGGTTCTTGATGATCCTATTCTGGCTGGCGCTAGCGCCGGCCAGATTAGCGTCGGCCGAAGCCGTCACCCTGATCCCTGGCGAAATGCGGCAAGCAGCGGCCCTTTCATTCCAGCAAGGCGCGTTCGATCAGGCCGAGGCCCTCGCCCGCGCGCTCTTGCGGCGCGATCCGCGCGACCTTGCCGCCCAGATCGTGATGATCGAGGTCGCGTCGGCGCGCGGGGATCACGAGGCTGCCGCCGATATGGCCGCCTATGGCTATGGCATCGCCGAGACCGACATCGCCCGCTATACCCTCGCCCGCCTTGCCGCCCGCGAACACGTGATCCTTGAACAGGGCACTCGCGGCCAGCTTTGGCTGCGCCGCGCCCGCGAGGCGAGCCCGACCGACGCCGCCGCCCGCGAGGTGGCCGAGGATTACGCCTTTATCCGCGCCCGTAATCCCTTGTCGGTCTCGGTAAACGGCGGGGTCGCGCCGCGATCGAACGTCAACAACGGCTCGTCACAGACGACACAGGAAATCCTGATCTTTGGAATGCCTGTCACCCTGCCCCTTTCGGGCGACGCGCAGGCGCTTTCGGGGATTGCCTTTTGCCTTGGCGGCGATTTGTCCTATCGGCTCGACGACCGGGGCGATGTGCGGACGACCCTCACGCTCGCCGCCTTTGGCGAGACCTATCAGCTCAGCGACGAAGCCAAGGCGCTTGCCCCGACAGCACATGGCGACGATTTCGCCTATGTGAACGCCGAACTCGCGCTGCGCCAGGAGCGGCGGGTCGGACAAGACGGGGCCATCCTGAGTTATGGCGGTGCGGCCGGCACCACATGGTCGGGTGGCGCGCCCTATTACTATTTCACCCGCCTGAGCCTCACCTACGGCTGGCAGAACGATGGCGGGATGCGGCACCGGCTTGATGGCCAGACCGAACGCCAGACCGCCAGAAGCGGCGGCGATCCGCGAGAGATCGCCGAAATCGGCTGGCGCGGCGACTGGACCACGGATGCCGGAAGCCAGATGTCGGCCGCGCTGCGCCTGTCGCGGAGCGGCTCGACCAATCCCAACTATGATTACGACGGGATCTCGGCCACTCTCAGCTGGGCGCCCCAGGCCGCCTTCGCCCGCGGTCATTGGTCGCTCAGCGGCGAGATTGGCGGCCGCGATTTCTCGCCGTCCCTCCTTTCGCCCGAACCGCGCCAAGACCGTTCTGTCTCGGCCCGCCTGACCTATCGTCCCGACAGCCTCGAGTTCTACGGTTTCCGCCCCGAGATCGCTGTGACCGGTCGCCTCAACGCCTCGAACGTCGCCCGTTTCGATACCAACGATCTGGGGCTGGGCCTTCGGATCGTGTCGTCGTTCTAACGCGGCCATGCGTCACTGGCATCCTTCGCCACCCGTGATAGTCTGCCCGCAAATCCACGGGAGACAACGATGACGATCCGCTATCTGCACACCATGGTCCGCGTGCTGGACCTTGAAAAAGCCATCGCCTTTTACGGGCTGCTGGGCCTCAAGGAGACCCGCCGCTACGAGAATGAAGGCGGCCGCTTTACCCTGATCTTCATGGCCCCTCCGGGGCAAGAAGACTGCCCTGTCGAGCTTACCTACAACTGGGACGGCGACGAGGGCCTGCCCTCGGACAGCCGCCATTTCGGCCACCTCGCCTATGAGGTCGACAACATCTATGAGACCTGCAAGCACCTGATCGAAAACGGCGTCACCCTCAACCGGCCGCCGCGCGATGGCCGCATGGCCTTTGTCCGCTCGCCCGACAACATCTCGATCGAGCTTCTGCAAAAGGGAGGTGCGCTCGCTCCGGCCGAGCCGTGGCTTTCGCTTCCCAATATCGGTCACTGGTAGGCCGCATCAGTAGATATAGCGGATCCGGTCGGTCCAGTAGCGTTCGACCCGTTTGAGGGCGCTGCTGATTTCCTCTACCCCGAGAAGATCAAGCGCCCCGCGGGTTTGCAGCCCCTCGGCATGAGTGGCGAACAGCCGCGCAACGACCTCGTGAATGCGCCGCCCTTTCTGGGTCAGGCTGACCCGGACCGAGCGGCGATCAACTTCGCTGCGCTGGTGATGCATATAGCCCATCTCAACCAATTTCTTGAGATTGTAGCTGACGTTCGAGCCCTGGTAATAGCCGCGGGTTTTCAATTCACCCGCCATCACTTCGTTGTCGCCCACATTGAACAGCAAGAGCGCCTGAACAGGGTTGATCTCAAGAATCCCCAGCCGCTCGAACTCGTCCTTCACCACGTCGAGAAGCAGGCGGTGCAGCCGCTCGACCAGGGTCAGTGTTTCCAGATATCGTGCCATAAAGACAGCATCGCCTGTCTTCCCATTGGGAGGCGCCAACTCGGTATGTAGGCTCATCTTCGTCTCCGTCATCCAGCATTTCCGCTAGATTTCACCGAAAATGGCCAAAATTCGGTTAAGTGGGATCAACGGGGGCGAGCGATCCCCACCGCACCCGAGGCGATATTGGCGATCAGCCCGGCAAACTTGTCAGGCGCATGATCCTGCCCCGAGACCCAGCGATAAAGATCGTGGTCGTTTTCTTCGAGTAGCGCCTCATAGAGGTCGAGTTCGCCATCGTCCATCGCGCTCAGACATTCTCCGGCATATGCCGAAAGGATCAGGTCCATTTCCTTGATCCCGCGCCGCATCGACCGCATGGCAAGGCGCTTGGCGCGGATGTCGCGTCCCTCGCCGGTCATGCCAGTTCCCTAATCGCGGTGCGAATGCGCTTTTCAAGACGCGCCATACGATCGGACGAATTGGCAAGCTGGACGCGCAAATCGCGCAGGTCGGTAAGAAGAACATTGAGATCATCTGGAAGCACGCTGACCTCGATCGGGCCATCGGGCCCGTCGCCTTTGCCGGTCAGAAGCCAGCTGAGGCTGACGCCCAAGAGCCCGGCAAGCATCTGAAGCCGGTTGGCGCGCGGTTCCTTGGCGTCGTTCTCCCAGGCTTCGACCGTCAGCCCCCGGACGCCGAGACGCGAGGCAAGCTCTTTTTGTGACAGCCCTGCAGCCTCTCTTGCCCCTGCCAGCCGGTCTCCGAAGGTTGCAATATCATCGCTGAACCAATCGTTTTCACCAGTCTCTGCCATGGGGTCTCCTTGCTGCTTGAACGGTCTGAGGCCCCATCCTATGACACGACAAGAGCCAAATGGCCACCGGGAGCCCGATATGACCTTTCTTTCCGCGACACTCGACCGCGTCAAACCCTCGCCCACAATCGCCGTCACCACCAAGGCGGCCGAGCTCAAGGCCGCGGGCCGCGACATCATAGCGCTTGGCGCGGGCGAGCCCGATTTCGACACGCCGCAGAACATCAAGGACGCGGCGATCAAGGCGATCAACGAGGGCAAGACGAAATACACCGCCGTCGATGGCATTCCCGAGCTCAAGAGGGCGATCTGCGCCAAGTTCAAGCGAGAGAACGGGCTCAGCTACGAGCCGTCGCAGGTCACGGTCGGCACCGGCGGCAAGCAGGTGCTTTACAACGCCCTGATGGCCACGCTGAACCCCGGCGACGAGGTGATCATCCCGGCCCCCTATTGGGTATCCTATCCCGATATGGTCCTCCTCGCGGGCGGCGAGCCGGTGATCATCGAGGGGGCGATGGACATGGGCTACAAGATCACTTCCCAACAGCTTGAGGCCGCAATCACGCCAAAGACCAAGTGGTTCCTCTTCAACTCGCCGTCGAACCCGACCGGCGCGGGATATAGCTGGGCCGAACTGAAGACGCTCACCGATGTCCTGTTGCGGCATCCGCACGTCTGGGTCATGTCGGACGATATGTATGAACACCTCGTCTTCGACGATTTCGAATTCTGCACGCCCGCGCAGGTCGAGCCGGGGCTTCATGACCGGACGTTGACCGTGAATGGCGTGTCAAAAGCCTATGCCATGACCGGCTGGCGCATCGGCTACGCGGCGGGGCCGGTGGCGCTGATCAAGGCGATGGGCAAGATCCAGTCGCAATCGACCTCGAACCCCTGCTCGATCAGCCAGCATGCAGCCGTCGAAGCCCTTGATGGCGTGCAGGATTATATCGAATCCAACAAGGCCCTGTTCCAGCGCCGCCGCGATCTTGTCGTCACGATGCTCAATCAGGCCAAGGGCGTCAAATGCCCCCGCCCCGAGGGCGCCTTTTACGTCTATCCCGACATTTCCGCCTGCATCGGCAAGACAAGCGCGGGAGGGGCGGCGATCGACAACGACGAAGCCTTCGCCACAGCGCTTCTGGAAGAGACCGGCGTCGCCGTGGTCTTCGGTGCCGCCTTCGGGCTTTCGCCAAACTTCCGCGTCAGCTACGCTACATCCGACGAAGCACTGACCGAAGCCTGCACGCGGATTCAAACCTTCTGCGCGAGCCTCAAGTAGGGAACCGATGGCGACAGACCTGCCCGATTACTACTTCCGGGTGCGCGATAACGGCGCGACGGTTTTCCGTGTCGATACGGAGAACCGGCAGCGCCGTATCGAGATGAACCAGATCGCCGTGGTCAATGTCCGCAATGGCGAGATCAAGCCGCAGGGCGACAGGCCACTGACCGAGGCCGATGTCGCGGCGATTCAGGGATGGATGGCGGATCGCGTCACGCTCTTGGCACAGCGGGATATCGACGACATTCACCGCGCGGTCGACTATCTCAACCAGACAACGCACTGGGCGCAGGCCAAGGCCAGCGACGAGCAGTTGGAGGACGTGACCGACCGCCTGCTTCTGGCGATGCACGATCTACGATCGGTGCTGGTGCGCAAGAAAGCGGACCGGCTGATGAAACCAGACCGGCCCGAGGTCGAGGGCTAGGCCTTCACGCCGCCGGTCTCTGGCGCAGAACGAAATCGTCGCTGGCGGCGTCGAAGCTGTAGAGCGCGGCATAGCGATCTGGCTTGAGGGCAATCAGCCGGATCGCGTCGATGATCTTGTCGGCCTTTTCATCATCCATGAGCGCCGAAAGGTTGAAGCGGGTCCAGCCGGGCTTGAGCATTGCCTCACCTGCCAGAATGCGGCGGCGGATGCCTTCCGAAGCCGCTTCGTCGATCCCCAAGAGCCGATGGCCGTAGGGCCCTGCGCAGGCACAACCGCCCCGCGCCTGAATACCGAAGCAATCCGACAAGACCCGCGTCAGCAGAAGCGGATGCAGGCGGTCCTGCCCCTTTTCGTCGACAAGACGGATGGAAAAGAACGGCAAGGCGCGATCCGCATCGGGATTGCCCATGATCTGAAGCCCCGGCAAGCCATGCCAGGCGTCAAGCGCGCGGTGGCGTAGCTCCTCGTGGCGCTCGTCCAGAGTGCGTTGGCCGATCGCAGCCTTGACCGCGAGCACCAGCGCCGCGCGGAGATCGCCGACCACGTTGGGGGTCCCTGCCTCTTCCCGTTCGGTAATATCTTCGAGATAGTCGTGCGCCCTGGGCGAGACAAAACGGACGGTGCCGCCGCCTGTCGTGATCGTCGGCTTCTTGTGCGTCACGGCCGCCTTGCGGACGATCAGAACGCCAGACGCGCCGGGACCGCCGATGAATTTTTGCGGCGAGAGGGCCACGGCGTCGATTTCGGCATCGGTTCCGGCCGCCATGTCGACCGTCATGTAGGGGCCACCGCCCGCGTAGTCCCAAACGGCACGTGCGCCGTGACTCTTCAGGAGGCGGGTCACGGCCTTCACATCGGTGATGATGCCACTGACGTTCGACGCCGCCGAAAAAGCGCCGATCATCAGACGGCCCTGCCCCGTTTCGAGAGCCGATTCCAAAGCCACCATATCCGGCCCGCCGTTGGCGGCCTCTTCGATTTCGATCACCTCGGCGCCGCTCTCGCGCCATGGCAGGATGTTGGAATGATGCTCGTAGGGGCCAATCACAACAAGCGGCCTCTCGCCCCGCGCCACGGCATCCGTCACACCCAAAAGGCCGACAATCCGGTTGAGCGCCGTGGTCGCGCCCGAGCCGGCAAAGATCACCGCATGCCGCGCATCCGCCCCGCATTGCCCGGCGATATAGGTCCGCGCCTCGCGCCGCAGGCGGGTCATCGTCGCGCCGCAGAGCGAACCCTCGGTGTGGCTGTTGGCATAGTAGGGCAGGATCTCGTTGAGCACCGCCCACTCCACCTGCATCAGCGCCCGCCCCGAGGCGATATAGTCAGCATAGATCATTTTCTTGGGGCCGAGCGGGCCCTCGATCACAAGACCTTCCCCGACAAGCCCATTGCGGAGCGCCTCGATGGTATCGCGGCGGCCCAGGCTGGTCTGGAAGTCCTCGAAAAAAGTCTTGGGCATGGGGCATCTCCTGTTTCGCGGAAATTACCAAGCCACAGCGCATAATCCTTACTCAACTTCATTGCCATTTCTTTCAATATTGTGTCAAATGATCGGTATATTCTCTGATTTTGACAAGATTGATAGATTGATCCTCCGCGCCCTACAGCGCGATTCAAGCCGCTCGCAGCGCGCTCTGGCCGAGGATGTGGGTCTGAGCCAAAACGCCCTCTGGCGCCGTCTCAAGCGGCTTCAGGACAGCGGCATCATCAAAGGCCAGACGATCCGGCTCAATCCGGCCGACATCGGCCTTGGGCTGACTGTTTTCGTGATGATCCGCACCCGCAACCATTCCGCCGGATGGCTGGCCGATTTCCGGCGCGAAGCGCTGGCGATCCCGAACATCATCGACATCTACAGGATCGCCGGCGACTATGACTATATGCTCAAGGTGGTTGCTGCCGACATGAACGATTTCGATCGCGTCTATCAGCGGCTGATCGAGAAAGTCTCACTCGAGACCGTGACCTCGCTTGTCACTATGGAAGCGATTGCCGACAGCCGCGATCTGCCGCTTTAGGCCAGCCGCCGCACCTCGGACCAGAAACGCAGGGTCAGAAGGATCGCGGCCACCGCCAGGCCAAGCGTCAGCCCCAACCATAGCCCGACCGGACCGAAGCCAAGGGTAAAGGCCATCACATAGCTGAACGGAATGGCCAGCACCCAATAACTGAAGGCAGCGATCCACATGGGCATGGTCATGTCCTGTATCCCCCGCAGAAGCGAGAGCGAGACGATCTGTGTCAGGTCGGCCATCTGGAAGAGAACCGACACAAACAGAAGCGAGGTGCCGATGGCGATCAGGGCATCGCGTTCCGGTTCGGTCGGGTCGATGAAAAGCGAGATGAGCGGGCTTGGGAAAGCCAGAAACAATGCAACGACCAGCAGGCCGAAGCCGGCCGAGATGGCATAGGCCATAAGCGCGCCCCGGCGGAGGTTCTCGAAGTTGCGCCTGCCGAAGGCCGCGCCGGTGCGGATCGTCGCCGCCTGACTCATGCCGATGTGGAACATGAACATCAGCGACACGAGCTGGAGCGCGATTCCATGCGCTGCAAGCTCGATCTCGCCGATCCAGCCCATCATCGCCGAGGAGGCAACAAACAGCCCGCTTTCGGCCAGCGATGTCAGCCCGATCGGCACCCCAAGGTGGAAGACGTGCCAGAAGATCGACCAATCGCTCCGCCAGATACGCTGAAACAAATGCAAGTGCGGGAGCTTGATCTGCGCATAGCCGGCAAGAAACAGCATCGTGAAAAGCTGTACCGTGACCGACGCAATCGCCGCGCCCTCTATGCCCAACTCGGGCGCGCCCCAGTTGCCGAAGATCAGCGCGTAGTTGATGAAAGCGTTGAGGATCACCCCGAGGATCGTCACCCAAAGCTGGACACCCGTCAGGTGCTGGCCGCTGAGATAGGAGCGGAACACCGCGATCAGCAGCGCAGGCGCCATGCCGAAACCGGCGATGCGAAGATAATGTTGCCCAAGCGCGGCCACCTCGGGTGTCTGCCCCGCCCAGATCAGGACCGTCTCGGACCACCAGAAAATCGGGATCACGACGGCAAAATAGATAAGGCTCAGCCACATCGCCATCCGCGTGACGCGGCGCACGCGCACATCGTCGCCCGACGCCCCCGCCTCGGCCACCAGCGGCATCACCGCCTGCCCGAAACCCGCACCAAGGATGAAGATGATGAACCAGAGTGAACCGGCAATGGTTGATGCGGCGAGACTCGTCACGCTGTACCAGCCCAGCATGATCGTATCGGTCATGTGGATGGCGAAGCCCGCGACAAAGCTGCCGATCAGGGGAGCCCCCAGCCGAAACAGCCCGCGCGCATGGGCGCCATAGGATAGCTGATCACTCGTCATCCGGGGTCCGTATTTCGACGCGCGAAAGAGGTCCAGAGGTATTGGGCCTGCGACCTCCCGCCGCAGGAACCTGTGGCAAGAAATCCCCGCTGAAAGTGGGCTACTTTTGACTGCCGTCGTCTTTCAAGACCTCGCGCCAGCTGTGTCTGGGCGCAAAACCAACCATCCGTTTGGCCTTTGCATTGGCAAAGAACGTCTCGTTGCGGCCCATCTCTCGGCGCTTCTCGACCCCTTGGTAGAACCGTGCGATCACCTCGTCCGAGGCGAGCGAGACGCTCATATCGTCATTCGAGACGTTGAAAACCTCATAGCCCAGCCCGTCGGTTTGCAGGCAGCGGTCTACCATATGGCCCAGATCACGCGCGTCGATATAGGCGAATATATTGCGGCGGCGCAGTTCGGGGTCTTTCATGAAAGGCGGGAATTTAGTTTCATATTCAAGTGGTTCTATAACGTTGTTAATGCTCAGCCCGTAGATGTCGAACCCCGTTCGCTCCTGAAAGCTCCGCGCCGTGACCTCGTTGACAACCTTCGACATGGCATAGCTGTCTTGCGGCACAGTCGGGTGCTCTTCGTCGATCGGGACATAGGCCGGCTTTTTCACGCCATCATAGAAGCAGATACCATAGGTCGTTTCGGACGAGGCAAAGATCACCTTGCGGATCCCAAGTTTAGCTGCGGCATCCAAGATATTGTAAGTGCTCGAAACATTGACCTGATAGGTTTCGTTGTCAGGGCGCAGCATCAGGCTCGGTACAGCGGCGAAATGGACGATAGCGTCATAGCGCGGGGTGCCGGTTCCGGCCTCCTGCTCTTCGCCGCGGGCAAAGGCGTGAAGCGCGTTGAACACATGGCCAGCGTCGGTCAGGTCGACCCGCAGGTCAGCAACGCCCGGCATATTGAGGGGCGCAAGGTCGGCGTTGGTCACGCTGTAGCCGCGCTCGACAAGGTGGGCGATGGCGTGCCGTCCGGCCTTGCCGCTGCCGCCGGTGAAGAAAATGCGCATGGGGCCTCCTTTGAACTACCATACTCTAGACCGTCCGCCGCGCGATCAACAGGCCCCTTCCCCACGGCACCCTGTCGCGCTAGCGTCGCGCCAAACCAGACAAGGAGATCCCGATGCCCACCCTCTACGGCGCCTACCGCAGCCGCGCGACCCGCAACTTCTGGCTAGCTCTCGAAGCTGGAAAACACCTCGAGCACAAGCCCGTGCTTCAGGCCTATCGCGTGGCCGATCCCAAGGCGGCGAACGCGCCCCTTCACACCCAATCGCCCGAGTTTCTGGCCATCTCGCCCGCCGGTGCGATCCCGGTGCTGAAGGATGGCGATCTGGTGATCTCAGAATCGCTTGCGATCAACCTCTACCTCGCCAAGAAGTGGGGCGGCCCGCTTGCGCCGAAGGATGCCGGCGAAGACGCCCAGATGATGCAATGGGCGCTCTATGGCATGACCGCGATCGAGCCGCACACCCTGCCGATCCTGTATTGCTACGCCGAGAAACGCGCCGGAACCCCCGAGGGGCAGGCCGAGATCGACGGCGATGTGGCAGCGCTGGAACGCCCCCTAAGGGCGCTCGACACTCACCTTGCCACGCATGGCGGCCAGCTGGTCGGCGGCCGCTTTACCGTGGCCGACATCAACATGGCCGAAGTCTTGCGCTATGTGCAGCCACATACCTCTGTCTTGCCGCGCTTTCCGGCGGTGAACGCGTGGCTCTCCGCCTGTCAGGCGCGCACGGCGTTCAAGGAAATGATGGCTCGGCGCGAGGCCGAGCCGGCCTAGGCGATCACCCGGACCGGGTTGCCCGCCCGCCAGGCCCGGATCGCCTCGGCGGTCTGGGTGTAAAAGAGGCGGAATGTCGCCTCGGTCGTATAGCCAAGGTGCGGCGTCAGAAGGAGCCGCCCCTCGGAGATCAGGTCCGCCGCCCTGAGCGGGTCGTCCTTGGGCAGGGGCTCGACATCGAACACATCGAGCCCAGCCTTGGCTGTCGGGTCGCGGCGCAGCCAGTCGAGGACGGCATCACTGTCGACAATCGGCCCGCGCGAGGTGTTGATCAGCACCATGCCGGGCTTGGCCAAGGCAAGGGCGGTGCGATTGATCAGGCCGGCGGTTCGCTCCGACAGCGCCATATGGACACTTGCCACATCCGATTTGGCGAGAAGATCTCCAAGGCTCTGGATCAGCCGCACGCCAAGCGCCGCGCAGCGCTCATCGCTCAGGTTCTGCGACCATGCGACAATCTCCATGCCCAGCGCCTTGCCCAAGACGGCCATTTGCGCCCCGATATTTCCAAGGCCGACAAGGCCAAGGGTCAGCCCGGCCACATCACGCCCAAGCCCCGCCTGCCAACCGCCGCCATTCAGCAAGGCAACCTCGGGCAAAAGCCGGCGGTTCAGCGCCAGCAACATCAGGATCGAAAGCTCGGATGTCGTCGTCTTGCGGCTTTCTGTGCCACAGACCGTGATCCCCCGCGCCTTGGCCGCCGCCACGTCGATCGCGGCATTCTTCGGCCCGCTGGTGACGATCAGCTTCAGGTTGGGAAGGGCGTCGATCAGGGCGGCGGGCATCGCCGTGCGCTCGCGCATCAGGCAGATCACCTCAAAGGGCCACAGGCGCGCGGCCAGCGACGCGTGATCCAAGATGGTATCGGAAAAGACGGTGATCTTGCCAACGCCCGACCAGTCGGCCAATCGCAGCGCAGCGCCCGCGTAATCGTCGAGTATTGCGATTGTCATTCGCGCCGGTCCCGTCACATGTGCCCTCACGCCAGATCTGCGGCCATCGTGCGGGGGCACGTCAAGGGGCAATGCCGCCTACTGCGCGGCGATCCTCCGATTTGCCGCGATAAGCTTTTGTCCGGCGTCTCGTGCCAGCGCGCTTTCCATGATGATCCGAAACCCGTCGTCCCGGTTCATCAACCGTTCCAGCGGTGCCGCCCCGATTACGAAATATCGGGAGGTGCTGGTCAGAGCCACAGTCGCGGTTGCCGCGCTGCCGGTCAGAACGGTCAATTCCCCCAAGAAGGCGTCGGGCAGGCATTCACCGACGACCTGTTGCCCCAACATGACATCGGCCCGCCCTTCCCCAAGATAGATCAGTTTGGAATGAACCTCCCCCTCTTTCATGAGAAGCTCGCCCGCGGCGCCGTCGCGCCAGTGGCCGGCATCCAGGAACCGCCGCGCGGCAATTCGGGTTGCGTGCGGCAGTTTCGAGGTCACGAGCGCCTTTTCTTCCGCGGTGAACCGGATCGTATGGTGCAGATAATAAAAGCGGATCATCCCGATCGCCGAGAGCAGGATCTAGCTCACCTGGATCAAGGCAGACGAGAGATTGAAACTCTCTGCAAGGCTGATCAAGACCAGAACGGCGGCGAGAATGTTCATCGTCGCATAGGCGTAGCCTGATCCCCGTACAAACCCCAATTGCAGGAGCGCATAGCTGCCGAGATAGGTCAGCACCCCCAACAGACCAACGGCCTCGTAAACCCAATCAGACAAACCAATATCCTGCACAATTCCCGTGAAATAACGGGGCTCCATATCCTTGGAAGACCACCATAGAAGAGCTGCAAGTTCAACGTCTACCTTTGCGCCCGGCCCTGGTTTCAGATTTCGACGCGCCATTGACAGGACGCAAAGCGCAAGGCGAGGTGATCCCATGAACCATATCGACCAGATCCGCCCCGACGCGCCCGCCCTTGCCCGCCCTGGGCCACATCCTGTTGGCATCGAGACGGTGGTTTTCACACGCCCCGACCAGCCCGATCTTTCCGATCCCAAGATCACCACGCGTCGCGCCGATCGGCGGCTGACCGTCACGCTCTGGTTTCCCGCAGCCAAAGGCAGCCCGCAGGGCGGCAGCCATGAGACCCTGATCCGCGACGGGATCACGTGGGCCACGCTGCACGGCCCAGCCCGCGAGGGGCTGGAGCCTGCCGCCGGCCCCTTCCCGCTTGTCCTTCTCTCGCACGGCTGGCCCGGCAACCGCTGGCTCATGTCGCCCCATGCCCTGACGATGGCGAGCCGCGGCTATGTGGTCGCCGCCATCGACCACGAGGGCAGCACCTATGACAATCAGCAGCCCGTCGGCGCGACCTTCTATCACCGCCCGCGCGACCAGCGTTTCGTGCTCGATTGCCTCGCCGCGCCAGACGCACCGCTGAAAGGCGTGATCGACACGGATCGCGTGGCGGTCATCGGCTATTCGATGGGCGGCTATGGCGCGCTGGTCTTTGGCGGCGCGGGCCTGTCCGAAGCGGCGATGACGCATGAGGCTTCGCCCGCAGACGACCTTCTGCGGCCATTGCGTAACGGCACGGCAGAACACGACGCCCTGACCGATTCCCGCGTCAAGGCGCTTGTCACCTTCGGCCCATGGGGCGGCAAGGCGGGGATTTGGGATGCGGCGGGGCTTGCATCGCTGCGTGCGCCGCTTCTCCTGATCGCCGGATCGGCGGATGATACTTCCGACTACCCCTCGATGCGCCGCATCTGGGAAGAGGCGACAGGCGTCGAACGCCACCTTCTGACCTTCGAGATGGCGGGCCACAACGCCGGCGCGCCCATGCCTGCCCCCGCCGAATCCCATGCCCATTCCGACAAGCTCGGCTGGCCACCCTTCCTGCACTATGCCGACGACGTCTGGGACACGGAGCGGATGAACAACGTCGCCGCCCATTTCTGCGTTGCTTTTCTGGATCGCCATATCAAGGGCGAGGGCCAAGCGGCCCGCTTCCTCGCCGCCGGAGGCGATCACTGGCCCGGTTTTTTCGAAAACAGCGCGACCGGCCTCAGATTCGAAACGCGCCCCGCCGACCGATAGCCAATCAACCGATTGCCCCTGCCCCGCACTTCGGCCACACTATCGGCCAGAGCAAAAAGAACGAGCGGTATGCCAGACGACCTCCTCTCCGCGGCGGGAGCCGACGATTACAACGCCTCTTCGATCGAAGTCCTCGAGGGGCTCGAACCTGTCCGCAAGCGGCCGGGGATGTATATTGGTGGCACCGACGAGCGGGCGCTGCATCACCTCGTGGCGGAAATCCTCGACAACTCGATGGACGAGGCGGTGGCGGGCCACGCCAACCGGATCGAGGTCGAACTGCACGCCGGTTTCTCGATCACCATCCGCGACAACGGCCGCGGAATGCCCTTTGATCCGCACCCGAAATTTCCCGGAAAATCAGCGCTCGAGGTGATCCTGTGCACGCTGCACGCGGGGGGGAAATTTTCCGGCAAGGCCTATCAGACCTCGGGCGGCCTGCACGGCGTCGGGGCTTCGGTCGTCAACGCCTTGTCGGATCACATGCGCGTCGAGGTGGCGCGCAACCGCGAGTTGGTCGCGCTGGAGTTCTCGCGCGGGGTGCCGACCGGACCCCTGCAGAAGCTTGGCCAGACCTCAAACCGGCGCGGAACAACGACAACCTTCCACGCCGATGAAGAGATTTTCGGCCATCACCGGTTCAAACCCGCGCGGCTCTTCAAGTCGATACGCTCCAAGGCCTATCTCTTCTCGGGTGTCGAGATTCGCTGGAAATCCGAGATTGACGACTGTGAGACGCCAACAGAAGCGGTCTTTCATTTTCCCGGCGGTCTTTCCGACTATTTGCGCGAGACCTTGGGAAAGGCCTCAACCTATGCCGATCGGCCTTTTGCCGGAACGGTCGAGTTTCGGGAGAAATTCAACACCCCCGGCAAGGTCGAATGGGCGATCAACTGGACGCCCTCGCGCGATGGCTTCATCCAGTCCTATTGCAACACCGTCCCGACCCCCGAGGGCGGCACCCATGAGGCCGGCTTCTGGGCCGCGATCCTCAAGGGCATCCGAACCTATGGGGAACTCATCAACAATCGCAAGGCCGCCCAGATCACGCGCGAAGACTTGCTGACCGGCGGCTGTGCGCTTGTTTCATGTTTTATCAGCGAGCCCGAGTTCGTGGGCCAAACCAAGGACCGCCTCGCCACCGCCGACGCCCAGCGCCTTGTCGAGGGCGCGGTGCGCGATCACTTTGACAACTGGCTGGCGGCAGATACCAAATCGGCCGGCGCGATCCTCGATTTCCTTGTCCTGCGCGCGGAAGAGCGGATGCGCCGGCGGCAGGAAAAGGAAACCGCCCGCAAGACAGCCACCAAACGCCTGCGCCTGCCCGGCAAGCTGGTCGATTGCTCGGCCACCTCGCGGGAGGGAACCGAGCTTTTCATCGTCGAAGGCGACAGCGCGGGCGGCAGCGCCAAGATGGCCCGCGACCGGCGCACCCAAGCCCTCTTGCCCCTGCGCGGCAAGATCCTCAACGTCCTTGGCGCGGCCTCGTCGAAACTTGGCACCAATCAGGAAATAAGCGATCTGACTCAAGCGCTTGGCGTAGGTCTGGGCACAAGGTTCAACGTCGATGACCTGCGCTATGACAAGATCATCATTATGACCGACGCCGACGTGGACGGCGCGCATATCGCCTCGCTCCTGATGACGTTCTTCTTCACCCAGATGCGCCCGCTGATCGATCACGGCCACCTCTACCTTGCCTGTCCGCCGCTCTATCGCCTGACCCAGGGCGCGCGGCGGATCTATGTGGCCGACGACGCCGAGAAAGAGACGATGATGGCCAAGGGTCTTGGCGGCAAGGGCAAGATTGACGTGCAGCGCTTCAAGGGCCTGGGCGAGATGGACGCCAAGGATTTGAAAGACACCACGATGGATCCCGCCAGCCGCAAGCTCATCCGCGTGACGATCGACGAGGACGAACCGGGCGAAACCGGCGATCTGGTCGAACGCCTGATGGGCAAGAAGCCCGAGCTGCGGTTCCAGTATATCCAGGAAAACGCGCGGTTTGTTGAGGAGTTGGATGTGTAGTCCAGCGAACGATCTCGGCACTTGCCACATTTATTGTTTCCAAATGGGCGCTTGAGCCGCCACGTTTGGGTCACTATTATGACACTGTATTATCCAAGTCGATCGAGACTCTGATTTGCTGAAATGGTTCGCCCTTGTGCTCGCAGGCCTTCTTGCAGCACCCGCGTCGGCTACGACCGTCGACACGTCCGGACAATGGTCCGGGGCTGTCACCTATGGCTGGTTCGGAAGCGGAACTTCGCTCCTGGCACCCCCGGGTGCGACCAATCTTGAATCCGTCAGCTTCTTCTTCCAAAGCGATGCCGAAGGAGAGGAATTCGATTTCTGGGTTGCTACGGACTATTATAGCACAAACGTCCTTTTCGAGCAGACCTTTACCGCGACCACGGGCAAGAACACGTTCCTGACCGATATCGCGCTGGAACCGGGGGCTCTGCTTTATACGTTTATCGATTTTGGCAATTACGCCGGGTATTCGACCAGATACACGCCGTACGATACTTTTCCGGGCGGGATCGGGTTTTTCCTTGATGCGAACGGCTATTGGATATGGGATTTTTCTGGCGCGACATGGCAAGGCGGCAACGGCGGTCTGGACGACTACTATTCGCAGTATGACCTCTTTGGCGACGATCTGGCCTATCTTCTGGAAGCCGCGTCCTATTGGCTTTGGGGGCGTCAGTCTGCCTATACGCCGCCCGAAGAGTTCCTGCTCTCGCCTGATTTGACGTTTGTGGCCGAATTCACAACGCCGATCCCCCTGCCCGCGACCGGCCTCCTGCTGCTCTCGGGCCTCGGCGGTCTTGTCGCCTTCCGCCGTCGCAAGGCCGCCTGACGGTCAGTTCTGCAAGGTTCCGATGTAATTCGCCAGCGCCAGGAGCCGTGCAGGGATTGGCGTCGCCCCAACCATGACGATCCCGCCCATGTCGCCCGCGCCGAATTCGGGCATCTCGTAGGAAAAGCCTTCCTGTCGGTGCAGCCCGTCGATCGTGCTCATCACATAGTCGCGGGGATAGGTGCCGTCATGGCGGGCCGCGAGGGTCGTCAAGTCTGCCGGAGCTCGGGCCAGATCGCGCGCCAGCGGGCCATCGCCCTTGCCGCTTGCGCCATGGCAGGCCGAGCAGTCCTCCAGATAGGCCTGTTTGCCGTCGACGCCTTCGCTCGCGCAGCCGACAAGCGCTACAAGCCCGACCCCGATTCATCCCAGACGTCTTGTCATACCGCTCTCCCTGCCTTGGCTCATCATCCCGCGTTTCGCGGCGCATTTCCAGCGTGAAGGCGACTAGGTGGCCGGAATGATCCGACCCGGCTCGAGCCGCACGACCCGATCCATCCGCGCGGCCAATTCGAGGTTGTGCGTGGCAACAAGCGCCGAAAGGCCGGTTTCCCTCACCACGTCCATCAGTGTCGCGAAAACCCGCTCCGAGGTTTCGGGGTCAAGATTGCCGGTGGGCTCGTCGGCGAGAAGAAGCCTGGGCTGATTGGCCAGCGCCCGGCAGAAGGCCACGCGCTGCTGCTCGCCGCCCGAAAGGGCCGCGGGGCGGTGTTCGGCGCGGTCGGCGATCCCGACCCGCGCCAACAAATCAGCGGCGCGCGCGGCGGCGGCGGTCTGCCCGACGCCGTTGGCCAGTTGCGGCAGGATCACGTTCTCGGCGGCCGAAAACTCAGGAAGAAGGTGGTGGAATTGGTAGATGAACCCGACCTCGGAGCGGCGCACAGCCGTCCTTCGCCGGTCGGACAGGCGCGACATTTCCTCGCCGGAAATCCTGACCTCGCCGGAATTCGGGGTATCGAGCAGCCCCGCGATATGCAGAAGCGTTGACTTGCCCGCACCCGACGGGGCGACGAGCGCGACGACCTCGCCCCGCGCCAGGCTCAGGTCGACCCCGCGCAAGACGCGGACCTCGCCGGGCTTGCCAAGCTTGTAGCCCTTCTCGATCCCCTTCAGCTCCAGCACCGGCTCATTCATAGCGCAGCGCCTCCACCGGGTTCATCCGTGCCGCGCGGCGGGCGGGAAAGATCGTCACGACCCAACTGAGAAACAGCGAGAGCGAAACGGCAGACATCACGTCAGAGAACCGCATTTCCGCCGGAAGATAGTAGATGCCCCGGATCGACGGGTCCCAGACGCCGCCACCCGAGACATAATTGATCGCCGAGAAAATCGGATCGACATAGGTGGCGAAAAGCGCGCCGAGCGCGACGCCCAGGATCGTCCCGAGCGTGCCAATCGAGGCGCCACAGATAAAGAAGACCCGCATCACCGACCCTTCGGTGAGGCCCATGGTTCGCAGGATGCCGATATCGCGGCCCTTGTTCTTCACCAGCATCACAAGGCCCGAGATGATGTTGAGCGAGGCAATCAGCACGAGGATCGACAGGAGGATGAACATCACGTTGTCCTCGACCGTCAGCGCGCGCAAGAAGGCGCCGGCGCTGTCGCGCCATGTCCAGATCAGGGTGTTCTGCCCCGCCGCCTGGATCAAGGCGGGGATCATCGATTCGACGTTGTCGGGGTCTTCGACCATGACCTCGATCTCGTCGGCCACGTCGTCCTTGTCGAAAAACGTCTGTGCCTGCGCCAGCGGCAGATAGACACGCGTCCGGTCGATATCCCAACGACCGGCCGAGAAGATATAGACCACCTCATAGGCATTGACCCGTGGCGAAGTGCCGAAGGCTGTCTTGACGCCATTGGGCGAGATGATCTTGATCTTGTCGCCAAGCCCGACGCCAAGCTGCTGTGCCACGCCCGAGCCGATGGCGATACCTTCGTCAAACCGCGCCAGATCGCCCATGGCGGTCGCCGGATCGACGATGCGGCGCGACGCGGCCAGATCAGCACCTCGAATACCGAAAATCTCGATACCAGAGTTGGCACTGCCGAAATTCGCCATCACCTGCCCGCGGATCAGCGGGGCGGAGTGGGTGACGCCCGGAACCTCGGCCAGCGTCGCCGCCAGCGCGTCATAATCGGCGATGGTCCGGTCAAGCTGGCCGTTCGCCCCCGTGGTCGCGCTGCGATAGACGGTGACATGGGCGTTGGCGCCGAGGATGGTATCGACGAATTCCGACCGGAACCCGGACCGCACGGCAAGCGTCGCCACAAGGGCAAAGACCGCCAGCGTCACGCCGACCAGGCTGATCCAGGTCATCACGGAGACGCCGCCCTCGGACCGACGTGCGCGCAGATAGCGCCAGGCGATCATCCATTCGAAACGGGCAAAGGGGGCGGTTTTGGCCACTGCTGCTGTGCTTTCTTTTGGCAGGGACCTTGCGGTCTCATGGGCCGAAGGTCAAGGCGGATCAGGGGCGCGGCGCGGCGCCCGACCCACACGGGGCACCGCCAAATGTTTTGTGTTCTTCGCCTTGTCGGGACGCGCTGCGAAAACCATATCAGGCGTCATTCATTTTCAAGGGAGATTTTTGTGTCAGCCCCGAAACAGATGCGCCAAGCTCGGATTCTTGCCTATGGCGCGCCCGAGAACCTGCAAATTGATCTGGTTCCTACCCCCAAGCCCAAGCCGAACGAAGTACTTGTGCCGGTGATTGCCGCGCCTGTAACGGCGGGCGACGTGCGGATACGGTCGGGCAAGGTACCGCAAGGAATGCAAACCCTCTCGCGGCTGGCCCTTGGCTGGAGCCGGCCACGCAACCCGCCGGGATGGTCGTTTGCCGGCGAAATCGTCGCAGTCGGGTCCGAGGCCACCGGATTTGCCTAAGGTCAGAAGGTGTTTGGCATCGCGGGGATCAAGGGCGGCGCGCATGCCGACTTCATCGCGATCCGGGCCGATGGGCCGCTGTTCCCGCTTCCCGAGGGGCTAAGCACCGCGGAAGGTGCGGCGTTCTTCTTTGGCGGGCTGACAGCGATGGATTTCCTGATCAACAAGGCCCGTTTGGCGGCTGGCGAGCGTCTTTTGGTCAATGGCGCGACGGGGGCGGTGGGCAGCGCCGCTCTGCAAATGGCGAAGCATCTGGGCGCCGGAGCTACGGCAATTTGCTCGGAAGCCAACCATCCTCTGGCCCGCCAGCTGGGGGCCGAGGCGACCCACGATTACCGGAATGGATCGCCCAAAGGGCAATTTGATGTGGTGATGGACGTGATTGGAACGTTGGGCTGGTCCGAGGCGAAGCCGCTCTTGGCACAGGGGGGCAGACTTTTGCTCGTCACCGCCGGCCTCTGGCCCATGTTGGGTGCGTTTCTAAGGCCGAGCCGCGCCGGACGCAGGCTGATCGCGGGGACATCCACCGAAGCAAAGGATCAGATGGCCAAGCTGATCGGATTGTATGAGGCCGGTGCATACCGCCCGGTCGTCAGCCAGATCCTGCCTTTCGATCATCTGGCCGAAGCCCACCGCATCGCCGAAACCTTTCACAAGCCCGGCAATCTGGTAGTCGAGATATAAGGCACGCGGCAGCGCCAAGCAAAAGGGCCCGAGTATCCGGCCCTTTCCATGTTTGGACACTGAAGCGGCTAGAGGCCCGCGTAGAACATGGCGATCCGCGCGATGGCTTCCTCGGGGGGGAGCTCGACGCTCTCGCCCGTGCGGCGCGAGGTCAGTTCGACAACCCCGTTCTTGAGGCCGCGCGGGCCAACCGTGATGCGCCACGGCAGGCCAATGAGGTCCATCGTCGCGAACTTGCCGCCCGCCCGCTCGTCGCGGTCGTCGTAGAGCGCCTCAAGGCCCAGAGCCGCGACCGACTTGTAGAGAGCGTCGCAAGCGGCATCCGCTTCGGCGTCGCCCTGCTTGAGGTTGACGATGCCCACATGGAAGGGGGTCACGCCCTCGGGCCAGATGATGCCCTTGTCGTCGTGACTGGCTTCGATGATTGCGCCCAGAAGGCGGCTGACGCCGATCCCGTGGCTGCCCATCTCGACCGGAACCTTGGTCCCGTCTTTGGTGACAACGGTCGCGCCCATCGCTTCGGAGTATTTGGTGCCGAAGTAGAAGATCTGGCCAACCTCGATGCCGCGCCCGACCTTGCGGTGCTCTTCCGGCACGCCGTTGAACACCGCCTCGTCGTGGGTCTCGTCGGTGCGGGCGTAGAGAGTGGTGAACTCTTCGCAGACCTTCGCCACCTGATCCCGGTTGTCATAGTCGATATCGCGGGCGCCGAGTTTCAAAGCGGTCACGCGGTCGTCGTAGAAGACTTCGCTCTCGCCGGTCGAGGCCAGCACGAGGAATTCGTGGGTATTGTCGCCGCCGATCGGGCCCGAGGCCGCGCGCATCGGGATTGCCGTGAGGCCCATCCGTTCGTAGGTGCGCAGATAGCTGACCATGTGGCGGTTGTAGGCGTGCAGAGCGCTCTGGCGGTCTACGTCGAAGTTGTAGCCGTCCTTCATCAGGAATTCGCGGCCGCGCATGACACCGAAACGCGGGCGGACCTCGTCGCGGAATTTCCACTGGATGTGGTAGAGCGTCATCGGCAGGTCTTTGTAGCTGCCCACATGGGACCGGAAGATGTCCGTGATCATCTCCTCGTTGGTGGGCCCGTAGAGCATATCGCGCTCGTGCCGGTCCTTGATGCGCAGCATTTCCTGTCCGTAATCGTCATAGCGCCCGCTCTCGCGCCAAAGATCGGCCGGTTGCAGGGTCGGCATCAGAAGCGGGATGTGGCCGGCGCGGACCTGCTCTTCATGAACGATCTGCTCGATCCGCTTGAGCACGCGATAGCCCAGCGGCAGCCACGAATAGATGCCCGCTGCCTGCTGCTTGATCATGCCGGCGCGCAGCATATAGCGGTGCGAGACAATCTGCGCCTCGGCGGGGTTCTCTTTCAGAACGGGCAGGAAATAGCGGCTGAGGCGCATCGGATGGGTCCTTGCAGAAAGTCGGGTCGACCTGCGGTTTAAAGGGGTGCGAGAGGGCAGGCAAGCGCCCAAACGCGATTGGCGTGGGCCATTTCTGTCGCTGCGGGGTTGATCTGGGCGTGATATGTGACGAGATAGACCCAAGAGGAGAGACGATGGCCCTTCCCGTCAAAGAACAGGCGAAATATTGGGGGATCGCGGCGGCGGTCGTCTTTGTCGTGCTCTACGCGCTTGGCAATGTTCTCTTGCCCTTCGTTCTCGGCGGGGCGATTGCCTATGTGCTCGATCCCATTGCCGACCGCCTCGAGAAGCTCGGCTTCAGCCGCGTGCTTTCGGTGGCGACGATCACCATTATCGCGGCGCTTGGCTTTGTCGTGGCCTTCCTTCTGATCATTCCGACCCTGATCCAGCAGACCGCCTCACTTGTTGAAAGCGCGCCGACAATCGTCGCGCAGCTTCAGCACTGGCTGACCGAGAGGTTCCCCTCGCTGATGGACGCCGACAGCACGATCCGCCATCAGCTGACGGCGGTGGGTCAGACGATCCAATCCAAGGGCGGCGATCTCTTGAACGGCTTGGTGAGTTCGGCCTTGAGCCTCATCAATATCATCGTCTTGCTGGTCGTCGTGCCGGTCGTGGCCTTCTACCTCCTTCTCGATTGGGATCGGATGGTGGCGGTGATCGACGATCTGCTGCCCCGCGATCATGCGCTGGCGATCCGACAGGTCGCGGCGGACATCGACAAGACACTCGCCTCGTTCATTCGCGGCCAGGGCACCGTATGCCTGATCCTCGGGACGTATTATGGCGTCTCGCTCATGCTTGTCGGGCTCAATTTCGGCCTCGCGGTGGGCTTTGTCGGGGGGATCATCTCGTTCATTCCCTACGTCGGGGCCCTCGTCGGCGGGGCGCTGGCCATCGGCCTTGCGCTGTTTCAGTTCTGGGGCGATTGGCTCTGGATCGGCGTTGTCGCCGGCATCTTCGGCCTCGGCCAGCTGATGGAAGGCAACGTCCTGACGCCAAAGCTTGTCGGCGGCTCGGTCGGGCTTCATCCGGTATGGCTGATCCTCGCGCTCACGGTTTTTGGCTCGCTTTTCGGCTTCGTGGGGATGCTCGTCGCCGTGCCGGTGGCAGCGATGCTTGGGGTCTTGGCCCGATTTGCCATCGACCAATACAAGGGCGGACGCCTTTACCGCGGATTGACCGGAAAAGACTGATGGCCGAACAGCTTGCCTTTGATTGGCCGGTGCGGGTGGCGCTGGGGCGCGAGGATTTCTTCATTTCTGACGCAAACGCCCGCGCCTTTGCGATGATTTCGGCACCCGACAGCTGGCCTGAAGGCAAACTTGCGATCGTTGGCCCAAAGGGCAGCGGCAAGACCCACCTCGCCCGCGTATTCGCGCAAAACAGCGGGGCCGTCATTCTTCGGGCCGACGAGATCGGGCCGGATTGCCAAGCCCCGACGGCCTTTCTTGTCGTGATCGAGGACATGGAGGCCCTGCCGCGCGGGGCCGAGGAAGCGGTGTTTCATCTTCACAATCACCTGCGCGGGCGCGGGCGGCTTCTCCTGACCTCGGATCGCGCGCCCTCCCGCTGGGATATCGCCCTGCCCGACCTCGCCAGCCGGATGCAGGCGACGACTGTCAGTGGCATCGACGATCCCGACGACCGACTTCTGGGCGCGGTGATGATGAAGCTCTTTCAGGACCGGCAGATCGCCCCTCCCCCGGCGCTCATCGCCTTTCTCGTCAGCCGGATCGACCGCTCTTTCGCCGCCGCCGCGCGGATGGTCGCCGATCTTGACGCCGCCGCTCTGGCGCAGGGGCGCGAGATCAATGTGCCTCTCGCGCGGGCGCTTCTGGACAATCCCCCCCCAAGCGGCGGATAACCGGTGCCAATGACACAGGATTTCATGCCCGCGATGAGCCACGCCGATTTTCTTGAAAGCCCGTTTCCCACGCCGGTCGGCATCGACGCCGACCTGAGCGGGCCAAGCCGCTTCTATAACCGCGAGCTGAGCTGGCTCGGCTTCAACTGGCGCGTCTTGGAAGAATCTGAAAACCCGCGCGTGCCGCTTCTCGAGCGTCTGCGGTTCCTGTCGATATCGGCCACCAACCTCGATGAATTCTATACCGTTCGCGTCGCCGGCCTTCGGGAACTGGCGCGGGCAGGAAACACGGCGCCCTCGCTTGATGGCCTGACACCTGCCGAACAACTGGCCCTGATCGACGACAACGCCCGCCGCCTGATGACGCGACAGCAAGACGTGTTCACCCGGCTTACCGCCGAGCTTGCCGATAACGGCATCCAGATCTGCGTCCGCGGCAGTCTGACCGAGCAAGACGAGAGTCACCTCGAAGACGTGTTTCTCAACAAGGTCTTTCCGGTTCTCTCGCCCCTCGCCGTCGATCCGGCACACCCCTTCCCCTTCATCCCCAACGAAGGCTTCGCCCTCGCGCTTCAGTTGGAGCGGACGCTCGACAAGCGCCCCCTGCGCGCGCTCTTGCCGGTTCCTGCCCAGATCGACCGCTTCATTCCCCTGCCCGCCGAAAGCGGCCACCGCTTCTTGCCGCTCGAAGAGCTGCTGATCTTGCACATCGGCCAGCTTTTCCCCGGCTATGGGGTCAAGGGCCACTGCGCGTTCCGGGTGCTGCGCGACAGCGATCTCGAGGTCGAGGACGAGGCCGAAGACCTCGTGCGCGAGTTCGAGACCGCGCTCAAAAGGCGTCGCAGGGGCGAGGTGGTGCGGATGAAAATGTCGGCCGGTGCGCCACCCGCGCTCAAATCGATGATCATGGACGAACTGCACGTCCGCGAGGACGAAGTGGTCGAAGTCGAGGGGATGATCGGCATGGCCGACCTTGGCGAACTGGTGCTCGACGCCCGCCCCGATCTTCTCTGGCCGCCCTACAGCCCGCGCGTGCCCGAGCGGGTTCAGGATTTCGACGGCGATATGTTCGCCGCGATCCGGCAGAAAGATATGCTGCTGCACCACCCCTACGAGACCTTCGACATGGTGGTGCGCTTCTTGCAACAAGCCGCCCGCGATCCTGACGTGGTGGCGATCAAGCAGACACTCTATCGCACCTCGCGCAATTCCCCGATCGTCGAGGCGCTGTGCGAGGCGGCGGAAGATGGCAAATCCGTGACCGCTTTGGTCGAGCTGAAGGCCCGCTTTGACGAGGCCGCCAATATCCGCCAGTCGCGCCGTCTTGAGCGGGCGGGGGCGCACGTGGTTTACGGCTTTACCAACTACAAGACCCACGCCAAGATCTCGACCGTGGTGCGGCGCGAGGGCGACCAGCTCGTGACCTACACCCATTTCGGGACCGGCAATTATCACCCGATCACCGCCCGGATCTATACGGACCTCTCGCTTTTCACCTGCGACAAGGCGCTGGGGCGCGATGCGACGAAAGTGTTCAACTATCTATCGGGCTATGCCCAGCCTGAAAGGCTGGAAAACCTCGCCATCTCGCCCATTTCGCTCAAGCCGCGACTTCTGGAGATGATCGAGGCCGAGGCCGAACACGCCCGCGCCGGCAAGCCGACGGCGATCTGGGTCAAGCTCAACAGCCTCATCGAAGGCGATGTGATCGACGCGCTGTATGCCGCCTCTCAGGCGGGCGTGAAAATCAGCCTCGTGGTGCGCGGCATCTGTGGCCTGCGCCCCGGCGTGAAGGGCCTGAGCGAGAATATCCGCGTCAAATCCATCATCGGCCGGTTCCTCGAACATTCGCGCATCGTCTGTTTCGGCAACGGGCATGGCTTGCCCTCGAAGAAAGCCCGCGTCTTTATCTCATCGGCCGACTGGATGGACCGCAACCTCAACCGCCGGGTCGAGACGCTTGTCGAGATCACCAACCCCACGGTGAGGGCCCAGATCGTCAGCCAGATCATGACCGCGAACCTGCATGATGTTGCGCAAAGCTGGACCATGGGCGGCGACGGTTCCTTTACCCGCGCGGCGCTTCCTGAAAGCGGATCGGCCTTCAACTGTCACCGCTTCTTCATGGAAAACCCCTCGCTGTCGGGTCGTGGATCGGCGGGCGCCAAGGATGTCCCGGAACTGACCCATACCGACGATTGACAGGCCTCGCCCTGCCGCCAAGACTGCCCAAGGATCCTGGGGGACACGCATGATTGAAGCCGAGACGCGCGACACGACCGATTGGGGTGGCTTTGGTCGTCCGATTTTTGACGACCCCAAGGCCCGCGCCCTGTCGCGCGTTGGCGTGGTCGATGTGGGCTCCAACTCGGTGCGCCTCGTTGTGTTCGACGGGGCGGCCCGCAGCCCGGCCTATTTCTATAACGAAAAGGTCATGGCCGGCCTCGGTGCGGGTCTGGCCGAGACCGGGCGGCTCAATCCGGTTGGCCGGGCGCGGGCGATCTCGGCCATCCGACGCTTCGCCGCCCTGGCCGAAGGCATGGGTATCCGCCCGTTGACGGCAGTCGCCACCGCCGCTGTGCGCGAGGCCGAGGACGGGGAAGACTTCCGCTCCGAGGTCGAACGGGAAACCGGCGTGAAGCTATGGGTGATCGACGGGCGGGAAGAGGCCCGGCTTTCAGCCCAGGGCGTGCTGCTTGGCTGGCCCGGCAGCTATGGAATCGTTTGCGATATCGGCGGCTCGTCGATGGAAATCGCCGATTTGGATCAGGGCAAGGTCGGCCGGCGGGAAACATCGCCGCTCGGCCCCCTCCGCCTGAGCCGCTTTACCACCAAGAAGGCCCTCAGGGACCACATCAAGGTAGTCGTTCAGGATTTGCACTCCAAGATGGCCCACGAGACCGGCAGGCGGCTCTTTCTCGTAGGCGGGAGCTGGCGCGCCATTGCCCGGATAGACATGGAGCGGCGTGATTATCCGCTGACTGTCTTGCATGAATACCGGATGTCCTCGCAGAACGTCGCGCTGACACAAAGCTATATCGAAGCCACCAATCCCGAAGTGGTCCGAAACCGCGCTGGGATTTCCGCCGACCGCATGGCGTTGGTCCCGATTGCCGTGGTGGTGCTGCGGGAACTGGTCAAGACCTTCAGGCCCAAGGACATCACGGTCAGCTCCTATGGCATCCGCGAGGGGATGCTCTACGAGCAGATGCCTGCCGATCTGCGTGCTCGCGACCCGCTGATCGAGGCCTGTCGCTTCGCCGAAGCCAAGGACGCCCGGCTGCCCGGTTTTGGCAAGATCCTCTATGATTTTGTCTTGCCGCTTTTCCCGAAGGCCGACTGGCAGAAAAAGCGGATCATCAAGGCGGCCTGCCTCTTGCATGACGTGACATGGCGCGCGCATCCCGACTATCGCGACGAGGTCGCCTTCGACAACGCCACCCGCGCCAATCTGGGCGGCCTCAAGCATCGCGAACGGGTGTTCCTTGGCCTGTCGCTCCTGCACCGCTATTCCAACAAGCGCGAAGGCTCCCGGTTCGAGAAGATTTTCCAGATTCTGACCGTGGAAGAGCTTCAACAGGCCGAAGTCTTGGGCAAGGCGATGCGCCTTGGCGCGATGCTCTGGCTCGGGGCCGAAGAGGCGCCGGGCGAGCTCATCTGGCGGCCGAAGAAGCGCGATCTCGAACTGGTCCTCAGCGCCCATGCGCGACCACTTTTTGGCGAGGTTGCGCAAAACCGGCTCAGTGCCCTTGCCGCATCGCTGCGGGCGACGGTGAACGTCACGATCCTTGACGCGTGATCAAAGGGCGATATCGAGCGATACGGGGAAGTGGTCAGAAGCGGTCAGAAGCGCCCCGCGCAGCGTCTGGTCGGCATAGATCGCCGGATCATCGAAAGGATGCCAGATGCGCCAGACCGGATCGAGGTCGTGAAGCTTTGGCGAGACCATGATGTAATCAAGCATGGCCGAAAGATAGCGTCCGTCGGGAGGCAGTCGAAACCGCGAGCTGGTCGGGATCGCGCCGATCCGCTGGCTGAGGGCCAGCCGTGCATGGGGATCGAAAAGGCGCGTCGCGCCCTCTTCGCCCATGATGATCTCGACGCTCGAGCGCCCGAAGAGCTTTTCATAGTCGTCAAGACCGGGGCCGTCATTGAGATCGCCGAGCACGATCAGGTCGTCCCCGTCCTCGAGGTGCTGCTCGATCCGCTGGCGCAGCCAGATGCACTGGGCAAGCTGCTTGCGCCGGTTCTCGATGGAGATGCGATAGGCCGCGTGCCCCTCTTGCGCTCCGTGCGGCGCTTTCGAATTGGCGTGAACGCCGATCAGCCGGATCTCGCGCCCGCCCTTGGTCTTAAGCGCCACCTCGAGCGGCGGCTTGGACCAACGGATCAATTCCGGCGCGGCGTCGATATCGAGGTCGAGCCGGAACACGCCGTCGAACCTGGGGGCATCGCGCGATCCTTTCTTGCCAGTCCCGTCGCCGCGCGGAGCGTGCCGCGCCGAAACCGTATCGGGATCATAGAGCAGAATGATCTCTTGCTGCGTGTCGTTTGGAAATCCGGCCAGCGCCGTGCGGGCGCGGATACCGGCATAGGCCGCGAAATTCTCGAGCGCGACGCGCCCGTCGCGATGCGGCGAGATGTCGGGGGCTTCGATGATCAAGATCGCATCGGCGTTAATCGCCCGAAACACCCGCGCCAGCGCCACCGCCTGTTCGGCCTTGGTCACATCCTGACGGCCGGACCAGCTATTGTTGTCGATCAGCGCTCCGTCATCGTCAAAGAGGTTCGAGAACCATTCGACGTTGTAGGTGGCCAATCTCATGCGTCCCTCATGCGGCTTTCCCGCTGATCTGCTCCCAGGCGCGGTTGATCGAGATGAGCCGTTTCTCGGCCATGCGGATCGCCTCTTCGGGAAGGCCGCGCGCCATCATCTGGTCGGGGTGGCTCTCGCGGACGCAGGCCCGCCAGGCGGCCTTCACCTCTTCGATCGACGCATCATGCGCGACACCCAAGACGTCATAGGGATCGCGTTCGGCATAGGGGACAAACTGAGCGCGAATGCGGGCAAAGCGGCGCGGTTCGAAGCCGAAAATCCGGGCGACTTCGGCCAGAAACGCGTTTTCGGCCGGATGGTATTCCCCATCGGCCATCGCGATATGGAAAAGCCCTTCCATCAGATCGCACAAGGCCTCAACCTCGTCGCCATACATCGCCTTGATGCGGCGGGCGTATTCCTCGAATCCCGCCACGTCTTGCCGCGCGAGGTTGAACACCTTGGCGGCATTCGCTTCGTCCTCTTGCGCAATGACAAAGACCTCGCGGAAGGCCGAAACCTCGTCACGGGTCACAAGGCCGTCAGCCTTGGCCATCTTGGCGCCAAGACCGATCACGGCGATGGCGAAAGCGACCGATCGCTCGGGCGGGGTTCGGAGCCTTTCGAAGACGGTTGAAAGCCCCTCGCCCTTGGCGAGAGAGGAAAGGGCATCGGCAATGCGGGTCCAAATCGACATGGGAGCCAGCCTAACGGTTTGGGACGTGGATGTCAGAGGCGTTTTTGCATCAGCACCAGATCAATCCAGCGGCCGAACTTGAACCCGACCTCGGTAAGGCGGGCGATCTCTTGAAAACCAAGTGCCGCGTGGAAGGAAACGCCCGCCCTATTTTCTCCGCTGACACCGGCCCACATGGAATGTTTGCCGGCCTGCGCCGCATGAGCCATGAGCGCCTTCATCAACCCGCGGCCATAGCCGCGCCCGGCAGTGCCGGAGGCGAGAAGGACAGTGTGTTCCACTGTATGAAAATATCCTCTTCCGCCGCGAAACTGGAAATAACGGGCAAAGCCCTGAATCCCGCCGTCATCGGCCACAAGGCAAACATCTGTGGCGATCATCTTTTCGACATCCTCAACCGATTTCTCGTCGGGCAGGAATGTCACGGTCGTTTCGCGGATATAGTGGTTCCAGATCGCGGCAATCGCAGGCGCGTCGGCGGCGGTGGCGGGGCGGATCATGCAAGGTGCCTCTCGTCGCCCTCGGGCGTAAGGAAACAGGCGGATAGCGAGGGAATCGGGGCCGTTTCAAAGTCGATACGGGGATCTTCCAGTCGCAGGGCAAGCATTGCGGCGATTGTCACCGCGTCTGGATGGTGGATCGTCAGCCGTTTGAGCCGCAGGCCACTGTCGGCCAGCCGTGTGGCGGGGTGGCGGATGCCGGGGGCCCATTCGATCAGCGTCGGCCAGCCGCCCGCCATCGGCAGGCTGCCGTCCTTTGGCACAGAGATGCGCCATTTCAGATCGCCGCGTTCGAGGTCGACCGCCTCGCCCGCCCCTTTTGGACTGGCCGCGAGGGCGGCGTCCAGATCGTCGCAGGCCACGATCCAGTTGCCGAGCCGCGGCGGGCCGGACACCCCATCAAGCCCGAACCAGCGCGGCCCTTGCGAGCCCGCCTCAGGATCGGGCGCGATCACCTCCAGATAAAGGTCGGGACCAAGACAAAAGAGCCGGTTGTGGGTGCCATAGCGGGCGTGTTTGCCGCCGTTCTGAAAGGGCAGTCCCAAGGCGGCTTCGGCCCAGGCCGCACCTTCGGCTAGGTCAGAGCAGACCACAGCGAGATGATCGAGCCGCCACATCGGGGAATCCTTGTCACAGTGATCACCACTTTCGACTGATCTGTCTTTGATTCAAGCCCGTATCGCCCTAAGTGGGAACAAACATAACGCAAACAGTCAGGTATTTGGATGTCACTCCTCGGCGCGATCGATCGCTTCTTCAAACACGATGCCTTTGGAGGCATCTTGCTGATGGCCTCGGCCCTTGCTGCGCTGATGGTCGCCAACTCCTCGCTTCAGCCTTTCTACGACGCCTTTCTCGGCGCCAAGCTTTCCATCACCCTTAATGGCGACGGCCTCGCCAAGCCGTTGATCCTATGGATCAACGATGGCCTGATGGCGGTGTTCTTCTTCCTGATCGGTCTTGAGCTGAAGCGCGAAATGCTGGAGGGCAAGCTCAAGAACCCGCGCGACGTCGTGCTTCCGGGCATGGCGGCGGTCGGGGGGATGATCCTGCCTGCGGTCGTTTTCGTGGCGCTCAACTGGACAACCCCCGAAAACATCGGCGGCTGGGCGATCCCTGCGGCGACCGACATTGCCTTTGCCCTTGGTATCCTTGCCCTGATCGGCACGGGCGCGCCCGCCTCGCTCAAGGTCTTCCTTCTCACGCTGGCCATCCTCGACGATCTTGGCGCCATCGTGATTATCGCCCTTTTCTATACCGCAGAACTCAAGGTCGATTACCTGATGCTCGCAGCCATCCCGTTGCTGGGCCTGCTTTGGCTGAACTGGAAAGGCGCCCACCGGATCGCCCCGGCACTGCTTCTCGGCACGATCATGTGGTTTCTCGTGTTGAAATCGGGCGTCCACGCGACGCTGGCAGGTGTGATCACCGCCTTCACCATCCCGCTCACCGACAAATTCGGCAAATCGCCCCTTCATAGCCTTGAACACGGGCTATCCCCCTATGTGCTCTACATGATCGTGCCGATCTTTGCCTTTGCCAATGCGGGCGTTGTCTTGACAGGCCTGTCGCTGTCCGACCTCTTTGCCCCCCTGCCCCTTGGCATTGCCCTTGGCCTCATCGTTGGCAAGCAGGTCGGCGTATTCGGGATGACTTGGGCAATGGTCAAGCTCGGCCTTGCCCGTTTGCCGCACGGGGCGAACTGGATGCATATCTATGGCATCGCCTGCCTTGCGGGCATCGGCTTTACCATGTCGCTCTTCATCGGCTCGCTGAGCTTTGCCGATCCGGCGCAGATGAACGCGGTGCGGCTCGGCGTCCTGTCCGGCTCGGTGGTCTCGGCGATCCTGGGCTATGGCGTGTTGATGCTGGCGGCGCGGCGCGAGGCCGCGACGGCCACTGCCTAGGCCCGCGCCTGACGGATCAGGCTCAGGATATTTTTGGCGGCCTCGGGGATGTTGGTCCCGGGGCCGAAAATCTCCTTCACGCCCGCTTTCTTGAGGAAGTCATAGTCCTGCTGCGGGATCACCCCGCCGCAGATCACGATGATATCCTCGGCCCCCTGATCCTTGAGCGCCTGCACGAGTTTCGGCGCGAGAGTCTTGTGGCCCGCCGCCTGTGACGAGATGCCGACGACGTGCACGTCATTGTCGATTGCGTCCTGCGCGGCCTCGTCGGGCGTCTGGAAGAGCGGGCCCACGTCAACGTCAAAGCCGATATCGGCGAAGGCCGTGGCGATCACCTTGGCGCCTCGGTCATGGCCGTCTTGCCCCATCTTGACGACAAGCATCCGCGGGCGGCGGCCTTCTGCCTTTGCGAAATCTTCGACCGCCGTCTGGATCGCGGCAAAGTCCGCGTCGCCCTCGTAGGCCGCGCCATAGACGCCGGCGAGGGTCTTGACCTCGGCCCGGTGCCGCCCGAATTCCTTTTCCATCGCCATGCTGATTTCTCCCACGGTGGCCCGTTGACGGGCGGCCTCAACAGCCGCTTCGAGAAGATTGCCCCCCTCCTTGGCACGCCGCGACAGCTCGGCCAGAGCGGCTTCGCAGGCTTCGGCGTCGCGGGTGCCCTTGACCCGCTGGAGGCGGGAAATCTGGTTGGCCCGCACGGCATCATTGTCGATATCGAGAATGTCGATCGGGTCTTCCTTGGCGAGGCGGTATTTGTTCACCCCGACGATGACCTCTTCGCCACGGTCGATCATCGCCTGCCGTCGCGCGGCGCTTTCCTCGATCCGCAGCTTCGGCAGGCCCGAGGCCACGGCCTTGGTCATGCCGCCCATGTCCTCGACCTCTTCGATCAGCGCCCAAGCCTTTTCCGCCAGTTCGGCGGTGAGGCTCTCGACATAGTAAGAGCCCGCCAGCGGATCGACCACGTTGGTGATCCCCGTCTCTTCCTGAAGGATGAGTTGCGTGTTGCGGGCGATGCGGGCCGAAAAATCGGTCGGCAAGGCGATCGCCTCGTCAAGCGCGTTGGTGTGGAGCGATTGTGTTCCCCCCAGCGCCGCCGCCATCGCCTCATAGGCGGTGCGGACGACGTTGTTGTAGGGGTCTTGCTCCTGAAGGCTAACGCCCGAGGTCTGGCAATGGGTGCGCAGCATCGAAGAGCCGGGCTTTTGGGGATTGAACTCGGCCATGATCCGGTGCCAAAGAAGCCGCGCGGCGCGCAGCTTGGCGGCCTCCATGAAGAAATTCATGCCGATGGCGAAGAAGAACGACAGACGCCCCGCGAAATCATCGACATTCATCCCCCGCGCGATAGCGGCGCGAACGTATTCGCGCCCGTCGGCAAGGGTATAGGCCAGCTCCTGCACGAGGTTCGCCCCCGCCTCCTGCATATGGTAGCCGGAGATCGAGATCGAGTTGAACTTGGGCATCTCTTTGGAGGTGTATTCGATGATGTCGGCCACGATCCGCATCGAAGGCTCGGGCGGATAGACATAGGTGTTGCGGACCATGAACTCCTTTAGAATGTCGTTCTGGATCGTCCCCGACAGGACCGCGCGGGAATGCCCCTGCTCTTCGCCGGTGACGATGAAATTGGCGAGGATCGGGATCACCGCGCCGTTCATCGTCATCGAGACCGACACCTTGTCGAGCGGGATGCCGTCGAAGAGGATCTTCATGTCCTCGACGGAATCGATGGCCACGCCGGCTTTACCCACATCGCCCTCGACGCGGGGGTGATCGCTGTCATAGCCGCGGTGGGTGGCGAGGTCGAAGGCGACCGAAACGCCCTGCTGACCGGCGGCAAGAGCACGGCGGTAGAAGGCGTTCGATTCTTCGGCGGTCGAAAAGCCCGCGTATTGGCGGATGGTCCAGGGGCGGCCCGCATACATCGTCGCGCGGGGGCCGCGGGTGAAGGGGGCGAGGCCGGGCACGGTCCCGAGGTGATCAAGGCCCCTGATGTCCTCCTCAGTGTAAAGAGGCTTGACCGGAATGCCCTCGAGCGTGTTCCATGTCAGGCTGTCGGGATCGGCGCCGCGCATCTCCTTGGCCGCCAGGGCCCGCCATTTCTCAATCTTGTCAGCCATTTGAAAAGCCTTTCTCACGTTCGCCGCCGCGGGTCATTCAGTTCACTTCGATCAACGTCGTGCCCTCGGGCATCGACGGGGCGAGCCGCTCGATCACGGCGCGCAGGTCATCTTCCATGGTCGGGTCGATCGCAAAGATCGAAACCTTCTCGCTGCCGAGAATCCCGATCGGCGCAGGGGTTTCAAGTTCTGCGATCAGTCGCCAGTCGGCGCCGATGCCATCCTTGAACCAATCGGCATAGACCATCGCATAGCGCGCGCCCCGCGCCTCGGCGAGCGGACCGGCCCAGCCCGGAACAGGACCATATTCGGCCTCTTGTCGTGCGCGTCGGGCATCGGCATAGGCCAGCCCCCAGAGATCGACGATCCGCGCCTCCTGCGCCCAGGCGACCCGCCCGATGTCGTTGACCGCGACAGGCGCGTCCGGCATCTCGGCCGCGATCCGGGCCATCTGGACGTGCTGGAGATAGACCCCTCGCGCTGTCCAATTGTAAAATTGCCAGTTCATCAGACCGTAGTAGGCCGCCGCAACGAGCGCGCCCGAGATGACCAGACCGCGCAAGATCCGCCCTGCTTTGCCAAACACCGCCACGAGAGCAAGAGCAATCATCACCACGACATAGTGCTCATATCGCGCAGCCCAGCCGATGCGGCCCGCCAGAAAATGCGCGGTCGCGGCGAGCCAAGCGACCAGAAGGAACAGGCGCAGGTCGTGGTCGCCTTTCAAGGCGCGATGAAACAATCCGGCGGTCAGCAGCGCCCATCCGGCCAGGAGCGGACCGGCCCCAACCGAAAAGAGATTGCGCAGCAGACGGGAGAGCAGATCGCTCCCATCGCTTGCGGTGCTGAGCTTGGCCAGAACCGAGCTTGGCAAGGGATCAAGGCCCTGAGAGGTGAGAAACAGCGCAAAAAGCGCGGCAGGAGCGAGCGCGAGCCCGGCAAGCATGGCCGCTGCCCGCACGCTCCCGCGCAATGCGACGACTGCGCAAACGACCAGGGCCAGCCCGATCCCCTCGAAACGCAACATCGGCGCGAGCAAGACACCGGCGATCAGCGACGCACCGACCTCTCCCTTGATCAAGAACCGCCAGAATCCAAGGAGCATCACTACCGTCGCCAAGGCGTGCAGCGTGTGCTCCATCCCGAGGCTGGCAACTCCGGCGATGTTGGCCGCGAACGGCAGCACAAGTGCGAGGAAAACGCCCAGACGGCGATCAGCGACCCATCGGCCGATCCACGTCCCCATGATTCCGCTCAAAGCCAGCAGCGCCCCGACATTCCAGGCCAGCGGCAAGAGCCGCTGAAGCGCGGTTCCGGGAAACGGCGTGAGGAGCAGGGGATAAAGGATCGACGATGCCGCCGAGGCGGGCTCGCCGGGGTTTATGCCATAGGTGCCGCCGGTGATGCCTTCGGCCATCGACAGGTGGATGTAGACGTCGTCGAGCGGGTATTCAAACGTGCCGATTCGGGCCCAGGTGAGGGCAAACCAGATCGCAAACCCAAGCGCCGCGGACAGGGCAGAAAGGGCCGCGAGGCTGATCCCCCCGCGGGCTGGCATCATTCGAACTCCATGATCACTTCGTCAACCGCGAGGCTGTCGCCCGGCGTGGCATTGACCGTCTTGACGACACCCTTGCGCTCGGCGCGCAGGATGTTCTCCATCTTCATTGCCTCAACGGTGCAAAGCGCCTGACCCTCCTGAACTTCGTCACCCGCCGAGACATTCACCTTCACGATGAGCCCCGGCATCGGGCACAGGAGGAACTTCGACGTATCGGGCGGCAGCTTTTCTGGCATCAGCCGCGCCAACTCGGCCTGCCGCGGCGTGCGGATCGTGACTTGAAGATCAGCGCCACGAAAGCGCAGCCTGAACCCTTGGGTCCGCTTGCCGACCTTCAGAACAAGAAGCGCGCCGCCCACGGTGAGCCGCGCCAGCGGATCGCCTGGCGTCCAGTCGCTTTCGATCCGCAGGGTCTTGCCCGCGATGGTCACATCGGCGCCGGCACGGTCGGCGGTCATTGTGACGGGGAATTCTTGCCCCTGAAGGGTCACAACCCAATCGGTGCCGACATGGCGCTCGTGATTGTTCATCCGGCCCGAAATGCGCGAACGGCGGATTTCGGTGACCCGATGCATCGCGGCGGCGGCCGCGGCCACGCGGACAAGCGCCTCTCGCGGCAGCGTGACGCCGCCGAAACCATCCGGATATTCCTCGGCGATGAAGGCGGTAGTGATGTCGCCGCTCACAAAGCGCGGGTGATCCATCACGGCAGCGACAAAGGGCAGGTTGTGGCTGATCCCCTCGACCTCGAACGTATCAAGCGCGACGCGCATCTCTTCGATCGCCGCCGCCCGCGTCGGGGCCCAGGTGCAAAGCTTGGCGATCATCGGGTCGTAATACATCGAGATCTCGCCGCCCTCGAAGACGCCGGTATCGTTGCGCACGATCCCGCCGGTTTCGGTCTCGCCTTCGACAGGCGGGCGATAGCGGCTGAGGCGGCCGATGGAGGGCAGAAAACTCCGATAGGGATCCTCGGCATAGAGGCGGTTCTCGATGGCCCAGCCGTTGATCTTGAGGTCCTCTTGCGTGAACGGCAGTTTCTCGCCGTTGGCCACGCGGATCATCTGTTCGACCAGATCGACACCGGTGATGAGTTCGGTCACGGGATGCTCCACCTGCAGGCGGGTGTTCATCTCGAGGAAATAGAAGTTGCGGTTGCCGTCCACGATGAACTCGACCGTCCCGGCGCTGGCGTAACCCACGGCCTTGGCCAAAGCGACAGCCTGCTCGCCCATGGCCTTGCGGGTCGCTTCATCAAGGAAGGGCGAGGGCGCCTCTTCGACGACCTTCTGGTTGCGGCGCTGGATCGAGCATTCGCGCTCGTGCAGATAAACGCCGTTGCCGTGCGTGTCGCAGAGCACCTGAATTTCGATATGGCGCGGTTGCGTCACGAACTTTTCGATGAAGATCCGGTCGTCGCCAAAGGAATTGGCCGCCTCGTTCTTGGACGATTGGAAGCCCTCGCGCGCCTCCTCGTCATTCCACGCGATGCGCATCCCCTTGCCGCCGCCGCCCGCGGAGGCCTTGATCATCACCGGATAGCCGATCTCTTGGCTGATCTTGACCGCCTCGTCAGCGTCACCAATCAGGCCCATATAGCCGGGGACGGTGCTGACGCCCGCACCTTGGGCGATCTTTTTGGAAGTGATCTTGTCGCCCATCGCCTCGATGGATTTCACCGGCGGGCCGATGAACTCGACGCCGGCCTTCTCCAAAGCCTCGGCGAATTTGGGGTTTTCCGAGAGGAAGCCATAGCCCGGATGCACCGCCTCTGCGCCGCTTTCCTTGATCGCTGCCATGATCTTGTCGATCACGATGTAGGATTGGTTGGCGGGCGGCGGACCGATGTGGATCGCCTCGTCGGCCATCGACACATGAAGCGCGTTGCGGTCGGCATCGGAATAGACCGCAACCGTCTTGATGCCCATCTTGCGGGCCGTCTTGATGACGCGGCAGGCGATTTCGCCCCGGTTGGCGATCAGGATCTTCTTGAACATCAGGCGAGGTCCTTCAAATGCAAAACCGCCACAGGTGCGCGGTGGCGCCCGTGACGGTCAGGGTAGGTCTTGCGCCCCGAAGGGCGGATCAGGTTATTGGCAGGCTTTGGCGCCGAGATCGTCGCAGGTGGCACCAGCCGCACCACCGATGAGAGCACCCGTGAAAGCATTGCCGCCGACGGCGTCGGCAAGAAGCGCGCCAGCCGCAGCGCCGGCGAGGCCGCGCTCGAGATCGGTGTCGATACAGCCCGCAAGGCCGAGAGTCGCGGCTGCGACGAGGGAGAGGAGTGATTTACGCATAGGATACTGCCCTTTTGTGTGTTTGCCTTGGGCAAATCCTCACCAGACACGCTCCGATAGGCAATATCAGCCGCTCCGCTCAGGCATAAACCCGCGCAAAAATCGGCCATCGCGGGAAAAGGGGCCGGTCGGCCCCGCGGGGGGGCAGACCGGTCCAGGAAAGGGGAACAATTTGGATGCTGGGACTGCGCCTCGCAAGCGAGAACACCGACCCGAGGACGAGACTTGCACAGGTCAGATATTCCGCCAACGGCTTTGATCGGTCGCCGCGCCGGATGCGCGTCTTCCTGCCAAATCCCTGCAACCACAGGCCATTTTCCGCCCATCAGTCCCAATCGTCGTCCCCCTCGAAGGGCGAGGCCGCGCGATCATCGAAGATCTGCGGAAAGCTGACTTTGGCCTTGGCCACATTGATCTTGAGAAGCGCGTCATAGCTTTGGGGATCGAAGGGGTCTTCGGCGGGCACGACCTCACGGCCCATAAGCCAGCCTAGCCGCCCCGCGTCGAGATTGCCCCGCACAAAGGGCTCTTCGCCGAAATGCTCCCACAAGGCCCAAAGGAACAGCTCGTCCGCCTTGCGATCAACCGGACGGCGATCGCGGAACCGTTCGCGCGCGACGATCTTTGTCGCGCCCTCCTTGTTGGCGCGGCGAATGGTGAATTGATGGTCCGAGCTCGGCATCCGGCCCGGGAAACCACGGTGTTTTTCCATCAGCTGTTCTCCCGACTTGCGGCAAGTCTGATCGTCATCTCAAAGTCCCTGCCTCAAAGCGGAATGTTGTCGTGTTTCTTCCACGGGTTCTGAAGGCTCTTGCCCCGCAGCGAGGCAAAGGCACGGCAGACCCGCCGGCGGGTGGAATGGGGCATGATCACCTCGTCGATAAAGCCCTTCTCGGCGGCAACGAAGGGATTGGCGAAGCGGTCTTCATAGTCCTTGGTCCGCGCCGCGATCTTCTCTTTGTCGCCCAGCTCCGAGCGATACAGGATCTCGGTCGCGCCCTTGGCCCCCATGACCGCGATCTCGGCGGTGGGCCAGGCGTAGTTGAAATCGCCGCGCAGGTGTTTGGAGGCCATGACGTCATAGGCGCCGCCATAGGCCTTGCGGGTGATCACCGTGACCTTGGGCACGGTTGCCTCGCCATAGGCGAACAGCAGCTTGGCGCCGTGCTTGATGACGCCGCCGTATTCCTGGCTTGTGCCGGGCAGGAAGCCGGGCACATCGACAAGCGTCAGGATCGGGATCTCGAAGGCGTCGCAAAAGCGCACAAACCGCGCGGCCTTGCGGCTGGCGTCGATGTCGAGACAGCCTGCCAGAACCATCGGCTGGTTGGCGACGACACCGACGGTCGAGCCTTCGAGCCGGATAAAGCCGGTGATGATGTTCTTGGCGTAATCGGCCTGAATCTCGTAAAAATCGCCCTCGTCCGCGATCTTGTGGATCAGCTCTTTCATGTCGTAGGGCGTGTTGGGATTGTCGGGGATCAGGGTGTCGAGGCTGTCCTCGATCCGCGCCACATCGTCGAAAAACGGGCGCACGGGCGGCTTTTGGCGGTTGTTGAGCGGCAGGAAATCGACAAGGCGGCGGATCTCGGCCAGCGCCTCGACGTCGTTTTCAAAAGCACCATCTGCGACCGAGGATTTGCGGGCGTGCGTGGAGGCGCCGCCCAGTTCCTCGGCGGTGACGATCTCGTTCGTCACGGTCTTCACCACATCCGGGCCGGTCACGAACATATAGGATGAATCCTTCACCATGAAGATGAAGTCGGTCATTGCGGGCGAGTAGACGGCTCCACCTGCACAGGGGCCCATGATAACACTGATCTGCGGCACGACGCCCGAGGCCATGATGTTGCGCTGGAACACCTCGGCATAGCCCGCGAGCGAGGCGACACCCTCCTGGATGCGCGCGCCGCCCGAGTCGTTGATGCCGATCACCGGCGCGCCGTTTTGCAGCGCCATATCCATGATCTTGCAGATCTTCTGGGCATGGGTCTCCGACAAAGAGCCGCCGAAAACGGTGAAGTCCTGCGAAAAGACATAGAACATGCGGCCGTTGATCGTGCCCCAGCCTGTCACCACGCCATCTCCGGCGGGGCGGCTGTCCTGCATCCCGAAATCGGTGCAGCGATGAGCCACGAACATATCGAATTCCTCGAACGAGCCCTCATCAAGCAAAAGCTCGATCCGCTCGCGGGCGGTCAGCTTGCCTTTGGCGTGTTGCGCCTCGATCCGGCGCGCGCCGCCGCCCTGACGGGCCGCATCGCGCCGCGATTCCAGTTCTTGCAGGATGTCTTTCATCGGATAGATTGCCCTCGATTGCCGCTGCTACAGTCTAGGGAGGTGGCGCGGCAGGCAAAAGGCAAAACGAGCAAATTTGCAAATTCAATGCAACATAGTTCGCGCTAATTGCAAAATTGCGTAACACCCTCCCCGAAAGCGCCCCATGCCGCAACTTCCCGTGCCCGTTCTGACCATCGGGCTTCTTCTGATGTCCAATCTTTTCATGACCTTCGCCTGGTATGGGCATCTCAAGTTCAAGGCCGCGCCGCTGATCGTGGTGATCTTCGTCAGCTGGGGCATCGCGTTTTTCGAGTATGTCTTGCAGGTGCCGGCCAACCGGATCGGCCACGGGCATTTCAGCGCCGCGCAACTGAAGACCATTCAGGAGGTTATCACTCTGACGGTTTTCGCCGGCTTCTCGGCGCTCTACCTCGGCGAGCCGATCCGCTGGAATCATGGCGTAGGATTTGCTCTGATCGCGGCAGGGGCCTGGTTCATCTTCGCCCGCTTCGGGGCCGAATAGGCGTGGACATCCTCCGCTCCGAGGCATAGCCAAAGCCATGACCACGCACCCCGCCGCCCACTTCTTCGACCGGACAACGCCGCCGCATATGTTCACGCTCGTCATGCTGGCGGGCCTTTCGGCGCTGAATATGTCGCTCTTCCTGCCCTCGCTGAACGCGATCGCGGCGGAATACGGCGTCGACTACAGCGTTATGCAGTTGGCTGTTTCGGGTTATTTCGCGGCCACAGCGATCATGCAGATCATCGTCGGACCGATCTCGGACCGTTTCGGTCGGCGGCCCGTCGTGCTTGTCGGGTTTGCGATCTTTACTGCCGCCTCGGCGGGTGCAGCCCTTGCGCCATCCGGCGCGGCCTTTCTCGGCTTCCGCCTCGTTCAGGCGACGGTGGCAACCGGGATGGTCCTGAGCCGCGCGGTCGTGCGCGACCTTGTGAGCCAGGACAAGGCCGCCTCGATGATCGGCTATGTGACGCTGGGGATGTCGATCATGCCGATGATCGGCCCCTTCATCGGCGGTGCGGTTGACGAGTTCCTCGGCTGGCGGGCCAATTTCTGGTTGCTGACGCTGATGGGCTTTCTGATGGTCGTGCTTGTCTGGGCCGATCAGGGTGAGACTGTCCGCGACCGAGGGGTGCCGTTCCGCGAGCAAGTCAAACAATACCCCGCCCTCCTCACGTCACCGCGATTCTGGGGCTATGTGATGTGCACCGCTTTTGCCGCCGGGGCCTATTACGCACTGCTTGGCGGCGCTTCCCTTGTTGCAAGCGGCGTCTTTGGCCTCAGCCCCCTGCAAACCGGCCTGGCGCTTGGCTCGCCCACGGTCGGCTATGCGGTCGGCAACTACATCTCGGGCCGCTATTCGGTGCGGTTCGGCGTGAACCGCATGACCCTAGTTGGCACCGGCATCGCCAGTGCGGGCCTTGCCGTTTCCCTGGCAATCAGCCTCTCGGGATACGAAAGCGCGCTCCTCTTTTTCGGCTTTTGCACTTTCCTCGGCCTCGGCAACGGCCTGACCATACCCAATGCCACCGCCGGGATGCTTTCGGTGCGGCCCCATCTTGCCGGCACGGCTTCCGGCCTTGGCGGGGCGATCATGGTCACGGGCGGCGCGGCGCTTTCGGCCATAGCCGGGTCCAGCCTCTCGCCCGAGGCGGGAAGCCTGCCACTGCAAGCGATCATGTTCGGCTCGTCGGTCCTTTCGGGCGTCGCCATTGCTTTGGTCATCCGGCGCGAGAGGCGGCTCGGGATCGACTGAGACTTGCCAGATCGGGTTTGCAAAGCCTAAGACTTGGATTGGCGAAGCTGCAAATCCGGGGGCATCATGGCGATCCAGAAACTCTATGCCGGCGTGAAACTGCGCGAGTTGCGCGGGCGTCTGGGGCTGACGCAGAAGGCTTTCGCAGACAAGCTGGGCGTGTCGCTGCCCTATCTCAACCAGATGGAGAACAACAACCGCCCGGTTTCGACCGCCGTTGTCCTTGGTCTTGCGCAAGAGTTCGGCTTTGACGTGACAGAGCTGCAATCGGGCGACGAGGCCCGGCTTGTGGGCGACATGCGCGAGGCGCTGGCCGACCCGCTTTTTGGCGATACCCCGCCCGGCCTTGCCGATCTGCGGCTCGCGGCCTCCAACGCCCCTGCCCTCGCCCGCGCGTTCCTTGATCTGCACCGCGCCTATCGGCAGACCCACGAACGCCTTGCCTCGCTTGATGAGGCGCTCGGGCGCGAGGATTCCCGGCTCCAGCCGAGCCCGTGGGAGGAGGTGCGCGATTTCTTCCATTATTGCGACAACTACATCGACGCAGTTGATCGCACCGCCGAACGCTTTGCCACCCAAAGCGCCGCGACGATTCGCGATACCGCCATCGCCGCGCTGGGAACACGGGGGGTCGCCGTTCGGTTCGCCGATACGGCGGTCACGCGCCACTATGATCCCGAGGCCAAGATCCTGACCCTGTCGCGCCGTTCGGCCGAGCAGACCCGCACCTTCCAGCTCCTCTTGCAAGTTGCGCTTCTGACGCAGGACAAGCTCCTGGAGGCGACGCTCGATCTGGCCCGCTTCCATTCGCCCGAGGCGCGGGCCATCGCCAAGGTGGGGCTTGCCAACTATTTCGCCGGCGCGGCTCTGATGCCCTACCAGCGTTTTCACACCGCCGCACAGGAAACCCGCCACGACCTCGAACGCCTCGCCGACCGGTTCGGCGCCTCGCTCGAACAGGTGGCGCACAGGCTTTCAACCCTCCAGCGCCCCGCCGCCAAAGGCATCCCCTTCTTCTTCGTCCGTGTCGATCCGGCCGGAACCATCACGAAACGCCACTCGGCCACCACCCTGCAATTTGCCCGCTACGGCGGCGCCTGCCCCTTGTGGAACGTGCACCGCGCTTTCGAGACGCCGGGGCGGTTCCTGCGGCAGCTCGCCGAAACGCCCGATGGTGTGCGCTATTTCTGCCTTGCGCGGGATGTGACGAAATCCGGCGGCGCCTTCGACGCCCCGACCCGCCGCTATGCGATCGGCCTAGGCTGCGAAGTGCGGCACGCGCCGGCCCTTGTCTATGCCGATCACATGGATGTCGATACGCCCGAGGCCTTCGAGCCGATCGGCATTTCCTGCCGGATATGCGAACGGCGCGACTGTCACCAGCGCGCCGTCCCGCCGCTCGAGCGGCGACTGAAGGTCGACCCCGATCACCGGGGCGTTTTGCCTTATCAGGTGGACTGAGCCGCCCGCAAC
>JAURFB010000067.1 GCA_030827165.1 Marivivens sp.
CAGGAAGTGGCCGTTGCCCGGCACCTCCAACCTTTGATTTGCATGGGTCGATTCCACCCTGCATAATCGCGCAGAGGCAAATTGCACCGCGACAGGAAGAAATCCGGGCGGCGCGAAGACAGAGGGCAGGTTCTTGATGCGTTGGATAGTGGTCGCGCTGGCGCTCGTTGCGCTGACATCGTGCGGAGGATCGGGTGGGCGCATCAGCGGCTCGGCCAGTGGTCCTATCGGAAGCGCCTGCGTGTCGGCGGGGCGGTCTGCGGCCAGCGGCGCGCTGTGCTCTTGCGTGCAAGGGGCCGCCAACCAGACCCTCAGCGCTTCGGATCAGGCGCGGGCGGCGGAATTCTTTGCCGAGCCGGAAAAGGCTCAATCGACGCGGATGTCCGATGCTTCGACCAGCGAGGCGTTCTGGGAACGGTATCGCAATTTTGTCTCCATGGCCGAGGCCATGTGCAAATTCTGACGCGGCGACCCCGGCAAGAAGCCGCCGCGCGACGTGTCTAGTTGCTCGGAGCAGTCATGCCGTCCATTGTCGCATGGTCCATCGCCGAATGGTCCATCGCGCTGTGATCCATCATGCCGTCCGTCGGCGCGTCACCGACAACGATCTCGATCGTGATCTCGCCAGCCTTCTCGAAGACGAGGGTCAGGACGATCACATCGCCCTCTTTCCAGGCGCTGTCGAGGCCCATGAACATGACGTGCTTGGCGCCGCGTTCGAGCAAGATCTCTTCTCCGGCAGGAACGGCGATACCGTCCTCGACATGGACCATCTTCATCACGCCGTCTTCGCCGGCGATATGGGTATGAAGCTCGACCCGCTGCGCGGCATCGGAACGGACATCGATCAGGCGATCATCCTCATCGGTCGTGTTGTGGACAACCATGAAGGCCGCCCCCGCCATGGGCGAATTGGAAATGGCATAGGTGTGGTGGATCATCATCTCGCCGGCAGAGGCCGGAGAAGCAAGTAGAAGAGCGGCGGCGGCGGCCGCAAAGAGAGATTTAAGGGTCATTTTCTATCCTGTGGTCTGAGTTTCCTTTTGCGAAATCAGGCAACAGGCGGGGGGCCCCTTGCACGAGGAGTCTCGGGCCGCGCAGACGCGATCATGACGCCGTCTTCGGCATCGCAGACAATGCCGACAAGTGTCAGGGCCACACCTGGCAAGATACCTTGTGGCGCAACGTCGGCGGCGTGGGTCGTGCAGTCGGGGCAGAAATGGCTTGGCTTGACCGGCGCGCCCGAAGCGTCGATCGGCACGGAAACCTGAACGCCACCAAGACACAGAACGGCTTCGCCCACTGCGGGAGCCATACCCCGCGCCGACGCCATCTGCTGAAAGGTCACGATCAGCAGGGCGGCAAGCACGACAGAGAAGGCAGAGCGAAGTCGGGTCATGTCAGCTTGCGCCTATCATTTCCCACCGCGAGTAAAAAGCGCCATAACGCCGCCCCCAAACGCAAAAGCCCGGCCGATGGCCGGGCTCAAAGCCTTGGGATCAGCAAGGGATCAGGCGGCAGCCTGAGCCTTGAGGATCTCTTTCTTGACCTTCAGCGCCTCGGCCGAAAGCTCGTCGTCCTTGGCCTTGGCCATGAACGCATCAAGGCCACCACGGTGGTCGACAGTGCGCAGAGCAGCCGAGGACACACGGAATTTGAAGGTGCGGCCCAGGATGTCGGACTGCATCGACACGTCCTGCAGGTTCGGCAGGAAGCGGCGGCGGGTCTTGTTGTTGGCATGGCTGACATTGTTGCCAGACATCGGCCCTTTTCCGGTCAGATCGCAGCGGCGCGACATATCTCGTATCCTTGTCTTTTGGGCCCAGCCCCACATCGGGGGGCCCTGTCAAACGGCAAGGGCCCTGCTTGGATCACAGGGCCGCGAATTCAGTCTGGGCGTCCTAAGAGGATTCCTGACCGGCGTCAAGCGGGTTCGGCCCGCCATCTGTGTCCATTTCCTCAAGGCGGCTCAAAGCCCAGTCCGCAACGCGCGGATGACACAGCAAAGAGCGCCGGGCAAGTGCAAGAAGATAGGATGGCTCTTCTTGCCGGATCTCGCGATAGGCGTTGCGCAAGGTCTGCACCCGAGGGCCGCCATCCTCGACGAGCGTCTGCATCAAAAGCCCGCTTTGACCGGCGGCTCGCAGTATCCCGGAGGCCGGGTGCCCGCCGAAGGGCAGGGCAAGCAGCGCGAGCCGAGGAAACAGCCCCAGGATCTGGCGGGCGTGGCGGCGATCAAAGGGCTCGAAAGGATCGAACAGGATCATGCCTTCAATGCCGCTTTCCGCGCGCGGGACCAGGGTGCCAAGCCTTGGATCAAAGTCGGCCGCCTCCTTGTGATACCGTTTGTCCTACGGGACGATGTCGGGATGGATCGAGACTTGGGGCGAGACGGCAATCAACCGGTTCGCCCGGGCGCTCCTGGCAAACCGCAGGGCGCCATACCCGCCCATGGAAAACCCGATCGAGGCAACGGTCTCATATTCGTTGCAGGCGGTCGACAGGGCGCTTTCCATCGCTTCTGTTTCGGCGTTGATAAACCAATCGTTGCGGGCGCTGCGAAGCGAGATCTGATCCCAACCCAAGCGCTCCAAATTGCTTGACGGACCAGAGTCGCCGAACCCAGCGCGACCCTTGCGATGGAAATCGAACGTCAAAACGACACGGTCGTTGCCCCGCCGAAAATGCGTCAAGCGCAGGCGCTCTCCGTCAAAAAGCCTGTCACCGTCGCTTGTCGTCATGTCGGAGAGTCCCCGAATCTCTTCAAGACGCGCGCCGCTGCCGATGCCGGCGATTCCACGCCTTGCGAGACCGCCTTTTTGGCGAGCGCAAGATCGGCGGCGAGCCTGTCGTCTGCCACGAGACGCGCCATGAGCTGAAGCCGGACTTCCTCGTGGAACCAATAGAGCGCCTGTGACTTCCGGCGGGCCGTGAAATGCCCCGTCTGGCGCCGCCATCCGACGAGCGCCTGCATCTCGGACCAGGCCTGTTCAAGCCCTGTGGTCGTTATCGCGGAGACGGTCATCGCCTTGGGAAAGCCCTCGGGATCCTGCCGCCGCTTGCGGAGGAGACGCAGGGCACCGCCATAATCGGCACAGGTGCGGGTCGCTTGTGCCCCAAGCTCGCCATCGGCCTTGTTGACCAGGATCAGGTCGGCGATCTCCATGATCCCGCGCTTGACGCCCTGAAGTTCGTCACCCCCCGCAGGCGCGATGAGAAGGACGAACAGATCGCACATCTCGGCAACCATTGTCTCCGACTGGCCGACGCCGACCGTCTCGATCAGGATCACGTCATAGCCGGCCGCCTCGCACAGGCCGATCGCTTCGCGGGTCCGGCGCGCGACGCCTCCCAGATGCGATTGCGAAGGCGAGGGGCGGATAAAGGCATTGGGATCGCGGCTGAGGCGCTCCATCCGGGTCTTGTCGCCAAGGATCGAGCCGCCCGACCGCGCCGAAGAGGGATCGACCGCCAGAACAGCAACCCGAAGGCCCAGGCCGGTCAGCATCAGGCCGAAGGATTCGATGAAGGTCGATTTGCCAACTCCCGGCGTGCCGGAAAACCCGATCCGCAGCGCCTCGCGCCCATTGCCCAGCGCCTCGATCAGCGTCAGCGCCTCGGCGCGATGATCCGCGCGGCCGCTTTCGACAAGCGTGATGGCCCGTGCCAGCGCCCGACGGTCTCCACTCTTGAGGGCTTCTTCAAGGGAGGGAATGTCTGTTTTGCGGCTCATGCCCCTCTTCTATCGGCTTGCGGTCGCCTGTCCAGTCTCGGGGCTTGATTCCGCCGCCCTTTCGGTCAGCTTGGGGGCATGACCGCCCTGCCCACCGCCTTTTCCGATTGGTTCGCCGCCCGCGGCTGGCAGGTGCATCCGCACCAGCGCGAAATGCTCGACCGCGCGGGCGAGGCGGCGCTCATGCTGATCGCGCCCACGGGGGGTGGCAAGACGCTGGCGGGGTTCTTGCCAACTCTGGCCGAACTCGTTGCGGCGCCGAGCGAGGGGCTCCACACGCTCTATATCTCGCCCCTCAAGGCCCTCGCCTCGGATATCCGTCGCAACCTCCTTGTGCCGATCAGCGAGATGGGCCTGCCAATCAGGGTCGAGGACCGGACCGGCGACACCAGCGCCACCGCCAAGAAGCGCCAAAGGGTCGATCCGCCGCATATCCTTCTCACGACGCCCGAGTCGCTCGCGCTCCTGACTTCCTATGAGGACGCGCCGCGAATGTTTGCGGGCCTGAGCCGGGTGATCATCGACGAGATTCACGCTCTGGCCGAAAGCAAGCGGGGCGATCAACTCATGCTGGCGCTGTCACGGCTCGAGGCGATGGCGCCCGGCCTGCGGCGCGTGGGCCTGTCGGCCACGGTCGAAGACCCGCCCGCGCTGGCCGCGCTCATGGCGCGTGGAGGGGCGCCCTGCCCTGTCCTATTGGCCGATCCCGGCCCCGACCCTGACATCGCCACGCTTCGCACCGAGGCGCCGCCGCCTTGGTCGGGCGGTGGCGGGCGTTATGCCATTGCGGAAATCCTTGAGGAAGTGAAACGCCACCGCACGACCCTGATCTTTCACAACACGCGCGCGCAGGCGGAAATCTTTTTCCACCACCTTTGGCTTGCCAACTCGGATGACCTGCCCATCGGCATTCACCATGGCAGCCTTTCGCGCGAACAGCGCGACGCTGTGGAAAAGGCCATGACCGAGGGCCAGTTGCGGGCCGTTGTCTGCACCGGCAGCCTCGATCTGGGGATCGACTGGGGCAATGTGGACCTTGTGATCCAAGTCGGTGCTCCGAAGAACGTCAAACGCCTGATCCAGCGGATCGGCCGCGCCAATCACCGCTACAACGCGCCATCAAAGGCGCTGCTTGTTCCGGCCAACAGGTTCGAGGTGGTCGAATGCGTGGCCGCGCTGGAGGCGGCAAGGTCGCACCATCTGGACGGCGATCCGCGCGGGACGGGGCCGCTTGACGTCTTGTGCCAACATCTCCTGATCCGCGCCTGCGCGGGTCCCTTCGACGAGATGGAGCTGTTTTGCGAAGTCCGCAGCGTCGGCGCCTATGCGGGCCTGTCCCGCGCGGCTTTTGACGATTGTCTCGCGTTCTGCGCCACAGGGGGCTATGCGCTCAAGGCCTATGACCGCTGGCAAAGGCTGGTGCAGCGTCCCGACGGCCTTTGGCAATTGCGCGATCCTCGCGCCGCCCAGCGTATCCGCATGAACATCGGCACGATACAAGACACCGATACGCTCAAGGTGCGTCTGCGCGGGGCTGGCAAGCCCTTGGGCGAGGTCGAGGAATCTTTCGCGGCCACTCTGTCGGCAGGCGACACATTCCTGATCGGCGGCCAGATCGTTCGCTATGAGGGGCTAAAGGAAATGACCGTCGAGGTCAGCCGCTCGGCGAGCAAGAAGCCGCGCGTCGCCGTATTTCAAGGCACCAAGTTCGCCACGTCGACCCAGCTTGCGGATCGCATTCTCGAGATGTTCCGGCAAGGCAGCTGGCCCGCCCTGCCCGACCACACCGCCGCCTGGCTATCGCTTCAGCGTGAGCTGTCCCAATTGCCCGCGCGGGATCGGGTTCTGGTCGAGAGCTTCCCCCACGATGGCCTTGCCCATACCTGCGTCTACGGGTTTGCTGGCCGCAACGCACAGCAGACGTTGGGCTTGCTCCTCACCCGCCGGATGGAAACTTCGGGGCTTAATCCCTTGGGCTTTGTTTCGACCGATTATGCCACGCTCATTTGGGGGCTCGATCGGGTCGAAGATCCCGCGCCGCTTCTAAGGGCCGAGGGCCTGCGCGAAGGGCTCGACGATTGGCTCAAGGGCAACGCCGTGATGAAGCGGACCTTCCGGGGCGCGGCGACCATCGCAGGCCTGATCGAACGCAACCTGCCGCAGGCCCGAAAATCGGGGCGGCAGGCGACGTTTTCCTCGGATATCCTCTATGACACGCTCCGCAAATACGAACCCGACCACCTCCTGATGCGGATCACCGAGACCGAGGCGCTGCGCGGCCTCGTCGATTTCGGGCGGATCGAGGAATTCCTCGCCCGGACCGAGGGCCGTATCGATCATATCAAGCTAGAGCGGGTCTCGCCGCTTGCCGCGCCGATGCTCCTGGAGGTCGGCAAGGTTCCGATTGCCGGCGAGGGCCGCGAGCGGCTTTTGGCGCGCGAAGCTGAGGCGCTGATGGCCGAGGCCGGCCTTGACGGCCTCTGAGGCTTGCGCAGGCAGGCGTTCCACGGCAGGACAAGGCCATGACCGCCCACGCCTTCACCCTTTGCAGCACGCCCCTCCGCGCCCTTCCCAGCGGCGCTCTGCACATTCTGGGCGAGGCGGCGCTTTGCGTTTCTGACCTCCACCTTGGCAAATCCGACCGCATCGCGCGGCTCGGCGGCGGGCTTCTCCCGCCCTACGAGGCCCGCGAAACCCTGACCCGCCTCGAGGCGGATATTCTCGCCACCCGCGCGCGACAGGTGATCTGCCTTGGCGACAGCTTCGACGATCTTGCAGCGCAATCGTCGCTTGGCCAAGACGAGCGGCTCTGGCTGGCGCGGCTGCAGGCCGGGCGGCGCTGGGTCTGGATCGAGGGCAACCACGATCCCGGCCCGGTCGAACTGGGTGGATCGCATCTGGCCGAATTGGCGCTTGGCGGCCTGATCTTCAGGCATATCGCGGTCGAGGGGGCGGCGGGCGAGGTTTCGGGCCACTACCATCCCAAACACCGGATCAGAGGCACAGCCCGGCCAGCGTTCCTCTACGACAAGAGCCGCTTGATCCTGCCGGCCTACGGCACCTATACGGGAGGTCTCAGCTCCGGCGAACCCGCTCTTTCCGCGCTTTTCAAGAAGCCTGCCATGGCTGTTCTGACGGGCACCAAGGCAATCCCGGTGCCGTTTTGACCATTCAATCGAGGATGCCAGCCTCTTTGAAGGCGGCCTGATAGCCCCGGCTCACAGGCACTTCCGCTCCATTTGAAAGCCGCAAGAACACACGGCCCCTTTCGCGGCGGCTCCCGACGATCGCCGAGGCCGCGACCCAGTGGGACCGGTGGGTCGCAAAGCCTTCGACACCATCCATCTCGGCGATCCCATCGGACAGGCGCAGCAGAATGCGCTGGGTCGTTCCATCCGAAAGGGCGACCACCACATAATGATCCTCGGCCGACATTTGCAGGATTGCGGCGTCCTGAGCGGCGTCGAGGCGCTGAAACAGCCGGGGGCGTTCTGGCACGACGACCTCGGGGATCGACTCTTTCCGCCACCCCCGCAAGACAAACCGCATCGCCACGATCCAGAGCGAAATCGCAAAAACCTTGACGCCGAGTTCGGCGATACCCTCAAAGGAGAAACTTTCTCTGCGATCAAACAACCAGATGAGGATCTGCACCTGCGGCGTATAGACCAAGGTGAACACGCCAAGCAAAACCAGTTCGCGGCGAACTTCGCCCCAGCTCGGCGTGAGCGACGTCACAACGCCCCTCAAGAGCTGAACCGATCCTACCGAGAGAACGATGATCAGCGCCCAGAAGAGCGTGGAAACAAACTGCCCGAAGGCCGCGGTCGACCCGAACGGACCCACATAGCCAAGCAAGAATGCGGTCGCTGCCATACCGATCTGGATCGGCCGGCCACTGGGGATAAGATTTTCGCGTATCGAAATTGCGCTCGTCATCGGACATTACTTTAGCAAACGTTCCGAGGCTTGATAGCGGCTGAACGTTTGATTGTAATCACTTTTTTGCGAACGGCGTGCGGTCCTAGGCGGTCAGGCCTTCTGGCTCGCACAGCCCGTGGCTCCGGCAGCAGGCTGTCAGCGTATTGGCAAGAAGGCAGGCGATGGTCATCGGACCGACCCCGCCGGGCACCGGCGTGATCGCACCAGCCACCTCGGCACAGCTTGCGAAGTCGCAATCTCCGACGAGGGCTGTCTTGCCATCGCGCTCGATGCGGTTGATGCCCACGTCGATCACGGTCGCGCCCGGCTTGACCCAGTCGCCCGTAACCATCTCGGGCCGGCCAACAGCGGCGACCACGATATCCGCTTGCCGGACAACGCCGGGCAGATCCTTGGTGCGGCTGTGGGCGATGGTGACGGTGCAGCTGTCGCCAAGCAACAGGTTGGCCATCGGCTTGCCGACGATGTTGGAGCGACCGATCACCACGGCATTCAGGCCCGACAGGCTCCCGTGATGATCGCGCAGCATCATCAGGCAGCCAAGCGGCGTGCAGGGCACCATGGATTTCTGGCCTGTGCCGAGAAGGCCGACGTTGGAGATATGGAAGCCATCGACATCCTTGGCCGGATTGATTGAATTGATGACCAGATCGGAATCGAGATGTTTGGGCAGCGGCAGTTGCACGAGAATGCCGTGCACCTCGGGATCGTTGTTCAGCTTGTCAATCAACGCCAGAAGATCGGCCTCGGACGTTTCGGCCGCGAGCTTGTGTTCGTAAGAGTTCATGCCGACTTCGACGGTCTGCTTGCCCTTGGACCGGACATAGACCTGGCTCGCCGGGTCTTCGCCCACGAGAACAACCGCAAGACCGGGCGTGATACCGTTCTGTTCCTTGATCTGCGCCGCATGGGCGGCAACCTTGGCTCTCACGGTGCCGGCAAAGGCTTTGCCGTCGATCAGTTTTGCGGTCATTCCGTTTCTCCTACGTTCCGGTGCCCAGCACCTTTTCCTCGCGCGCGATCGACCAGTCGATCAGCCTGCGCCAAAGAGCTTCGATCAGATCGGGGTCCAGGCCTTCGGCCCTCGCGGTCGCGCGAACCTTGCCAACCACATCTTCGACCCGCGTCTCGATCCGCGCTGGCATACCTTCGCCTGGCTTCAGTTCGATCGCGCGATCAATAAGGGCGGCGCGATGAGCCAGGAGCCTCACCAGAGACCGGTCAGTTTCGTCTATCTCGGCCCTGAGGTCGATCATGGTCTTCAACTGACTGGGGTCTGCGGGCATCGGTCTGGTCGCTTTGTGGGAGTGGCTCCCCTTTGGACAAAACCACCCCCAAGTGCAAGCCTCGGCAGGACGAACCAGCCGAGGCAAGCGGATTTAGAACAGGCCCTCGATCTGGCCGTCGGCGTTAAGCCGGATCGTCTCGGCGCTCGGCACCTTGGGGAGGCCAGGCATGGTCATGATCTCACCGCAGATGACCACGACGAAACCCGCACCGGCCGAGAGACGCACCTCGCGGATCGGCACCGAATGGCCGGTCGGCGCGCCACGCAGGTTGGGATCGGTCGAAAAGCTGTACTGGGTCTTGGCCATACAGACCGGCAGGTTGCCATAGCCGGCCGCTTCCCAAGCCCTGAGCTGCTCGCGGATCGACTTGTCGGCGATCACCTCGTCGGCATGGTAGATGCGCTTGGCGACGGTCTCGATCTTCTGGAAAAGCGGCATATCGTCGGGATAGAGCGGGGCAAAATTGGCCGAGCCGCTTTCGGCAAGCTGCACGACCTTGTGAGCCAGCTCGGTGATGCCTTCCGATCCCTTGGCCCAGTGTTTGCACAAGATCGCCTCGGCGCCCTGCGCCTTAACATAATCCTTGACCGCCTGAACCTCGGCATCTGTATCCGAGACGAAGTGGTTGATGCCGACGACGACCGGCACGCCAAAGCTCTTCACGTTGGCGATGTGGCGGCCGAGGTTCGGGCAGCCTTTCTTGACCGCTTCGACGTTCTCCGCGCCGAGATCGGCCTTGGCGATACCGCCGTTCATCTTCATCGCGCGGACGGTGGCAACGATCACCACGGCATCGGGTGCAAGCCCCGCTTTGCGGCACTTGATGTTCATGAACTTCTCGGCACCAAGATCGGCGCCGAAGCCGGCCTCGGTCACCACATAGTCGGCAATCTTGAGCGCCGTGGTCGTCGCCGTGACCGAGTTGCAGCCGTGCGCGATATTGGCAAACGGGCCGCCATGCACGAAAGCGGGATTATTCTCCAGCGTCTGGACGAGGTTGGGCTGCATCGCGTCCTTGAGAAGAACGGTCATCGCGCCGTCGGCCTTGATGTCGCGGCAATAGACGGGCGATTTGTCGCGGCGATAGGCAACGATCATGTCGCCAAGGCGCTTTTGCAGGTCTTGAAGGTTCTTTGCGAGGCAGAGGATCGCCATGACTTCGGAAGCGACAGTAATGTCAAAGCCGGTCTGGCGCGGCGAGCCGTTCGAGACACCTCCAAGCGAGGTCACGATATCGCGCAGCGCACGGTCGTTCATGTCGACCACGCGCCGCCAGACAACGCGGCGATCGTCGATTCCAAGCTCGTTGCCCCAATAGATGTGGTTGTCGATCATCGCGGCCAGCAGATTGTGGGCCGAGGTGATGGCATGGAAATCGCCGGTGAAGTGGAGGTTCATCTCCTCCATCGGCACGATCTGGGCATAGCCGCCACCGGCCGCGCCACCTTTCATGCCAAAATTCGGACCGAGCGAGGCTTCGCGGATACAGATCGCCGCTTTCTTGCCGATGCGGTTGAGGCCGTCGCCAAGGCCGACTGTGGTCGTGGTCTTGCCCTCGCCTGCCGGGGTCGGGTTGATCGCGGTGACAAGGATGAGCTTGCCGTTGGGGCGATCCTGAACCGAGTCGATGAACGACTGGCTTACCTTGGCCTTGTCATGGCCATAGGGAAGAAGGTCGTCAGAACTGATGCCCAGTTTGGCCCCGATTTCCTGAATGGGGCGCTTCTTGGCCTCGCGGGCGATCTCGATGTCGGATTTGTAGCTCATGTTAACCTTCCACGTTGGGAGCAGTGCGGCGGCATTGCGTCGACCACGGCATACCCTGCGCGACCCTGCGACAAAATTGCATTTCCGACATTATCAGCGCTGGAATCGGCGGCCTACCCTCGAGGAGGCGCGGATAGGAAACTTCTGTGCGGCCTCAGCCCAACCAAACACGCTGGTCGGGGACAAAGAGCCTCAGTTCGTCGCCGACTCGCAAGGTTCCGCCCCGCTCGATAGACGCGGTGACGCCACGGCGCCCCTTCGCGGCGGGTTTGAACGCCTTCCCATGGCCGGGATGTACAGCGTCGAGCGTCTTGGCGGGATAGGTGCAGGGGCCATTCTCGACATCGACGACGATGGTCACGCCCGAATCCGACAAGAGCCGCGAGGCAGGCGGCACGTGCGAAAAATCAGGAATGCCCCTCAGAACCACAGATGCGCCAAGCCAGAGCGGATCGAGGCGCGGTAGGCCCATCTCACCGGCGATCTCGGCTATTTCCTCTTCGCTGAGAATGCTCAACTGGCGGCTGTTGCGGATTTCGGTGCCTTTGGGGTGGATATTGGCAACGCGCGAACAGGACGGGCGGGTGAGGCCGCCGTGAAATTCCCTGTCAAATCCCGCCAGCGTCAACGCCATCTCGGGCACGGCTTCGGCTTCGATCTCCGCCCCTTCGCGGCGCGGGACGAAGCCGAGGAAAGTGATCGTTGCGATGTGATCGGTGGCGACGAAACCGGCCATGGGCGCTCCTGTCGGGTCAGTGTCGGGTCAAGACGAAGAACGATCGGCGGAAAGGAAAGAACACCGATCCATCTGCCTCGGCAGGATAATCCGAGGAGAGCACGGCTTCATAGGCCGCAACGAACCGCGCGGCTTCGGCGGCATCGAGCTTTTCAGTGATCGGACGCATCGCCGTCGATTCGGTGAAAAGACGCACGGGATGCGCTCCTTCCGCGGCGGGAAGGCGCTGGAGGTATTCGCTCTGCCAGACAGAGACCTCTCCGAAAGGGGAGAGCAGTCTTGCATAGACCTCGGGCGAGGCAACCTGAGGCGTCCAGCCTGAATAGTCGAACCGGTCGGGGAAAAGCCGCGCCGAGACCTCCCGCAGCGCGACATGGCTCGGGGCCATCTGCTGGCGCGGCATCTGCACCGCAAGCACGCCGCCTTCGGGAATCAGGCGAGCAAGGCGGGGCATCAGAGCGGCGTGATCGGGCAGCCAGTGCAGCGCGGCGTTGGAATAGATCACCGCGGGTGGCACGTCCGGTGTCCAACTGGCGATGTCGGATTCGATGAGCCGGTGATAGCCACGGGCCTTGGCCAGCATGACGGCCGAACTGTCGATCCCGACGATCTCGCGTTTGGGAAACCGCGACCGAAGCGCAGCCGCCACCGCCCCATCGCCACAGCCAAGGTCAATGACAGCCCCGGCGCAGGGGGTGCCGATCTGCATCAAGAGATCGAGCGCGGGGCGCAAACGCAAACCCCGAAACCGTGCGTAGGTTTCGGGGTTCCAGTCTTTCGACGTGCTGGGCGTCATGCGGTCGGTTCGGGATTCAAACCGCTGTCGGGCGCCTTGGGCTTGCGCTTGCTTGCCTTGGGCACCGCCGTCACCGAAGCGCCATCGCTCGGCGGGGCGGCGTCCGAGCCACTGTCCGACCTGGGCGGCTCGCCGTTGATAACGCGCTGGATCTCGGCTCCGGTCAGGGTCTCGAACTCCAGAAGACCCTCTGCCAGTCGCTCCCATTCCTGGCGCTTTTCGGTAAGGATGCGCTTGGCGGTGGCATAGCCCTCGTCGATGATCTCTTTCACCTTCTGGTCGATCAGCTTCTGGGTTTCCGGGCTGTGGTTGGTGCCGCCACCATAGGCCCCCAGATAGGATTGCTGCTCGTTGGCATAGTCCACATGGCCAAGCTCTTCGGCAAAGCCAAACTGCGTGACCATTGCGCGGGCGATCCTGGAGACCTGCTGGATATCCGAGGTCGCGCCCGAGGTGACGTTCTCCTTGCCGAACTTGAGCTCTTCGGCAACCTTGCCGCCCATCGCCATCGCGATCTTCGATTTGTACTTGGTAAAGCTCACCGACAGCTGATCGCGCTCGGGCAGGCTAATGACAAGGCCAAGCGCCCG
>JAURFB010000048.1 GCA_030827165.1 Marivivens sp.
AGAAAGGATCAAACGGAAGACCATCGAAACGCGGCGCTTGCTTCACCGCAAATCCGCCGCATAATCACATGAACCAGATGAGCCAGACCCTCTCTTAGCTCAGCCCGCCAACTGGCCCAAAAACTCTGACGACGGACAGTCTTTCACGCCCAAACGTTATGTTCTGCGTATTGCAGGTATCGCCCTAGGACATTCACGCTCTTCCAACCGCCAGCTCTCATGATGGCTGCCGTGTCATGCCCTATTATTAGCAAGTCCTGAGCAGCACCGACGCGCATTGAGTGCCTGCTGAACTGATGTGCGATGAAGGGCTCGAGGCCTACGTCCTTTGCAGACGACCTGATCAGCCTCCGGATCACCATCTCCGTAATTTCCCGGTTAATAGGTTTGCCCTGATATATGGGGCAGAAGAGATAAGGGATGTGCATGCCCCTGTAATCGAGCCAAGCGTTTAGGAGGTCTGCCGATCTACGGGACGTAAAGGCAATTCTTCCCTTTTCGTTTTGATCTGTTTTCGACCGCCGTATGAGGACGCGCAGGGTCCCATCTCTTTTCCAGGAGACGTCTTCCGTCCTCAAGGCGGAAAGCTCTGAGCGACGTGCGAGGAGGTCGTACCCGATCGACAGAAGGGCTCGGTTCCGTAGTCCGATCGGCGTGTCCGGCTGCACCGCCAAAAACTTCTCGAGGTACTCCCGCGTCATGCCCTTTGCTTGCTTGGGGCGGTTCGGTTTCATACGTCGTGCCTTTCGAAGGGCGAGGTTGACGTCCTCGTGGCGCGTCGGGTCTGGCAGATCGAGGAGGCGATGCGCCTTCCGAATGCCGTAGAGGCGCCTCTGGACAGTATTCGGACTGACGGCCCCACCTTGATGCTCAAGGAAGAGACATACGGTTTCGATATCTGCTGGGAAGGGAACCCTCCCCTTTGCACGACACCAGGTTTCAAAAGCCTCGACATCAGAGTATTAACTGCGCATTGTTGACGGCGCGTAGGCGCCCTCAAGGCGCTTGAATTGTGCTCTCCAATCATGTTGAGGATGCTTGTTTTGCATAGCGATAAAATGATAAAAAATTTATCACAATGCAAGAGCTGAGTATCACTGGAAGTCAGATGCGCGCAGCTCGAGGTGCTCTCAATTGGTCAGTCCAGGAACTAGCCATTAGGACAGGCATCGGTCATGCAACGATTGTTCGCTATGAGATGATTCAAAAGGTGCCGAAGTCGCGCAAGGGCAATCTAGAGACCATCAAAGCCACCCTCGAAGCCGCCGGCATCGAATTCATCGGCACGCCTGACGACGCACCGGGCATCCGCATTCATCTCGCCAAATCTAACAAACCCGAATGACGTCCACCCGCTCCGCCTTGTTTCGCATCAATGCGCTTTGGCTCCTGCTGACTTTGGGCCTCTGCGCCACCATCGCAGTTCTGACGCTCATGCCACAGGCCCCGAAGCCACAGAACTGGCCCGTCCCCGATAAGATCTATCACGCCGTGGCCTTCGCAGGCCTCATACTGCCGACGACCCTGTTGCGCCCTGACCGCCTCCTTTGGACGGCACTTGTCGCAGTTCTTTACGGCGGCCTCATCGAGGTCATCCAATCCCAAGTCGGCAGATCCCCGGAACTTGCGGACGTCATGGCCGACGCCATTGGCGTCGCGTTCGGGGCCGGAGCAGGAATTGCCCTGCGCTCCCTTCTCCCCAAATCCCTTAATTCCTGACACCGCCCCTTCGCAGCGCCTCAAACATCGGCTCTCCTAAATGGCCTATGCAGAGTGACCTGCCCCCGAAACTCGGAGCTCACCCTAAGCGTGTATATTGGCCCATTTTCCAATAAGCCATTTATGATTTCGGCCGAAAAGACGTCTAGATTTCTCTATCCGAGACGACCCAGGTTGTGCCGCCCCCCGACTCAAAGGCCCCATAAAACTGATAGGCGAAAAGCTCGAATGCCACTTGCATGGTCATTCAGGAGGGAGAGATACAGTCGCTAGGAGCTTGAACTTGCGGTGACGGCCAATAATTTCCGGGCGATCTGTCTGGAAAACATTTGGGGAGTCGATCACTGTCCTGTCATTTGGCGTCTTGCAATCCAATGCTCGCGGCTTGCCTCTTTGTTTTGTAATTGCGGGCCTGACCCGCGCCGAGAGGGCGTAGGTATCGAAACTCAGGCAAATACAAATCAGCTTGTGACAGTCAGTCGAGCCAGCAGGATCTGATGGGGAAAGTACTTGGTCGCGTGAGGCTGTTTATTGTTTGTAGCCACAATGATTTGGGCCGCGCCCAGGCCATTTGCTTTCGGTCGGATTTGGACTTGGTGGTTCGTGTTGGATCAGGCGCGTAGTCTTTTCGGCCAGTTTCTGCAGCCGTGCTAGGATAGGCTGCAATCATGGGCCAAATTCATCAATGTGAAAATCTTGGATGGGTTGGTGGGAAAAAATCTCCCCAACAAACGAACTAAGCGCAATAAAATCAATGTCTTATTGTGGGTATATGGAGGCGGGTACCGGAATCGAACCGGTCTACACGGATTTGCAATCCGCTGCGTAACCTCTCCGCCAACCCGCCGGAGCAGGGGTGGGATATACTGCTTCCCAGGCTTGTGCAAGCGGGCGCGGGGGCAAAAATCGGCGGTGTTTCTGGCGTTGCTCCTCGGGGCGAGTTGTGGCATCACCGCCCGTGGTAGCTGAACGAAAGAGTTTGCCTGTGGCCGATTTTTCCACCCGCCGGACCATGATGGTCGACACCCAAGTCCGTCCTTCGGATGTCACCAAATTTCCGATCATCGACGCGATGCTGAGCGTGCCGCGCGAGGACTATGTGCCCACGGCCAAGCGCGAGGCGGCCTATATCGGCGACAATGTGGATCTGGGAGGCGGCCGGACACTGCTGGAGCCGCGGACCTTCGCCAAGATGCTGGATGCGCTGAATGTTCAACCGGCCGAAGTGGTTCTCGATGTCGCCTGCGGCCTTGGGTATTCGTCCGCGGTTCTTTCTCGCCTTGCGGATTTCGTGGTCGCGGTCGAAGACGACGAGGCGAGGGCCGAAGAGGCGCAGTCCATTCTGTCTGAACACGGGGTCGATAACGCGGCAGTGATCGCGGGCGTTTTGGCCGAGGGCGCGGCCAAATCCGGCCCCTATGACGTGATCCTTCTGGAAAGCGCGGTGGAAGAGATTCCGGTGGCGCTTCTCGATCAGCTCAAGGATGGCGGGCGGATTGGCTGTCTCATGACCGCAGGCAAGCTCGAGGTTGCTCGCGTCGGGCAAAAGATCGACGGTCGCATGAACTGGCGCGATGTGTTCCACGCCGGGGCACCGGTGCTCAAGGGTTTTGCGAAAAAAGCTGCCTTCGCCCTCTGATCTCGTGTGATCCGAGGCCGGGCCGGGAGCGTATGGGTTAACGGAGGCAGGTATGGTTGCAAGACGGTTCGCGATATTCGCAGTTTCGGTGGCTTTCGGGCTGGTGGCGCCAGTCGCTCGCGCCGAGACCCTCGGCTCGGCCCTAGCCAGCGCCTATGAAACAAGCGGACTTCTTGCCCAGAACCGCGCGCTGTTGCGCGCGGCGGACGAGGATGTCGCCCGCTCCGTCGCGGCGCTCATGCCGGTTCTGAATTGGTCGGCCAATATCAAGGCGACCGTTTTGGGCGATCCGCCGAAGATGGTCGATCAGGTCAGCTGGGAAACCTATGCGGCCATCACCGCCCAGATGACGCTCTATGATTTCGGCGCTGGCGATCTTGCGGTGAAAGCCGCGCGCGAGACGGTTCTGGGCACGCGCGAACAGCTTCGCGGGATCGAGCAGCAGGTTCTGCTGCGGGCGGTTCAGGCCTATGAGAACGTCCGCCGCGAGACATCCTTCGTTGAACTTCGCCGGAGCGCCCTTCGCGTGATCGAGGAGGAAGCACGCGCCGCCAAGGACAGGTTCGACGTGGGCGAAATCACCCGCACCGACGTCGCCTTGTCGGAAGCGCGTCTGGCTGCGGCCAAGAGCCAGCTTGCGGCCGCCGAAGGGGCGCTCGCCCGCGCGAGCGAGGAATACGCGGCCGTGACGGGCCATCGCCCCGGCCGGCTCGACCCGGCGCCTGCGGCCCCGCTTCCGGCCTCTGAGGCGGCTGCGCGTCAGGTTGCCCAGCAAAACCACCCCAGCCTTGCCGAGGCGCAATACAAGGTTTCGGCCGCCGAGATCAACCTGCAAAGAGCCGACCTGTCGCTGCGGCCCAAGCTGACAGGATCGGCGCAGGTCGGGGTGGACGGAGAGGGCAATACCGCGGGCCAGTTTACGGTTGCGATCGGCGGGCCGCTTTATTCCGGCGGGGCGATCGAGGCTTCGATCCGTCAGGTTGCGGCCTACCGGGATGCCTCGCGCGCGGGGCTCCACCTTGCCAGTGCTTCCGTAAGCCAGGGGATCGGCAATGCCTTTGCCAACCTCGCCGTTGCGCGGGCCGGGCGGCGTGCCTTTGAACAACAGATCGCCGCGGCCAGCGTGGCGTATGACGGGATCCGCGAGGAGGCCGAGCTTGGCGCGCGCACGTCGCTTGAGGTCCTCAATGCCGAGCAAAGCCTTCTGGATGCCCGCGCCAGCCTGTTGTCGGCACAGTCGGACGAGGTGATCGCCAGCTATGTGGTCCTCTCGGCGATGGGGTTGATGACGGCCGAGCATCTGAAGCTCGCGGTTCAGCTTTATGACCCCGAAGCCTATTACAATCTGGTCAAAGACGCTCCCTCGACGACCTCGCCACAAGGCGAAGCGCTTGATCGCGTCTTGCAGGCCATTGGCGGCAATTAATTCCTCATTGGCCTTTTGCCGCTATCAGTTGTCTGAAAAGTCCCGAGCGGCTAAAGTTCTGCATGGGGCAAGGCAGGAAAACCATGTCGGAACGGGTCACGAACGTCGAAATCGAAGATGTGCTGACATCCATTCGAAAGCTTGTGGCTCACGGGGAATGGATTCGCCAGCGTGCGGCTGAAGCCAATGCTGCAAAGGACGTTGAGCACACCGTCGGTATGCCCGAAGCTGTTGATGATGCCGGAAAATTCGTGCTCACGTCGGCTCTGCGCGTGATCGAGAGCCGCGCTGAAGTGCGTGGCAAGAGCGAATCGCTCCTGCGGTTCCGCCGCACCGCCGAACCCGAGGTCATGAACAATGAGGTTCTGTGGACCCCTGTCGCGCCCGAGGCGGAAACAGCGGCGGAGGAGCCGGTCGAAGGTCCGGAAGACCTGAAGGCCAAGGAGGGGGCCAACGAGGACGCGTTGGCCGACACCACGGCCGACGCCATGGCCGACGAGGCAACCGACGAGGCCCAGGCTGAACCCGAGTCGATCTCCGACATTCTCGATATGTTCGATGGCGACGAGGACCAAGGCGACGAGGAAACTCTTGCCGCCGACGAAACGGAGCAGGGATCTTATCAGAGCCTCGGCGCGGCGATCGCCGAGCTCGAGGCCGCTGTCGGCAGCGAGGCTGGCGACTGGGAGCCGGACGGAAGCGAAACCGTCCTCAACGATTTCACCACCCCCCTGCGTGCAGTGGGTGGGATGGATATGCCTGATATCGTCGATGACGAGGACGGTATCGAAGAGCCGCAGCCTGAAATATCTCACAGCGCACTGGCGATCCGGGAAGAAGACGAAGCCTCGATTGAAATGCCGGCCATCGAAGCGCCCGAGACTGCGGTGCCGCTGGATCTGGCCTTCTTTGCCCGCCCCCGCGCAAGCTTTGCCGAGCCCAGCCGCGATTCTGCGCTTGCCGATGTCGCCATCGACGACGACGACGGCGAGGAGAGCGCATTGTCATTCAGCCACACCAAGGCCGAAGGCGCTGTCGGGGATGGTGCTTTTGATGAGGCTGAAGCCGAGGATTTTTCCGCACTCGATGCCATGGCGGACGAGCCGGAAACCGCTTTCGACGATGCAAGCCTTGAGGCGCATCGGCCCGAAGTGGCGATGGTCACGGCCGAGGCGATGATCGATCAGATTTCCGAAGCGATTGGCGAGACCCTAGCCGATGACACGGCCAGCGCGATCGGGGACGAGCTTGACGAAGATCTCGCTGCCTATTTGAGCGAAGAGACGGCGCTTGACGAGGATATGCTGCGCGATCTCGTCACCCAGGTTGTCCGAAGCGAGCTTGAAGGCGAGTTGGGTGAACGGATGACCCGAAATATCCGCAAGCTGGTTCGCCGCGAAGTCTTCAGCATCCTCGAAAGCCGCGACGCCGAGTGATCAGACCTCGGCCGCAAGGCCGAGGATCGCCTCAAGATCAAGGTGGGCGTCCATGTGATCGGCCAAAGCGTCGAGCGCCGCCTCGACATCCGCCCCATAGCTCGCTTGCGTTTCGGCAAGGCCGAGATCTTTGAGGAATGCCGCGCGAAACCCGTCGGCGGTAAAAAGCCCGTGCAGATAGCAGCCACGAATGCGCCCGTCCGCGCTGGCCGCGCCTTCGCCGCGCGCGCCGACACGAAGCCAGGCTCGGGCCCGGTCCGGCCCTTCGGTTTCGCCGATGTGGATTTCATAACCGCTGACCGGCTCGCCCGAGGCTGTGTGAACCGCATCGGTCAGCGCGAGGCGCTTCATCGGCTTCATCTCGGTCACGACATCAAGAAGGCCAAGACCCGCCACGCGCCCCGGTGCGCCTTCGATCCCGTCGGCATCAAAGATTTCGCGCCCGAGCATCTGGTAGCCGCCGCAAATGCCCAAGACCTGCCCGCCGCGCCGAACATGGGCAAGCAGGTCGATGTCCCAGCCCTGCGCGCGGAAATCGGCCAGATCCGCGATGGTCGATTTCGAGCCGGGGATCAGCACCAGATCGGCATCGCCCGGAAGGGGCCGGCCCGGCTCCACAATCTCGACCGTGACGCCCGGCTCGGCCGACAGAGGATCGAGATCGTCGAAATTCGCGATCCGCGACAGGCGCGGCACGGCAATCCTGAGAGGGCCACCGGGGCGGCTTGCGATATCCATCACATCCTCGGCCGGCAGCTTCCACGCCAGCGGAAACCACGGCAGAATGCCGAGCGGCGTCCAGCCGGTGCGCGCGGTGACAAACTCCATCCCCTCGGTGAAAAGGGTCGGGTCGCCGCGGAACTTGTTGACGGCAAAGCCCCTGATCCGGTTGCGGTCGTTTTCCGGCAGGATGGCATGGGTGCCGACAAGTTGCGCCATGACCCCGCCGCGGTCGATGTCGCCCACAAGGATCACAGGCACATCTGCCGCCTCGGCAAAGCCCATGTTGGCGATGTCTCCGGCGCGCAGGTTGATCTCGGCGGGGCTTCCCGCGCCTTCGACAACAATCAGATCCCGCCCCTCGGCCAGCCGCCGAAAGCTTTCCAGCACACTGGGCATCAGCGTGGACTTCAGCTTGCCATAGTCCCGCGCCTTGAGCGTTGTCAGGCGCTTTCCCTGCACGATCACCTGAGCGCCGATATCTGTCTCGGGCTTTAGGAGGACGGGGTTCATGTCGGTCAACGGCTCAAGCCCCGCCGCCCGCGCCTGCAAGGCCTGCGCCCTGCCGATCTCGCCGCCATCGGCGGTGACGGCGGCGTTGTTCGACATGTTCTGCGGCTTGAACGGCGCGACGCGCAGCCCGCGTCGCGCATAGGCCCGCGCCAGCCCCGCCACGATCAGCGATTTGCCGACGTTCGAGCCCGCGCCCTGGATCATGATCGCCTTGGCCATCGCCACCTCCGGCCTTGGTTCTAGGGGCAAGGGCCGGGCAGGGGAAGAGGCAGAGCGGCGGCCGCGCCTCTATTCCCGACGCGCAAAAGAAAACGGCCCCACGAGAGGGCCGCTCAAACCGGAAGGTCCGGAAACTATCAGGCGGCTTTGGCGGCCAGCTCGGCGGCGTGGCGACGCTCGCTCTCTTCACGCGACAGCGCGACAGAGGTGCGGACACCTTTCGACACGAATTCCATCAAGCCCTTCACAACGCGCTCGTTGGGGTCGATCCCGGCGCAGGACAGAACTTCACGGCCATCGCGCGAGCGGGCCCAGCGAGCGATCTGCTCGGGACCATTGCCGTATTTCTTGTCGTCGGCAATGGCGTCATCCAGGGCAGCCAGAACAACGGCGGCAAAAAGCTTGCGCGCGCGGTTGCCCTGCTCGTTATTGAACGCGGTGCCGTCAACGAAATCCTTCATCATGTGTCCTTTGTTGTTTTTGCTCTTGTAGTTCGGGCGTGCAGGGCAATATGCCTGTTTTGATCCGATTCGGGGGGTCTCTTTTGGAATGGCAGCTATGCGCCAAATGCATGGCTCATTTTGCGTAGGTAGCATAACTGCTAGTGACAAGTCACCCCTTCGTCGACATATAGGGCCCAATTCCCGATCATCAACCAAACCACCACATTTTTGACCTAAACGAGCCATGCCCAAGATCAACGGTAACGAAATTCGCCCCGGCAACATCATCGAGCACGATGGTGGGCTGTGGGCCGCAGTCAAAGTCAGCCACGTCAAGCCCGGCAAGGGCGGCGCCTTCGCGCAGTGCGAGCTGAAAAACATCCGTGACGGCCGCAAGCTTAACGAGCGCTTCCGCTCGGAAGACCGCGTCGAGCAGGTCCGCCTCGAACAGAAGGACCAGCAGTTCCTCTACGAGAGCGACGGCCGCCTGACGTTCATGGATAGCGAAACCTTCGAGCAGACCGAGATCGACGCCGACCTTCTCGGCGAACGTCGCCCTTTCCTTCAGGACGGGATGACCGCCACGGTCGAATACTATGGCGAAGAGGCGCTCAACGTGTCGTTGCCGCAAAAGGTCGTCTGCACCATCGTCGAGACCGAGCCAGTGGTGAAAGGCCAAACCGCCGCCAACAGCTTCAAGCCGGCGATCCTCGACAACGGCGTGCGCGTCATGGTGCCGCCGTTTGTCGGCACCGACGAGCGTATCGTCGTCAACACCGAAACGATGGAATATTCCGAGCGCGCCTGATCGCGCCAGACGGACCAGGGCAAGGGAGGGGCCGGTGATGCTGACAGAGGCGCGCCGGTCCCTTTTGCTTGAGGCGGTGCGTGAAGCTTCGCGCAAGGCGATCCTGCCGCGTTTCCGCAATCTCGCCGAGGGCGATATCGGCCAGAAGAGCGGCCCGGCCGACCTTGTGACGCTGGCCGATACCGAGGCCGAGGTGCTGATAACTGAGATGGTTGCGCCTGCGTGGCCCGAGGCTGTTGTCTTGGGCGAAGAGGGCGTCGCCGCCGATCCCGCCGCCCGCCAGCGCATGGCCGAGGCCGAATGGGCGGTGATCGTTGATCCGGTGGACGGAACGTGGAACTTCGCCAAGGGCCTCGCGACCTTCGGGGTGATCCTTGCGGTCTGCCACAAGGGCCAGCCGGTCTTTGCAGCGCTCTATGATCCGGTGATGGACGACTGGGTGGAAGCCAGCGCAGGCCAGGGCGCGGTCTTGCGCGGCCCGTCCTTCTCGCGCCCCTTGCGTGTCTCACAAGAAACCGAACGGCGGCGGATGAACGGCTATATCCCCGTGGGCCTGTTCCCGATGGAGACGCGCCGGAGGCTCGTGCAGGATTTCCCCGATTTCGGCCGCGTTACCTCCTTGCGCTGTTCGTGTCACGAATATCGCATGGTGGCGCAGGGCCATTCCGATTTCGTCCTGAGCGGACCGACGCCCCATCCCTGGGACCACGCCACCGGGGCGCTGGCGGTGACCGAGGCGGGGGGGGGTTGCACGGTTTGTGGACGGTGAACCCTACCGGACCGAACGGCTCAAGGGGGTTCTTCTGACGGCCTCGAACGAGGTGCTCTGGCAGGAACTGGCCGCGCGGTTTGCCTATCTCGCCTGATCGAGCGTGACCGTCGCTTTACCCGCCTGCATCTCGCCTTCGGCACGATCAAACCGCAGATAGGCCAAGGCGCGCCCGCCGGAAACGGTGTGAAGGGTGCCGACTTCCTTTTCGCCCGCCATGATCGGTGTGCCCGGCGCGGCCTCGCCTTCGATCCGCACGCGAGCAAGGCCCTTGCGCAATTCTGTCTTGTGTTTCATCCGCGCGGTGACTTCCTGACCGACATAGCATCCCTTGCGGAAGTCAACCCCGCGCAGGCGCTCGAACCCCATCTCGAGTATATAGCTCTCGCCAGTCAGCTCCGCGCCGGCCTCTGGCACCAAGTGTTCGACCCGCTGCGCGTCCCAATCGGTCGCGTCGCTCACATCCGACGCCCCATAGGCGCGCCAGCCAAGCGCCGGATCGCGCGGATCGGGCAGGGCGCCTTCGGGGGCGGGGCCTGTCCCGCGCGACACGACCAAATCGGTCGGCGTGATCTGCACATCGGCGCGCAGACGATACATCGACAGGCGCTGCACCAAAGCGTCGGAGGCCGGGGCCGCGGCGTCAAGCAAGATGCGATCCTCTTGCCCGACAAGAAAGAAATCGGCAATGAACTTGCCCTGAGCGGTCAGCAGCGCGGCATAGGCGATACCGCCCCGAGCCTTGGCGATGTCGTTGGTGACGAGCCCCTGAAGAAAGGTCTCGCGGTCCTTGCCGGTAATCGCGAAAACGCGGCGCGAGGTCATTCCCCTGTCTCCTCGGATTGAAACTGGAGCCGGTATAGCTCGGCATAAAGCCCGCCGCGCTTCAACAATTCGTCATGCGTGCCCTGATCGACGACCGTGCCCTGATCCATCACCACGATCTTGTCGGCGTTGCGGACGGTCGAAAGGCGGTGGGCGATGACAAGGGTGGTGCGCCCTTCCGACAATCGGTCGAGCGCCTCTTGCACGATGGCCTCGGACTTGGTGTCGAGCGCCGAGGTTGCCTCGTCGAGAAGAAGGATTGGCGTGTCGCGCAAGAGCGCGCGCGCAATGGCGACGCGCTGGCGCTGTCCGCCCGAAAGGTTCGAACCGCGCGGACCGGCGGGGCTGTCGAGGCCCTCGGGCAACCGGTCGAGGAAATCGCTGACGTGGGCCGCCTTGAGGACGCGCTCGAGATGTTCGGGCGACACACCGTTCCGCCCCAGAAGGATATTGTCGCGCAGGGTCTCGTCGAAAAGGGCGGCATCTTGCGCCACGACCGAGATCGTGCCGCGCAGGTCGGCAAGGCTCATTGCGGCAACGGGGGTGCCGCCAATGGTGATCGCACCCTCCTGCGGATCGACTAGGCGGGTGAGCGTGTTGAAGACAGTGCTCTTTCCCGCCCCCGAAGCGCCGACGAGAGCGGTTGTCTTGCCCGCCTCTGCGGTAAAGCTCGCGCCCTTCAGCACCGGCAGGTCGTCATAGGCCAGCTCGACCGCTTCAAGCCGGATTTCCGGCGCGCCCTTGGGGGCCGCTTGCGGCGCCGCGGGGGATGTGATCCGTGGTTCTTCCCCAAGGATCGAGCCAATCCGGTCGATGCTCGCCGCTGCCGTTTGCATCTGGCCCGAGAGGGTGCCAAGGCGGCGCAGCGGCTCGAAAGCCAGCGCCATGGCGGTGAAGAAGGCCATGAACTCGCCGATTGTCTTGTTGCCGGCGATGATCTGGCTGCCGCCATAGGCGATCACGCACAGAAAGCCGATCCCGCTCATCAGGTCGATCAGGCCGGGAATCGTCGCCTCGCCAAAGGCCTTGCGGACCTCGGCGCGGACCTTGTCGTTGACGAGGCCGCGATAACGCCCTGCCTGATAGCCTTCGAGGCTGTTGAGCTTAATCGCGCTGATCCCGTGAAAGACCTCGTCAAGACGGATCGACAGCCGCGCCGCGATCTCGCGCGCGGTTCTCGCGCGTCGGCGGATGAAGCCCTGGACCATGAGCGACGGCAGGACCAGGAGCGGGATGCCGACAAGAGCGATCGCCGTCCAGCGCCAGTCGATATAGAGCGCGACGCCAAAGAGCCACAAAAGCGCGACCCCGTCGCGGGCAAAGCTCGCGAGGATATTGGCCCAGACCGACCCCACTGCCGCGACATCCCCATTGACCCGCTCGATCAGATTGCCGGGCGGGTTTTGCTGGTGAAATCGCGTATCGAGCGCCATCAGGTGCCGCAAGAGATCAAGACGGATATCCGCCGCGGAAAGCTCGTTGGCCTTGGTCATATAGACCTTCTGGCCCATGGCCGAGATCGCCCGAAGCACGAATATCCCGATGATTGCGGTGCCAAGCGTCCAGATCGTGCCGCTGTTGCCCGCCACGAAGATATCGTCGAACATCGGTTGGATGAGCCAGCTCAGCGCGCCGAGCATCGAGCCCTCGAGCGCCATGAAGAAAACCGCGGCCGCAATGGTCCAGAAATGCTGGCGCATGTAGCTGCGCCAGAGCCAGCCCAGGAGGGCCCCGGACGTGGCGTCTTGTGGCGGTATTTTGCGGTCCTCGGGCACTTGGGCTGTCCTGCTCTGCTTGCTCCGACGATCTAGCGGCATTCCGCCCTCGGGGGCAAGGCGCGGGGCGTGCGTCAGGGCGGATTGACGCCGCCGCAAGGCGTTGTAGGGTCCGGCCAGATTTTCGAGAAGGAAACACGATGTCGCTTGCCCAAGGTCGCCAGTATCTCGCCATTCCAGGCCCGTCGGTGGTGCCCGACCGCGTGCTGCAGGCCATGCATCGCGCCGCGCCGAATATTTATGGCGGGCCCTTGCACGACCTCACCTATTCGCTGATCCCCGATCTCAAGAAGATCGCTCGCACCGAGGCCAACCTCGCGTTCTATATCGGCAACGGCCACGCGGCATGGGAGGCCGCGCTCGCCAATGTCCTGTCGCGGGGCGACAAGGTTCTGGTCTTGGCCACGGGCCTGTTCGGCCTTGGCTGGGCCGAGGTGGCGCGGGGCCTGCGGGCCGAGGTCGAGGTGATCGACTATGGCGTTCAATCGGATGTGTCGGCGGACCGGCTCGACGCCGCCCTGCGCGCCGATGCCGAGGGCCGGATCAAGGCTGTCATGGTCTGCCACGTCGATACCTCTGCGGGCGTTCGCAACGACATCGCCGCAATCCGCCGGACCATGGACGAGGCGGGCCACGGCGCGCTTTTGATGGTTGATTGCATCGCCTCGCTCGCTTGCGATGTCTACGAGATGGACGGCTGGGGCGCGGACGTGACCGTAGCCGCCAGCCAGAAGGGCCTGATGACGCCGCCGGGCCTTGGGTTTGTCTGGTTCAACGACAAGGCGGCCAAGGTGCATGAAACGGCCGATTGTTCGACCGGCTACTGGAACTGGACACCCCGCGCCAAGCCAGAAGGCTATTGGCAGCTTTTCGGCGGCACCGCACCCACCCATCACCTTTATGGCCTGCGAGCCGCGGTCGACATGATCCTCGAAGAGGGGATCGAACATGTCTGGACCCGCCACGACAAACTCGCCCGCGCTCTCTGGGCGGCTATTGATGCGTGGTCGCAGTCTGGTCCGATGACCTTCAACATCAAGGATCCCGCCAGGCGCGCGCGCGCCGTATCGGCGTTTGGCATCGGTGCCGGAAACGGCGACAAGCTGCGCGCATGGTGCGAGGAAAAAGCGGGGCTGACGCTTGGCATCGGCCTTGGGCGCGAACCGTCGGACGCCTTCTTTCGTGTCGGCCACATGGGCCATGTGAATGCCCAGATGATGCTTGCCGCCATCGCCACCATCGACGCAGGCCTCAAGGCCGCCGGCATTCCCCACGGGGCGGGGGCCGTCGAGGCGGCAACCGCGCTGATCGCTCGCGAGGCCTAGCCCCCCGCAACCTGGCCCCGCGCCGCCGCCAGCGCCCTTGGCAGCGCCTCGGCCAGGGCGTCAAGATCGGCGGGCGTGCCGCAGCTGATGCGGATGCAGCGGTTTTGCGGTGCGACGAAGGGCATTCGCACGAAAATGCCCTGATCGACCAGCGAGGTCAGGACCGCGCGCGCGAAATCGCCGTCGCGACCGCAAGCGATTGTGACGAAATTCGTGGCCGATGGCAGCGGCGCAAGACCATTGGCCAGCGCAATCCCGGCGATCGTGTTCCGCGCCTTGGCAACCTTGCCCTGCACATGGGCGAGCCAATCCCGATCCTCAAGCGCGGCAAACGCCCCGGCGAGGCTGATCCGGCTCATCCCGAAATGGTTGCGCACCTTGTTGAAGGCTTCGATGACCTTTGCCGCGCCGATCGCATAGCCCACGCGAGCTCCGGCAAGCCCCTGCGCCTTGGAAAAGGTGCGCATCCGGATCACCCGTGGATCGGCAGGATCAACGCGCGGCGCGGTGCCTTCGGGGGCAAATTCGATATAGGCCTCGTCGAGGATCAAGAGCGCCCCTTCCGGCACCTCGGAAATCATCCGCTCGACCGTAGCGGCCTCGTGCCATGTTCCCATCGGATTGTCGGGATTGGCAATATAGATGAGCTTGGCGCCCACCTCCTTCGCCTTGGCGAGGAGCCGTTCGGGATCTTCGCGATCGCCGGTATAGGGAACCGCATGGATCACCCCGCCGAAGCCCGAGACGTGGTAGTTGAAGGTCGGATAGCCGCCCGCCGAGGTCACGACCGCCTCGCCCGCGCCGACGAAGAGCCGCACGACAAGGCCGAGGAGCCCGTCGATCCCCTCGCCAACCATGATATGCGCGGGATCCGTCGCCAGATGCCTTGCAAGCGCCTGCCGCAGATCGTGGCTTTCAGGGTCGCCATACATCCACGCGCCGGTGGCGGCCGCCTGCATGGCCGCAATGGCCCGGGGCGAGGGGCCGAAGACGGATTCATTGGCCCCGAGCCGCGCCCGGAACGGCCGACCCCGCGCGCGCTCCTGCGCTTCGGGGCCGACGAAGGGCACGGCGGCGGGAAGCGAAGCGGTGAGCGGGGTGAGGCGCGGATCGTCTGTCATGGGCCGAGTAAGCGCAGAGCGGGGCGGTTTGGCAAGGGGGGGCTCTGCCCCCCGTCCTGCGGACTCCCCCCGGGAGTATTTGCAGCCAAAAGAAATCAGGACTTCAGGAACTTGCGGCGCGCTTCTTCGGCGATGCCGCGTTTGGTCTCGAGGTGGGCAAGTTTCGCCATTGCCACCTTGCGGGCGGCGGGATCGGTCAGGTCGGCGAGGATGGTCTTCTGTTCGGCGATTGCTTTTCCAAGCGTGATTTCCTCGGGCAGGACGCCGGCCTCGGCCATGATGCGAAAGCCGATGGTATCTCCGGGATCGACGAAGGCATCGCCCGGCCGGTCAGGCAGAGGCGCGCCCTCGCCGGCGAGGCCCGCGAGCTTGCCCTCGGCCTCGGCCTTGCGCATCCAGCGTTCCGCGATCCTGTCGAGCCAGCGTGCCATGCCCCCAAGATAGAGGCATGGCGGCCGGTTCGCCAGGTCAGCCGATTTCCGCCAGTCGGGCGAGGGCGGCGTTGAGCTGTGCGGCCTCGGCTTCGCGCAGTGCAAGGTTTTCGCGGGCCTCTTCGACGACCTCTTCGGGCGCGGAGGCCACGAAGCTGGGGGTGTTGAGCCGCCCGCGCAGCCCACCAAGCTCTTTGCCGAGCTTGTCGAGCGCCTTTTGCACACGGGCCTTCTCGGCACCCACGTCGATGATATCCGCGAGCGGCAAGGCAAAGGTCGCGCCGTTCGTCGGGATGGTGATCGAGCCCTTGGGCGCGGTGGCGGCCTCGCTCACGTCGCCGATGCGGGCAAGCCGCTTGATCATCACCTCGTTGCGCCCATAGGCGCCGCGCGCGGCCTCGTCGGCCTCGGTCATCACCACCGGCACATAGAGGCTCACCGGCACGTTCATCTGCGCCCGTGCCGAGCGGATGCCTTCGATCAGGCTGATCGCCCAGTTCATCTCGGCATCGGCCGCCGGGTCAACAAGATCGGCCGCCGCATAGTCGGGCCAATCGGCATGGACGAGCATCTTGGCCCGGGTGCCGGCCACGCCCCAAAGCTCTTCGGTGATGAAGGGCATGATCGGGTGCAGAAGGATCAGGGACTGGTCCAGAACCCAGGCCATTGTCGCCTGCGTCTCGGTCTTGATCGCCTCTTCGCCATCAAGGAGAAGCGGCTTTGACAGCTCTACATACCAGTCGCAGACCTTGCCCCAGACAAAGCCATAAAGTGCGCTCGCCGCATCGTTGAAGCGATAGGCGGCGAGGGCGGCGTCGACATCTTCGCGCACCTTGGCAACCTCGCCGATGATCCAGCGATTAACCGTGGCCGAAGGCGCGGGCATCCGCCCATCGCCGCCCAAAGCGCCGTTCATCTCGGCAAAGCGGCAGGCGTTCCAGAGTTTGGTGGTAAAGTTGCGATAGCCCTTGATCCGTTCTTCGGAAAGCTTCAACACCCCGCCAATCGCCGCCATCGAGGCGTTGGTAAACCGCAGCGCATCGGCGCCATATTCATCGACGATGACAAGCGGGTCGATCACATTGCCTGTGGTCTTCGACATCTTCTTGCC
>JAURFB010000010.1 GCA_030827165.1 Marivivens sp.
AAGGGTTTTGAAAATGGGAAAAGTCATCGGGATTGACCTCGGGACAACTAACTCCTGCGTCGCCATCATGGATGGCTCCAAGCCGCGCGTGATCGAAAACTCGGAAGGTGCGCGCACCACGCCGTCGATCGTCGCCTTCACCGAGCAGGAGCGCCTCGTCGGCCAACCCGCCAAGCGCCAGGCTGTCACCAACCCCGACAACACGATTTTCGCCGTCAAGCGCCTCATCGGCCGCCGCACGACTGACGCCGAGGTCCAGAAAGACAAGAAGCTCGTCCCCTATTCGATCATCGACGGCGGCAATGGCGATGCCTGGGTCGAGGCCCGTGGCGAACGCTACAGCCCCTCGCAGATTTCCGCCTTCATCCTTCAGAAGATGAAGGAAACCGCCGAGTCCTATCTTGGCGAAGACGTCACGCAGGCCGTGATCACCGTTCCGGCATATTTCAACGATGCCCAGCGTCAGGCCACCAAAGACGCCGGCAAGATCGCCGGCCTCGAGGTTCTGCGGATCATCAACGAACCGACCGCAGCCGCCCTGGCCTATGGCCTCGACAAGAAAGAAACCCGCACCATCGCCGTCTACGACCTCGGCGGCGGCACCTTCGACGTGACCATCCTCGAGATCGACGACGGCCTTTTCGAAGTGAAGTCTACCAACGGCGATACCTTCCTCGGCGGTGAAGACTTCGACATGCGGATCGTGAGCTACCTCGCCGAAGAGTTCAAGAAAGAGCACGCCGTCGATCTGACGAAAGACAAGATGGCGCTCCAGCGCCTCAAGGAAGCGGCCGAAAAAGCCAAGATCGAGCTGTCGTCCTCGACCCAGACGGAAATCAACCAGCCGTTCATCTCGATGGGTGCCAACGGTCAGCCGCTGCACATGGTGATGAAGCTCACCCGCGCCAAGCTCGAGAGCCTTGTCGACGACCTGATCAAGAAGTCGATCAAGCCGTGCAAGGACGCGCTGAAAGACGCCGGTCTGTCCACATCGGACATCGACGAGGTCGTTCTCGTCGGCGGCATGACCCGTATGCCGAAGGTCATCGAAGAAGTGACCAAGTTCTTCGGCAAGGAGCCGCACAAGGGCGTGAACCCCGATGAGGTTGTCGCCATGGGCGCCGCCATTCAGGCCGGTGTCCTTCAGGGCGATGTGAAAGACGTCGTTCTTCTCGACGTGACGCCGCTGTCGCTCGGCATCGAGACCCTCGGCGGTGTCTTCACCCGCCTGATCGACCGGAACACGACGATCCCGACCAAGAAATCTCAGGTTTTCTCGACCGCCGAGGACAACCAGTCGGCCGTGACGATCCGGGTCTTCCAGGGCGAGCGCGAAATGGCTGCCGACAACAAGATGCTTGGCCAGTTCAACCTTGAAAGCATCCCGCCCGCCCCGCGCGGCATGCCCCAGATCGAAGTGACCTTCGACATCGACGCCAACGGCATTGTCTCGGTTTCGGCCAAGGACAAGGGCACCGGCAAAGAGCAGAAGATCACCATTCAGGCCTCGGGCGGCCTTTCGGACGAGGACATCGAAAAGATGGTCCGCGACGCCGAAGAACATGCCGAAGAGGACAAGAAGCGCAAGGATCTGGTCGAAGCCAAGAACCACGCCGAGAGCCTTATCCACTCGACCGAGAAGTCGATGGAGGAGCATGGAGACAAGGTCGACCCGACCACCATCGAAGCGATCGAGCTGGCCATTGCCGCGCTCAAGGACGAGCTTGAGGGCGACAACCCCGACAAGATCCGCTCGGGCATCCAGAACGTGACCGAAGCCGCCATGAAGCTGGGCGAAGCCATCTACAAGTCCAGCCAGGAAGAAGGCGAGCAGGGCGACGCCGGCGCTGGTTCGGACGACGACATCCTCGACGCAGATTTCGAGGATCTCGACGACAACAAGCGTGGTCGCTAAGGCCGACAACTAGCCACGGCAGACCGGCCCGAAACCAGCGGGCCGGTCTTTCCGTTCGGACGAGGGACCAACTCTGATGGCGAAACGCGATTACTATGAAACGCTCGGGATCTCGAAAGGCGCATCCGCCGACGAGATCAAGAAAGCCTATCGCGCCAAGGCGAAAGAGCTTCACCCCGACCGCAACGCCGACAACCCCGACGCCGAAGCCCAGTTCAAAGAGGCGAACGAGGCCTACGAAGTACTGAAAGACGCCAACAAGAAAGCCGCCTACGACCGCTACGGCCACGCGGCCTTTGAAAATGGCATGGGCACTGGCGGTGGCCATCCCGGCGGCGGCTTCCGTGGGCAGGGCGATTTCGCCTCGGTCTTCTCGGATGTCTTCGACGACCTCTTCGGCGATTTCATGGGCCGCGGTGGACAGGGCGGCGGCCGGACCCGTGCCGCGCGCGGAAATGACCTGCGCTATAACCTGCGGATCAGCCTCGAAGACGCCTATGCGGGCCTGCAGAAAACAATCAACGTGCCCTCCGCTGTCAGCTGCACCTCGTGCAAGGGCACCGGCGCCGAGGGCGGCAGCGAGCCTGTGACCTGCCCGACCTGTTCGGGCATGGGCAAGGTTCGCGCGCAGCAGGGCTTTTTCACGGTCGAGCGGACCTGCCCGACCTGTAACGGCATGGGCCAGACCATCAAGAACCCCTGCAAGACCTGTCACGGCGCGGGCCGGGTCGAGAAAGAACGCTCGCTGTCGGTCAATATCCCCGCTGGCGTCGAGACCGGCACCCGCATCCGTCTTGCCGGCGAAGGCGAGGCCGGAATGCGCGGCGGACCGACCGGCGATCTTTATATCTTTATCGAGGTGTCCGAGCACCGCTTGTTCCAGCGCGACGGAACCAACCTTTATTGCCGCGTCCCGGTCTCGATGGTCGATGCCGCGCTCGGTGGCGATATCGAGGTGCCGACGATCGACGGCGGCCGCAGCCGGGTCAAGATCCCCGAAGGGAGCCAATCGGGCCGCCAGATGCGCCTGCGTGGCAAGGGGATGCCTGCGCTCCGCGGCGGCAGCCACGGCGATATGTTCATCGAGCTGTCGGTCGAAACGCCGGTCAAGCTCACGGGCAAGCAAAAAGAGCTTTTGCACGAGTTCGACAAGCTCAGCGCCGAGAACAATCCCCAAAGTTCGAGCTTCTTCTCGGCCGTGAAAGGCTTTTGGGATTCGATGAAGGGCTGAAGCCCTTAACCAATCGCTAACCAAGCGGGCATGATAGTTGGGCCATGCCCAAACCCGCCGCCTTTGCCGAAGCCCTGCTGCCGTTTGACGAGGCCGATATTTCCGCGGCCTCCATCGGCACGGGCGCGCGCCTGCCATCCTATATCACCGACCATCGCAGGCGCCTGCGCGAACGGTTCATGGCAGGCGGGGCGGCGGCACTGCCTGACTATGAGATGCTCGAGCTTGTCCTCTTTCGCGCCATCCCGCGACAGGACGTGAAGCCTCTTGCGCGGCGGCTCATCGACAGGTTCGTCGATTTCAACGGGGTGATCAGCGCCTCGCCAGCCCGGCTGGCGGAAACCGAGGGCGTCGGAGACGCGGTGATTTGCGAACTGAAGATCATCGAGGCCGCGGCCCAGCGGCTGGCCCGTGGGCGTGTCATGCGGTGGCAGGTGATTTCAAGCTGGGATGCGCTGGTCAACTATTGCCATACGATCATGGCCCACCGCGAGACCGAGCATTTCCGCGTCCTCTACCTAGATAAGAAGAACGCGCTGATTGCCGACGAAGAACAGGCCCGCGGCACGGTTGATCATGTGCCTGTCTATCCGCGCGAGGTGGTCAAGCGGGCGCTCGAGCTGAATGCCTCGGCGCTGATCCTCGTTCACAATCACCCCTCGGGTGATCCAACGCCGTCGGATGCCGATATCCTTCTTACAGGTCAGATCGGCTCGGCGGCCGAGGCGCTTGGACTTGTTCTGCAAGACCACTTGATCATCGGAAAATCGCGCGAGCAGAGTTTCCGCGCGAGCGGCCTGCTCTAGTTAGCGGGCGGCGACTGCCATCGTCTGATACATGGCGCCAAGCGCCAGAATGTCGCCTTTCGCCTCGCACCCGGGCATCGTGACAACAAGATCATTCGCCACAGCCCGTTTGCCCGGCAGGATCTGAAGGCTCTGCGCGCTCGCTTCTTGCCCGCAATTCTCTGATGTGACCGGAATCTCGACCGAGACCTCGATCTCGCCCGTCGCAGGCGAAGCGCCGACCGGGAAGGTATAGACCTGAACGAAGTAGCCGCCAGATATGGTGCGCCGGCCTAATGCGGCGAAAACGCCGGCGCCGGCATTTGGCGCCTCCTGCCAAACATATCCCGGGGCGCCGAACGGCGCGGCAAACTCTCGGGCGTGCAGCTGAGCCCCGACGTTGCCTTCCCACATCAGAGCCGCACGGCCATAGCGATCAATGTCGTTCACCTGAACCGCGGCAAGTGCACTCGGGCCCAGATCAAACGAGGCAACGAACACCGCCGACTTGGACAGCGCCGGCACAGTCAGATCGGCATTCCCGTCTTCATCGGTCAGGCCAGAGAACATCATTCCTTGATGATGCAGGACAAAGCTTGCGCCGGGCAGGCACGGGGCGCTCAGGGCCAGATCAACGATGGCCCCGTCTCCGGGCTCGGCGAGGAGTTCCGGCACACACCCTGCCGCAGCCTCTGCGCCCGAATTCTGGATCACGATCGCGCCCGCAAGCAACACCGCAAAGGTGGCTCCGGCGATGACATACTTCCTGACGGCAATCATTAACGACTCCAAATCCGTTAGGGATTTGGAAACAGGGTGGTCGACAGTCGCGGCCTGTTCAGGACCTCGAAACGGATTCTTTCAGGCTCAAATCGGGCAGGGATCAGGCCAGACGGCCGTGGCAGTGCTTGAACTTGTTGCCAGACCCACAGGGGCAGGGGTCGTTCCGGCCCGGGTTGCCCCATGTGTTCGGATCACTCTCGTCAAAGCCGGGCTTGACCGCCGCGGGCGCAACAGCAGCGGCAGCGGCAGCGGGGGCCGATGCCTGCGCCGCCGCCTGCTGAATGCGGCGCTGCTGGTCGATGATCTGTTGCATCATCGCTTGTTGCTCTTCCTGCGACATCGGCCGGATCTGCGATAGTTTTTGCGTCACGTCCGAACGAAGGCCATCGAGCAGGCTCTCAAAAAGCTGGAAGCTTTCGGTCTTGTACTCGTTCAACGGATCGCGCTGGGCGTAGCCGCGGAATCCGACGACCGATCGCAAATGTTCAAGCGTCAGAAGATGCTCGCGCCACTTGGTGTCGATCGTCTGCAGCAAGATCTGCTTTTCGATCGACCGCATGGAGTCGGCTCCAAAGGCTTCGGTCTTTTGGGCCATCAGCTTGTCTGACGCCTCGCAAAGCCGTTCGCGGATGTCGGAATGATCAACGCCCTCTTCCGCGGCCCATTCTGTAACCGGCGCTGTCACGCCAAGGCGCTGGACAACAGCGGTTGCCAATCCTTCAACGTCCCACTGGTCGGCATAGCTGCGCTGCGGGATGAAATCATCGACGAGGTCATCGACCACCTGATGCCGCATATCGCGGACGATTTCTTCAAGATCGAGCGCTTCCATGATCTCGCGGCGCTGACTGAAGATCACCTTGCGCTGATCGTTCATCACGTCGTCGAATTTCAAAAGCTGCTTGCGGATGTCGAAGTTGCGCCCTTCAACCTTGGCCTGCGCCCGCTCGAGCGATTTGTTGACCCAAGGATGAACGATCGCCTCGCCTTCCTTCATGCCCAGCTTGGACAGCACGCTGTCAAGCCGCTCGGACCCGAAGATGCGCATCAGATCGTCGTCAAGCGAAAGATAGAACGCCGACCGGCCCGGATCGCCCTGACGGCCAGACCGGCCGCGCAGCTGATTGTCGATACGGCGGCTTTCGTGGCGCTCGGTGCCTAGGACGAAAAGCCCGCCGGCGGCTTTGACCGCCTCTTCATCGCCCTTGTGCGCCTCTTCGATGCGGGCGCGGACCGCGGCATGATCGGCCTCGGGATCGGCCGCGATGGCTTCCATGATCTTGAACTCGACGTTACCGCCCAGTTTGATGTCGGTCCCGCGGCCGGCCATGTTGGTCGCGATCGTCACAGCGCCCAGCTTGCCGGCATCGGCGACGATCTGCGCCTCTTGCTCGTGCTGGCGGGCGTTCAGGACGTTGTGAACGATGCCATCCTTCTTCAGAAGCTCGCTCAGAAACTCCGATTTTTCGATCGAGGTGGTGCCAACGAGGGTCGGCTGACCTTTGGCGTGAGCCTCCTTGATGGTTTTCACGATGCCATCGTATTTCTCGCGCGCGGTGCGATAAACTTGGTCGTGATCGTCTTGCCGGGCGATGGGGCGATTCGTCGGAACCTCGACAACACCGAGCTTGTAGATCTCCATGAATTCCTCGGCCTCGGTCAGCGCGGTGCCGGTCATGCCAGACAGCTTGCCGTAAAGGCGGAAATAGTTCTGGAAGGTAACGCTGGCGAGGGTCACGTTCTCGGGCTGGATGGCGCAATCTTCTTTCGCCTCGATCGCCTGATGCAGGCCATCGGAAAGGCGGCGGCCCGCCATCATGCGGCCAGTGAATTCGTCGATCAATACGACCTGACCATCGCGGACGATATAGTCCTTGTCCTTCTGGAAAAGCTTGTGCGCGCGCAGACCCTGATTGACATGGTGCACGATGGTGGTGCTTTCAGGATCGTAGAGGGTTTGGCCCTCGGGAAGAATGCCCTCGGCTGACAGTATCTCCTCGAGGAAATCGTTGCCCTCGTCGGTATAGGTCACGTTGCGGGTCTTTTCATCGAGCGTGAAGTGGCTGTCCTGAAGCTGGGGGATGATCTTGTCGATCGTCTTGTAGAGCTCGCTGCGGTCCTGCGCTGGACCAGAAATGATGAGCGGCGTGCGCGCCTCGTCGACAAGGATCGAGTCGACCTCGTCAACGATGGCATAGTGATGCTCGCGCTGGTTCATCTGGGCAAGCTCTGACTTCATGTTGTCGCGCAGATAGTCAAAGCCCAGCTCGTTGTTCGTGGCGTATGTCACGTCACAACCGTAGGCCGCCTTCTTCTCGGCCTCGGGTTGCTGCGGATAGACGACGCCCGTGGTCATGCCCAGCGCCGCGAAGACCTTGCCCATCCATTCGGCGTCGCGGCGGGCGAGGTAGTCGTTCACCGTGACGACGTGCACACCCTTGCCGGTGAGGGCATTGAGATAGGCCGGAAAGGTCGCGACAAGGGTCTTGCCCTCGCCGGTCTTCATCTCGCTGATGTTGCCCTCGTGCAGAAAGATGCCACCCATGAGCTGAACGTCAAAGGCTCGCAGACCCAGCGCCCGGCGCGCACCCTCACGACAGTTTGCAAAGGCTTCGGGCAAGAGCTTGTCGAGCGGCTCGCCGCCCTTGGCGCGTTCGGCCAGTTCGTGGGTCTTGTCCTTAAGCCCCTCGTCGCTCAGTGCCTGAAACTCGGGTTCGAGCGCATTGATCTTGTCGATGATCGGGCTTGTTGCCTTGATCTTGCGATCATTCGGGGTGCCAAAGACCTTTTTGGCAAGCGTGCCGATGCCCAACATATTCTCTCCGCGCCCGCTCTGCCGGGCCAGTTGTTGCCGTTGAATGAGGAGGTCGCTTGTCGGCCCCGGGCCATCAGCCTAAACAGGGGTCTGTGTGGCCCCCTCGGAGCCTTAGTGGGATGTAAGGGGCGGGTTATGGAGTGTCAACGCCGCGCGGGTTGCGCGGGCGGTCTGAGGGGAAAAACGTGCTGAAAACTACAACAATATTGGCGGCCGGGCTTATTGCTTTCGCGTCCGGCGCCGCAAGCGCCCAGGATGCAAGCCGTGATACGGTGATCGCGGTCGTCAACGGATCCGAGATTACCCTTGGTGAAATGATCGTCACCCGCGCCCAGCTCCCCTCGCAATATCAACAGCTGCCAGACGATATCCTTTGGGAAGGTGTCCTTGATCAGATTGTCCAGCAAGAGCTTCTCGCCGGTCAATTGAGCGAGCCGACCAGCCAGATCGCCATTCTTCTCAGCACGCAAAAACGTTCGCTGATGGCGGCCGAGGTGATCGACAGGCTGACCAATCAGGCGATCACCGACGAGGCGCTTGAGGCTGCCTACAACGCGCGTTTCGCTGATGCCGCTCTGGAAGAGGAATTCAACGCCGCGCATATCCTCGTTGATACGTTGGAAGAGGCACAAGCAGTTGTCGCGCGTCTTGGTGATGGAGCCGATTTCGCCGAAACCGCCAGGGAAATTTCAACCGGCCCAAGCGGCCCGAATGGCGGCGATCTGGGATGGTTCGGCGTTGGAATGATGGTCCCCGAGTTTGAGGCGGCTGTGATCGCGCTTGAGGTCGGTCAGGTTTCCGAGCCGGTTCAAACCCAGTTTGGCTGGCACGTCATCATCCTCAATGACAAGCGCCAGAAAGCGGCGCCAACGCTTGAACAGGTGCGCGATGAACTGGCCGCGCAAATCCAACAGGAGGCGATTGCCAAAGCATTGGAGGATCTTGCCGCCAGCGCCTCGATCACGCGGCCAGAGCCCGGCGCGTTCGATCCCGCGATTCTCAAGAACGTCGATCTTTTGTCGAAGTAGCTGCAATGCTCAAAGTCTCCCCCCTCGCGCCCGCGTCCTTCCCCGATCTGCCCAAAGTTGCTGGTGTGCGTTTTGCAACCGCTGCGGCGGGAATCAAATACAAGGGCCGCACCGATGTCATGCTGGCCGAGCTGATCGAAGGCAGCGCGATCGCGGGCGTCTATACCAAGTCGGCAACCCGCTCGGCGGCAGTTCTCGATTGTCAGGCCAAAACGGGCGGCGCAGCGGCTGGCAAGGCGGCGATCCTGGTCAATTCGGGCAATTCCAACGCCTTCACCGGCCGCAACGGCATCGCCTCGGTCGAAGCGATCACAAAGGCGGCGGGCGTGGCGCTGGGCATTGATCCGGCCCGCATTTTCACCTCGTCGACAGGCGTGATCGGCGAGCCGCTGCCGCACGACCGGATCATCGACAAGCTGAACGAACTTGGTGCAAACCTGAACGCTGATGGCATCGGCGACGCCGCCAAGGCGATCCTGACAACGGATACCTTCCCCAAGGGATCGTTTGCCGTGGTCGACGTCGACGGGACGGCCGTTACGATTTCCGGCATCGCCAAGGGCTCGGGCATGATTGCCCCCGACATAGCTACGATGCTTGTCTATATCTTCACCGACGCCAAGATTGCCCATGCATCCCTTCAGGCGATGGTCTCGGCTTTTGCCGACCGGACCTTCAACTGCATCACCGTCGACAGCGACACCTCGACTTCCGACACAGTGATCGTTGGCGCGACCGGCGCATCCGGCGCCGATGCCACCCACAACGCCGCCTTCGCCGCCGCGCTCGAACAGGTGATGCTCGATCTGGCGCTTCTCGTCGTGCGCGATGGCGAGGGGGCGACCAAGTTTGTGGAGATTCAAGTCAGCGGCGCGGCGAATGATGCCGACGCCAAGACCGTGGGCCTTGCCATCGCCAACTCGCCCTTGGTGAAAACAGCCATTGCCGGAGAAGACGCCAACTGGGGCCGCATCGTCATGGCCGTTGGCAAATCCGGCGCGATGGCCGACCGCGACCGCCTGTCGATCCGCTTCGGCGATATCGTCGTGGCCGAGAACGGCTGGCGCGCACCGAATTATTCCGAAGACGCCACCAGCGCCTATATGAAGCAGCAAGAACTTGTGATCGGTGTGGATCTAGAAATTGGCGCCGGCAAGGCCAAGGTCTGGACCTGCGATCTGACGCACGGCTACATCGACATCAACGCCGACTATCGCTCGTGACAAGGAAGGTCGTCCTCGTCTCGGCAGTCGCGCTCATCGACCCCGATGGGCGCGTCTTGCTTGCGCAGCGCCCTGAGGGCAAATCAATGGCCGGCCTCTGGGAGTTTCCTGGCGGCAAGATCGAAGCCGGAGAGACCCCGGAAGAAGCCCTGATTCGCGAACTTCACGAAGAACTGGGGATCGATACATGGTCATCCTGCCTCGCACCGCTCACCTTCGCGAGCCACGCTTACGAGGATTTCCATCTTCTGATGCCGCTTTTCGCCTGCCGCCGCTGGAACGGCACCCCGCAATCGAGGGAGGGGCAGGCGCTGAAATGGGTGAAAGCTCAGGATCTTAAGAATTTCGCCATGCCTCCGGCGGATGTTCCCCTAATCCCTATCCTAAGGGATTGGCTCTGAAATCTTTCGATATCGAGACGGTTTTCGGCAATTCTGGTTATTGTTTCCAAAATCGGCTATGATTCAGGAAACGTCAGATGCCGCTTTGGGGGAAGTTGTATGCTGAGAACAATCATTATCGGCACTTGTGTCTCTGTTCAGGGGCAGTTTGTTCGTCAACTCGACAACGGAAACATTGTGATCCGCGTCGACGACAAGATCTATGAGGGCAGGCCGGCCAACAAGGCCGCCTGATCAAGATCGCACCGCCTGAAGGAAAAAGGCCAGCCTCGCGGCTGGCCTTCTGTTTTCCGGATCAGAGCGACCGCTCGATCTCTTCGCGTTCGAAAATCTCGATGACATCGGCGGGGCGGATATCGTCATAGTTCTCGAAGGCCATGCCGCATTCCTGACCAGAGATGACTTCGGCGACTTCGTCCTTGAAGCGCTTGAGCGTCTTGAGCGTGCCTTCGTGGATCACCACGTTGTCGCGCAGCAGGCGCACACCGGCCGAGCGGCGGGCAACGCCTTCGGTAACCAGACAACCGGCAACCTTGCCGACGTTGGACACCTTGAAGACCTCTTTGATCGTCGCGTAGCCGATGAACTTTTCGCGCACTTCGGCCGAAAGGAGACCCGAAGCCGCTTTCTTCACGTCGTCCACAAGATCGTAGATAACGGAATAATAGCGGATCTCGACACCCTTCTGGTTGGCGCTGTTGCGTGCCGAAGCGTTGGCACGAACGTTGAATCCTATCACCGGGCAGCCCGAGGCTTCGGCAAGGCCGATATCGGTCTCGGTGATGGCGCCAACGCCCGAGTGGATCACACGAACGCGAACCTCGTCATTGCCGATCTTCTCCATCGCCTGAACGATGGCTTCCGACGAGCCCTGAACGTCGGCCTTCACCACAATCGGCAGTTCGGAAACGCTTTGGTCGGCCTTGTGCTTGGCCATAAGTTGATCAAGCGTTGTCGCGGCACCAGCGGCAGCGCGTTTGTCCTTGGCGGCTTTTTCACGATAGGTGGCGATTTCGCGGGCCTGAGCTTCGGTCTCGACAACGTTGAGAACGTCGCCGGCCTCGGGCGTACCGTTGAGGCCAAGAACCTCGACCGGAACCGAGGGGCCGGCTTCCTTGACGCGCTCGCCCTTGTCATCGACCAGCGCCCGCACCTTGCCCCACTGTTCGCCGACAACGAAGATGTCGCCCTGCTTGAGGGTGCCGTGCTGAATAAGAACGGTTGCAACGGGGCCACGACCAACGTCGAGTTGGGCTTCGATCACGGCGCCTTGGGCGGCACGATCGGGGTTGGCCTTGAGCTCGAGGATCTCTGACTGGAGAGCAATGGCTTCGAGAAGCGTATCAAGGCCCTTGCCGGTCAGCGCCGAGACCTCGACAGTCTGCACGTCGCCGCCCATTTCCTCGACCACAACCTCGTGATGCAAAAGATCCGTGCGGACCTTTTGCGGATTGGCCGAGGGCTTGTCGCACTTGTTGATGGCAACAATCATCGGGACCTTGGCAGCCTTGGCGTGATTGATCGCTTCGACGGTCTGCGGCATCACAGCATCGTCGGCAGCAACCACCAGAACCACGATATCCGTTACCTGCGCGCCACGGGCACGCATCGACGTAAAGGCGGCGTGGCCGGGTGTATCAAGGAACGTCAGAACGGAGCCGCTGTCAGTCGTGACCTGATAGGCGCCGATGTGCTGGGTGATGCCGCCTGCTTCGCCGGAGACAACCTTGGTCTTGCGGATTGCGTCGAGAAGCGAGGTCTTGCCGTGGTCGACGTGACCCATGACCGTGACAATCGGCGGGCGAGGACGCAGGTCTTCGGCCTTGTCCTCGACAGAATCGATAACCTGCTCGACGTCGGCATCCGACACACGCAGGACACGGTGGCCGAATTCCTCGACGATAAGCTCGGCGGTATCGGCGTCGATAGCCTGGTTCTGGGTTGCCATGATGCCATTTTGCATAAGCGCCTTAACGACGTCGGCCACGCGCTCGGCCATGCGGTTGGCCAGCTCCGAAACCATGATCGCTTCTGGGATCTGCACATCGCGCACGATCTTTTCGCGCTCCTGCATCCCGCCCATGGCTTTCTGGCGCGCGCGCTCTTGCTTGCGCTTCATTGCAGCCATCGACCGCTGACGCCCGCCCTCACCACCGGTAAGCGCCTGATTCAGGGTCAGTTTGCCACCACGGCGGCCGTCGTCATCCCGACCCGGCTTGACCTTGACAGCCTTTTCACGGGCTTCGCGTTCACGATCGGGCTTGCGCGGCGCCGAGGGCGCACGTGCTTCAACAGCCTCGCCTTCGCCGGCAACCTTTTTCGCCGCGCCGCGGGTGGCCACTTCTGCCTTGATCCGCTTGCGCTCTTCTTCATCGGCCTTGGCGCGGGCTTTTTCTTCGCGCTCGCGATCTTCGCGCTCTTTGGTCTCGACCTCGGCGCGCCGGCGCTCGCGCTCTTCGGCGCGCTCGCGTTCATCGGTCTCGCGTTGCGCGGCATCTTCCGATTCCCGCGCCTTTGCGAGAGCCAGCGCCTTCATCCGGCGCTCAAGCTCGGCGTCCGAGATGCCCGCCGGGCGCTTGGACGGATCGCTCGCCAAAGGCGCAGCCGAGGTGCCTGCGGGCTTGGCCGCAGCACCGGGCTTGGGAACCACAACGCGCTTGCGCTTGGTTTCCACCACGACGTTCTTGGTCCGGCCATGGCTGAAGCTTTGCTTCACGTTCCCCGGACGGGAGCCGCCGAGACCCAGGGTCTTCTTGCCGTCGTTATCGGTCATCTAGCTACTTTTTCCTTTCCGGCAGCAGGATCGCCACCGTCGTTTGCACGCAAGCCCTTAAGCTTTGCGGCTTCCTCTACAACACGGTCGCTGAGTCCGCCAGTCGCGAGCGCGCCATGTATCACACTTTGGCGACCAAATGCCAAACCCAATTCCTGAGCGGTCAGACAGTCGAAATATCGAGCGCCCTCAGGGGTCCAGAGCTTGGCCTTGCCACGCGTCGAACCGTCGTCAGCTTGCAGAAGAACGCGGACGCGCTCGTTGCCTGCAAGCCAGCTTTTGACCTTTTCGAAACCGCACACCGCGATCCCGGCTTTCCGCGCCATGGCGATCAGATCGATGACGCGGCGGGCAATCTGCCGCTCGACCTCGTCGGCCAGACCATCGGGAACAGTCACCGGCGTCTTGGCCGAACGGGAAAACTGGCCCTTGCCGGCTTTCTCGAGGATCGCACGATCGGCAGTGACCCACATCCCGCGGCCCGGCAGCTTGCCCAGCACATCCGGCACAACGACGCCGTCAGGACCGACCACGAAGCGGATCAGTCCCTCCTTCGGCTTGGCCTCGCCGGTGACTATGCACCGGCGCTCGGCCTCATCGCTGCTATTATCGCGGCCACCGCGTGTCATCGCGCGTTCCTTCGCCTTCCTCAGGCTTCGTCGTCTTCTGATTCTTCCTCGCCGTCGGCGGCGAGGTCGGCAGGATCAACCCAGCCCAGCATAACGCGGGCGCTCATGATCATGTCCTGAGCTTCTTCGAGGCTGACGTCGAACCTCTCGAGAACGCCGTCGTCCTTGACGCGCTCGCCCTTCACCGTGGTCCAGCCACCGGCCAGTTCCCAGTCGGCGCAGGTGGCGAAATCTTCGAGCGTCAGAACGCCGTCTTCGGCCAGAGCCTCGACCATCTGCGGGGTCAGACCCTCGTAGTTGATCAGGCTCTCCTGGGCGCCAAGCTCGATCGCGTGCTCGAGCGCCTTCTTGTTCTGGGCTTCGAGGTAGTCGCGGGCGCGAGCCTGAAGCTCTCCGGCAGTGCCTTCGTCGACACCGTCGATTACCAAAAGCTCGTCAACGTCGACATAGGCGACCTCTTCGAGGTTGGTGAAGCCTTCGGCCACCAGCAGCTGGGCAAAGAATTCGTCGAGGTCGAGGGTTTCCATGAAGAGCTTGGTGCGGCCCTCAAACTCGGCCTGACGGCGCTTGGATTCTTCTTCCTCGGTCATGATGTCGATGTCGAGGCCGGTCAACTGCGAGGCAAGGCGCACGTTCTGGCCGCGACGACCGATGGCCAGCGAAAGCTGCTCTTCGGGCACCACAACCTCGATCTTGCCGGCCTCTTCGTCGAGAACGACCTTGGAAACCTCGGCCGGTTGAAGCGCGTTGACAAGGAAGGTCGGGATATTCTCGTTCCACGGAATGATGTCGATCTTCTCGCCCTGAAGCTCGTTGACCACGGCCTGAACCCGGCTGCCACGCATACCAACGCAGGCACCCACGGGGTCGATCGAGTTGTCATAGGAGACAACGGCGATCTTGGCGCGGCTGCCCGGATCGCGGGCGACGGCCTTGATCTCGATGATGCCTTCGTAAATTTCCGGCACTTCCATCTTGAAGAGTTCGGCCATGAATTCAGGCGCGGTTCGCGACAGGAAGATCTGCGGGCCACGCGGCTCGCGGCGCACTTCCTTGATATAGCAGCGGATGCGGTCGCCGGGGCGATAGGCTTCGCGGCCAATCTTCTCGTTGCGGCGCAGGACGGCTTCACCGGCCCCCACATCGACGATGACGTTGCCATACTCTTCGCGCTTGACCTGCGCGTTGATGATCGTGCCGGCACGGTCCTTGAATTCTTCGTACTGACGGTCGCGCTCGGCCTCGCGGACCTTCTGGAGGATCACCTGCTTGGCCGACTGGGCGGCAATCCGGCCCAGCTCGACCGGAGGAACCTCTTCGACGAAGGTGTCACCGACGCTCGGGTTTTCCATATACAGCTTGGCCTGATCGACGGTCATTTCGGCCTGATAATTCTCGACCGCATCATCTTCGACAACGGTGCGTACGCGGGTAAATGTCGCCTTGCCGGTCTTGCGATCGATCGACACACGGATGTCCATCTCGGCGCCGTAGCGGCTCTTGGCGGCGCGGGCGAGCGACTCTTCCATCGCCTCGACCACAAGGCCGGGGTCGATCATCTTTTCGCGCGCGACAGCCTCGGCCGTTTGCAGAAGCTCAAGCTGGTTAGCTGAAGTGATTGCCATTTGGTTTACTCCTCGTCCCCATCGATGATGGTCTCAACTTCGTCAAACTGGGCCTCGTCAATCTGGCCCGCATCCTTCCGTCCGCGCAAAACCTCGCGGATCAATTCGTCCGTCAGCACAAGCTTGGCATCCGAAAGCCAATCAAACCTGAGCCCGATCGTGATCTCTTCGGCCTGATCGTCGAGCGTGATCAAAACCTCGTCGCCCTCGGTGCCCGCCAGCGTTCCTTTGAACCGGCGACGGCCGTCGATCAGCTCGGTCGTCTCGATCTTGGCGACATAGCCGGCCCACTGATCGAAATCCTTGAGCCGCGTCAGCGGCCGGTCGATGCCCGGGCTCGACACTTCGAGCGTGTAGGCCTCGACGATCGGATCCTCGACATCCAGAACGGCGGAAACGGCGGTGCTGATCTCGCCGCAGTCGTCAACCTCGATCGTCCCGTCGGGCCTCTGCGCCATGATCTGAAGCGTCGATTCCTTGCCCGTCATAAGCCGCACGCGCACCAGCTCGAACCCCAGATCCTCGATCACGGGGCCGACGATTTCGGCGATGCGGCGGTCGAGTGCCGCCTTGGCGATAAGATCGGTCATGGTCTCTTCAAGCACAAAAAAACGGGCGCGCGGCCCGTTGGTGTTTCCCGGTGGAACCTTGGGGGTGGAGGCCAAGGCGCCGCTTTCAAGGAGCATATACGCGGGTGATCCCGGTGATGCAAGGGGCAAGACGACACGGCCCTGCCCCTTGAGGGGATTTATTCGAGAAGGCCGAGAAGGCGCAGGAATTCGTTGAGAGCATCTTCGCTGAGGCCATCGGTGATCAGGGTGGCCGAGTAGTAAGTTTCCGCCTCCTGAAGAGCCGCGTCGTAAAGGCCGCCAAACTCGGCCGCATAATCTTCTTCGCTCAGGCTGCTCAGGCGCGTTACCTCGGCGAGCGCCGCGTCATAGGCAGCCTGATCTTCTGTGGAAAGAGTCTCGCCTTCGCCAAGGCCGAGGATCATGGCCTCGTAGTATTCGACGATTGTGGCTTGATCGAGGAGCGCAGTGGTGTAGGCGTCAGCGCCGTAGGAATTCGCGTCTGTTTCCCCCAATTCCTCGTAGAGGTTACCCCAGTAGTCGAGATCGCCGCCCGCCTCTTTGGCTGCGACGATTGCCTGCTGATAGGCATAGATCTGGCCGACCTGGCTATCGGGATCGGCGTTCATCATGCCGCTGATATTGGCATGGGCGGCGTTGAGACCTTTGAGCTCGGACGCAATCGCGCCGCGGCCGTTGTTGCCTTTCTCGGCGTTCTGCGACTGCGCGTTCGCTCTGTTGCCATTGGCATTGCCGTTGCCGCCCTTGGCCGCCACCGCCGGCCCGGCAAGCGCAACGGCGGTCGCCACAACGATGGCGCCGCGGGCAAGCTTGCGGGCATTATGGATCGAGAAAGTTATTCGTGTCCCCTCTTTCAAAGTAGTTCTCGGCCAGAACAGTATAATCTTTCGGCCAAAATCGCGCTTAATTGCGGCCCTCGTCGGGCAAGGCCGTCTGATTGTTGCCGATCAATGCACAATGATCCGTCGCGGCCACCAATTCTTTACAAATTCCCGGTTCTGAAAGGGCGTGCCCTGCGAAAGGAACCATCCTAAGGCGGGCCGCCGGCCATAGTCGGGCGATTCGATGGGCCGACTCGGGCGGACAAATCATGTCGTAGCGGCCCTGCACGATCACGCCGGGAATGGCCGAGATCTTGCCCATATTGGCAAGGATCTGGCTTCGTTCATCCAGAAAACCGTCATTGGCGAAATAGTGGTTTTCGAGCCGCGCAAAGATCCGCGCGAAATCGACCGGGCTGTCTCCCACCGCGCCATCCGCCTCGAACGAGGCCAGCGCGTTTTCCCAGCGGGTCCAGGCGCGGGCAAACCGCGTTGCCGTCAGGCTATCCTCTCCAAAGAGACGCTTGTTATAGGCGCCAATCAAGTCTGCCTGCTCTTCGGGCGGAACGATCGAGGAAAAGTGTCGCCACTGTTCGGGCCAGAATTTCCCCGCGCCGCCGCCGTAGAACCAATCAAGCTCGGGCCGGGTCATCAGGAATATGCCGCGCAGGATCATCGCCCTGACACGATCGGGATGCGTTTGCGCATAGATCAAAGCAAGCGCCGCACCCCAACTTCCGCCAAAAAGCACGAGCGTGTCGATCCCCAGGGCCTTGCGGATCAGCTCGATATCGTCAACCAGATGCCAGGTCGTGTTGGCCTCGACCGACCCGCTCGGCCTTGAACGGCCGCAGCCGCGCTGATCGAACAGAATGACGCGATACCGTTCGGGATCGAAGAACCGCCGCATCGCCGGGCTGCACCCCCCTCCCGGCCCGCCATGAAGAACCAGCGCCGGGATGCCGTCGGGGTTGCCGCATTGTTCAACATAGACCCGATGCCCATCGCCCACATCCAGCATCCGCTGATCGAAGGGGTCGATCGGCGGATATAGGTGCGCGGCGGCGCTTATTTTGCCCAAGACCTTGTCCATGCCCGAACTATATAGTCAGGTGAGACGACTTGCCATGACCCCGAGACCCGCAGTGACCGCTTCCGCACAAAACACCGTCGACCCCGCAGAAATCGCCAAATTCGAGGCGATGGCCGCCGAATGGTGGGATCTGAATGGCAAGTTCAAGCCGCTGCATATGCTCAATCCCTGCCGGCTCGATTACATCACCCGCCAGGTCGCGGCCGAATTCGGCCGCGACCTTGCGGCCGACAAGCCCTTCGAAGGCCTGCGCCTTCTCGATATCGGCTGCGGCGGCGGGCTTTTGTGTGAACCCATGGCCCGCCTTGGCGCGACAGTGATCGGCGCCGATGCCGCCGAGCGGAATATTCCCGTCGCACGGCTTCACGCCGAGCAGTCAGGGCTTGAGATCGACTATCGCCACACCACCGCCGAGGCCCTTGCCGAATCGGGCGAGCAATTCGACGTGGTGCTCAACATGGAAGTGATCGAACACGTCGCCGACCCGCTCGGCTATCTCGAAGCGGTGCACGATTTGCTGCGCCCCGGCGGGCTGCACATCTGCTCGACCATCAACCGCAACCCCAAAAGTTTCGCCATGGCGATCCTCGGGGCGGAATATGTCATGCGGTGGCTGCCGAAAGGCACCCACGAGTGGTCCAAATTCATCACGCCAGAAGAGCTTTTCGATCTGATGCGACGGGCTGGATTTGATCCTGTCGATCGCAAAGGGTTTCAGTTCAACCCTATCCTTTGGGATTGGAAGCTTTCGGACCGCGATCTTTCGGTGAACTACGTCACGGCTTCGCTGCGCCCTGCGGCCTAGGTTTCAGCCTCAAGGAGCCGTTTGCGCATTTCGCGCAACACCGGCAGCGCTTGGCGCACCTTTTCGGCGCCGACCTGCACGACCACTTCGGCAATCACCGGCGTAATCGCGGCCAAGGCAGCATCGCGCGCAGCAATCCCAGCCGGGCTTATCGCCACCAGTTTGCGCCGCGCATCTTCCCAATCGGGGCGGATATGAACCCAGCCGGCCCATTCAAGCTTGCCCAGCGTGTTGGTCATCGCCCCGCGCGTGAGGTGAAAGGTGCGGGCCAGTTGCGCTGGTGTCTTTTCCCCACCCACATGGGCAAGGTGATTGAGCACCGAGAAATGCGACAACTCCATCCCCTTCGGGAGAGCCTTGGCAACATTCATGCGGGCAAGCTGATCAACGATCAGGATCTCGCTGAACAGCGAAACGGCAAGACTGTTGACGGGAGAATTCATCAAGGGCCTTCAAAAGGTCTGTCGTGGTCAAGCGAGGGAACACGCCCCCTTGCGCGGGCAACTTCATCAAGATCGATATCGACGTAGACGATGCCGGTTTCGGCCCCTGCGTCAACCATGACGTTCCCCCAAGGGCCGATCGCCATGCTGTGGCCATGCGTCACACGTGGCTTGCCGGTGCGGATCGGATGGTTGCCGGTCTGCGCCGCAGCCAGAACAAAACAGCCGTTTTCGATGGCGCGAGCGCGCAAGAGCGGCTCCCAATGCGCCTCGCCCGTCACGGGCGAGAAGGCTGCCGGGACAAGCAAGATCTCTGCTCCCGCCTTGGCCAGCCTGCGGTAGAGATGGGCAAAGCGGATATCGTAGCAGATCGAGAGGCCAATCTTGCCGAATGGCGTCTCGACAACGGCCGCGCGATCCCCGGGGCGAAAACCTGCGGATTCGCGGAATGTCTCGGTCGCTGTCACATCGACATCGAACATGTGGATCTTGTCATAGCGCGCAGCAATCTGCCCGTCGGGGGCAATCACAAAACAGCGGTTGGCAAAGCGGCCATCGGCATCATGCGTCTTGATCGCCAGCGAGCCTATGACCAGCCAGACGCCAAGCGCGGCCGCCTCGGCCCGGAGGCCAGCGAGGGTGGGATCGTCTTCTTCGAAGGACAAAACCTCGCGCTGATGCGCCCGGTCTCGCGAGACACAATTCGAAACTTCCGGCGTCAGGACAAACTCCGCGCCGTTCTGCGTCGCTTCGCGCAACATGGCGCGAATGGCCTTCAGGTTTTCTGCGGGTTCATCCCCCGAACTGAGCTGAAGCAGCGCGGCTTTCACGATGCAAGGAGGCTGTCGAGCCCGCCTTCGAAATCCAGTTCGTAAAGATCATCGCAGCCGCCGACGTGCTTGCCGTCGATGAAGATCTGCGGAGCGGTCCGGCGACCACCGGCACGCTCGACCATCTCAGGCCGGCGATCGGGGGCGAATGCCACGTTGATTTCCTCGTAGGCAGCGCCCTTCTTGTCGAGCAGTCGCTTGGCGGCATGGCAATAGCCACAGGTATGCGAGGTATAGATTTCGATCTTCGGCACAGCATGAGCCCCTGTCTTCGTTCCATTGGGATTTAGGCATCTTTTGCCGCTCTCGCTAGTGCCAAGATGCAAACCTCGCTTGCGCCCGCCGCATAGCAGGCCCGCGTCGCGGCGCCAAAGGTCGCGCCCGAAGTCATTACATCGTCAACAAGAAGAACGGGCCGCTGCCGAATCTCGCCCGCGCGCACCGGGTTTGCGGCAATGGCATCCTCAAGAAGCGCGAACCGCTCATTGCGGTCTGGGAAATCGAGTGGGGGCGTTCGGCGCATCCGCACCAGCGCATCCGGACAGACCTGCCTCTCCGTCTGCCTGCCCAGCGCCAGAGCCAGAAGCGCGGCCTGGTTGTAGCGGCGACGCATCCGGCGCGACCAATGGAGCGGGATCGGCACGATAACGGTTTCGGGGCGCAACAGCGGCCTTGCCGCCCACGCCATCAAAGGAGCGACAACCCGCGCGATCTCGGTTCGGTCGCCGCTTTTCAAAGCAATGACCAGCTTGCGGCCCCCACCGGCATAGGCATAGGCGGCTCTGCCGCGCAGCCAGGGCCTGGCGTGCGCGAGGCAATCGTCGCAATAAAGGCGCTCTCCGCCGATCGCCTCGCCTGCAAGGCCGACTCCGCAAGCGTCACATATCGCGCCCTCGACAAACCTTGTGTCGCGCCAGCAAGCTGGGCAAAGCCCAAAGTCTGCCTCGGTAGGTTCGCTGCAAAGGGCGCATTTGGGCGGATAAAGCGCTGCGACGACGCTTTGCATTCCTGCTGACACAGCCGTAAGAACATTCGCCATGAATACCCCGCCCATCCTCACTGACCAGACTGCTCTCGCCCGGAACCGCCAGCGCGCCCGCAGCCTTGCAAGCGGGCCCGCGCTGTTTCTGCACGAGGCCCTCCTGAACGAGATTGAGGAAAGGCTCGCCGAGGTTAACAAAGTCTTTACGGCCCCGGCCATCGTGACCGGCTGGCCCGAGGTCTGGACCGCCGCCCTTCCGGGGGCGACCACGTGCATCGACGCAGAAACCGTGTCGCTGGAACCCGTGGCACATGATCTCGTACTCGATACGCTGACGCTGCATTGGGCAAACGATCCGGTTGGGCGACTTGTTCAGGCGCGGCGCGCGCTCCGGCCCGATGGCTTGATGATCGCGGCACTTTTCGGCGGGCGGACCCTGCACGAGCTGCATGCCTCGCTTGCCGAGGCGGAGGCGCGGGTCAGCGGCGGTCTGTCCCCGCGGGTCGCGCCGATGGCAGAGATCCGCGACCTTGGCGGACTTCTTCAGCGAGCCGGCTTCGCTTTGCCGGTCGCCGACAGCATGACCCTGACCGTGTCTTATGAGACACCTTGGCACCTCATGCGCGATTTGCGGGCCATGGGCGAGACCAACGCGCTGGCAAACAGGCTTCGTCACCCGACCGGCCGCGCCGTTCTGAACGAGGCGGCCCGCATCTATGCAGAGAGCTTCCCGCACGGCGACGACCGCGTCGCTGCGACTTTCGAGATCATTCTCCTGACAGGCTGGGCTCCTGACGAAAGCCAGCAAAAGCCGCTCCGCCCCGGAAGTGCCGCCCAACGGCTGGCCGATGCTCTTGGTGCGGCCGAAACGCCTTTGCCGGATGATCCGGTTTGATCCGCCCGCGTAATCCTCTATGCCAGACTGACAGAATGACGATAATAGGCCCTGCTCGATGACCAACGCCAAGTTTCCCGCCGTCGCTGGCGCACCCGCGGTTTGCCCGGCCCATGCCCCGAAGGACCACCCGGCAATCCGGCCTGCGAAGGTCGGCGTTCTGATCGCCAACCTCGGCACGCCCGATTCGACCGACTATTGGCCGATGCGGCGCTATCTGAGCGAGTTTCTCTCCGACAAGCGCGTGGTCGATTATCCTGCGTGGAAATGGCAACCCATCCTGCAGGGGATCATCCTCTCGCGCCGCCCGCAGAAATCCGGCGCCGCGTATCGGTCGATCTGGAATACCGAGCGCAATGAAAGCCCGCTTCTGACCATCACACGCGACCAAACCGACGCGATCCGCAGATCGCTCGAGGCGGTCTATGGCGATCAGGTTCTTGTCGATTTCTGTATGCGCTACGGCAACCCGTCAACCGAATCGAAAGTTCGCGAGATGATTGACGCCGGATGCGACAAGATCCTCTTCTTCCCGCTCTATCCTCACTATGCGGGCGCCACATGGGCCACCGCGAATGACCAGTTCTTCCGCGCACTGATGAAAGAGAAGCGCCAGCCGTCAATCAGGATCGTCCCGCCCTATTTCGAAGACGCCGCCTATATCGACGCGCTTGCCGGTTCGGTCGAGCGCGCCTACAAGGCAGCCAAGGTGAAGCCCGATCTTCTCGTCTGCTCCTATCACGGCGTTCCGGAGCGCTATCTTCAGGAAGGCGATCCTTATCACTGTCAGTGCCAAAAGACGACGCGGCTCCTCAAGGAGCGGCTCGGTTGGTCAGACGACCAGCTGATGTCGACCTTCCAGTCGAAATTCGGCCCCGAGGAATGGCTCAAGCCCTATACGGTCGAGGAAGTCGCGCGGCAGGCCCAGAAAGGCGTGAAAAACATCGCCGTGATCGCCCCGGCCTTTTCTGCCGACTGCATCGAGACGCTCGAGGAAATTCAGGAAGAGATCCGCGAAAGCTTTGAGCACGCGGGCGGCGAGAATTTCACCTATATCCCCTGCCTCAATGCTGAAGACGCGCATATCGCCGCCCTTGCGGGGCTAATTCAGTCCAATTTGCAAGGTTGGGCCTGAAAAGAAGAAGGGCGGCAGATTGCTCCGCCGCCCTTCTCCCTAGATCTCTGTCTGACCGACTTAGGCCGACGGCATCAGCGCCATGGCGATGAGGGCGATCAGGATCAGCGGGATCAGCATGCCCATGCCCGCCGAACCGGCAGCGGCTTCTTCGATCACAACCGGGCTCATTTCCATGATCGGCTCGGCCATGCCACCAGCGAAGGCGGCCGACGCGACAGCCACGAGAGCAACGGCGACGACAACGATTTTTTTCATTACATTTCTCCAGTTTTCGCCCACCACCTTTTTTGTAAGAGGATGGCAGCGGGCACCCAAGACATACCTCGTGCTTATCTCTAAGCAGAATAATTAGCGATTTGCCAAGTCCCCAGATCGGCAAACACCCCCAGATCAGCAAAAATTCGTCAAATAAGCAACACTTGCGTGCCAACCTTGGCCAGCGAAAAGAGCTCTGTGATGTGCTCGTTGTAAAGGCCAACGCAGCCGTTTGACGACCGCCTACCTATCTTGCGCGTGTCATGCGTGCCGTGAATCCGGTAATACTGCCAAGACAGATAGAGCGCCAGCGGGCCAAGAGGGTTGGTCGGATCGCCGCCCGGGATCACTGCCGGCCACTCGGGATTGCGCTCGCGCATCGAGGGCGTCGGCCTCCAGGTCGGGTTCACGACCTTTTGAACAACCTCCGTGCGCCCCTTCCGCGTCAGATCGTCGGTGAGCGGGACGCTGGTCGGATAAAGTTTGTAGATCGTTGCGTCTTGCGACCAGTAGTGCAGTGCGCGCGAGGTGATATCGACCAAAATCGCCCCGTTCCGCAGGCTGCTGAAATAGGGCTGCCAGTCGAGCGACCGAAAGCTCGAAATATTGTGGGTGAGGGTCTGCGATATCTCGCGCTCGATCTCGGTCGTGCCCTCTGACTGCGCCATCGCTCCGCTTGCCGCTGTTGCGGCAAGGCCGGCCACGAAGGCGCGGCGCCCAAAGGTGCGGGTGGTATGATCCGACATCTGCTCTGCTCCTGGGTCTGGCCAGCGTCTCTGTATGCCGCCTCATAGTTGAGAACCGACGGCAGGCGCAATTCAATCCGGCGTGACATGTGCTTTCCGGGTTTGATGTGCCGAAGCGGACAGGCTAATCAGACGCGGAAACCTTGAGGAGGCCCCGATGAACCGCCGCGCTGCACTTTTGGCTCTGCTTTCGGCCACCGTCGCCGCCTGCGCGCCCACAACTCGGGCCAAAATCGGCCCCGACGGCCTGCCGCTTCCTCAGATCTATCGTATAGCGCCAGACGGCCAAGATCCGGTGATGTTTCACTTTCTCGACGGCATGAACGCGTTGCGGAAAGCGGCTGGCGTGGCGGCCGTCGCCTACAACGCCCAGCTCAACGCAGCCGCCGCAACCCATTCGCGCGACATGGCGATCCAGAACCGGCCCTGGCATTTCGGGTCTGACGGCTCATCCCCGCTCGAACGCGCCCGCCGCGTCGGTTTTCCCGGACGCATCATGGGCGAGAACATTTCCGAGACCTACGAGACCGAACTGCAAACGCTCGCGGCATGGATGCAGCAAGAGGATACGCGATCCGTGGTCCTTGATCCGTCGGTCACCGTGATCGGCTTTGCCTGGTATCAAGAGCCTGCCGGCAAGATCTGGTGGACGCTGGTGACGGGCCGCTAGGGGTGGATGAAGATCGGTGTACCGGTCTCGACCATGGCGAAGATCTCTTCAACCTCGCTGTTCGTGACGGCGATGCAGCCATAGGTCCAATCCTTGGCGCGCAGCTTTCCGTTCGGCGTGCCGTGGATGAAAATATCTCCGCCCGGTGATTTGCCCAGCGCAGCGGCGGCAGCCCTGTCTCGCGTATTTGGATAAGAGATGCCAAGCGACAGGTGATATTCGCTGTTTTCGTTCTTCCAGAAGATCCGATAGGCGCCTTCGGGCGTCTTGCCATCGCCTTCAAAAGCCTTGTGGCCCTCGGGCGCAAAGCCAAGGTCAATATCATAGGCACGAACGATGGCCTCACCCGCCACCAGAAACATCCTGCGCGTCGCCTTGTGCACGACGATCGCGGTGATCTGCGGGCCTTCATACACGGGCAACTTGGGCGCAGCCGAAAGCGCGCCCACCGCCAGCATGACCGCCGCGAGAAGTCCGATAATAAGATTCCGCATCCTGCCTACTCGTGCGCTTTGCGCGCCATTTGCCGCAGATTATAGCAGATTCGCCCCTGAGGCCAGTAACAGTTTCGCGGGGCCTTATCGAACCAACTTGGCGGCAACCTCGATGTGGTTGCTCCAGCGAAACTGGTCGACAACCACAAGCGATTCGATCCTGAAACCGGCGGCGATCAGGGCTTTCGCGTCCCGAGCGAATGTCACCGGGTTGCACGACACCATCGCCACGAGAGGCACCGTCGAGGCCGCGATCTCGGCCACTTGCGCCTCGGCGCCAGCGCGGGGCGGATCTATGACGACAGCGTCAAACTTTGACAGTTCTTCCGGCAAGAGCGGCCTGCGAAACAGATCGCGCGCCTCGGTGGTGACCCGCTTGAGCCCCTGCGCCTCGCGCCAGCCGCGATCAAGCGCCTCGACCATCGCCTTTTCGCCCTCGACGGCATGGATTTCGGAAGTTTCGGCCAGTGGCAAGGCGAAGGTGCCGCAGCCCGAGAAAAGATCAACAATCCGCGCGCGTCCCTGAACAGCCGCCTTGACGGCTTTCAACAGCGCGGCTTCCCCTTCAGCCGTCGCCTGCAAGAAGGCCCCTGCTGGCGGCACGACCAACGCCCTGCCAAACCGCTGATGCGGCGGCTCGATCATCACGACCTGTTCGTCCTGCCAGACGAGGCGGGCGATCTTGTGGCGCTGGGCAAGCATCGCAAGCTCAATCCGAAGCTCTCCGGTCAGTTCCTTGTCGGTATCGATCTGGATGTCGGGGCCAGACAGGCTCGCCGTGACGGTCAGGCCGATCTCGCCCTTGCGCGACGCCGCAATCGCGGTGAGGTCGTGCAGCGCAGGAAGGGTCGCCATCAAAGCGGGCGACAGAAGCTTGCACTCCGGCACCTCGACCAAGACATCCGAGCCGCGGCCATGAAAGCCTACGAGCGTCCCTTTCTTGGTGCGGCGGCCCGAAGGTTTGGCGCGGCGGCGGGCGGCGGGCGGGGATGTTTCGATCGCAGGCGCCGGCGCGTCTATCCCTTGCGCGGCAAGCGCGCGGACGACGGTCTGGACCTTCCATCCAGCGACAAACTCATCGCTTGCGTGCTGCATCGCACAGCCTCCGCAGCTCTTGAAATGGCGGCACGGCGGCGCGACACGATCCGCCGAGGGTGTCAGGATTCGCGCGGACCCCTCCTCGAGAAGCTCGATCTCTTCCCCCGGCAGGACACGGGGCACGAACTGGCCCTCGGCGGTGTGGCCAAGGCCCTGATGGGTCAGATGCTCAACGCGGGTCGTCACGCCTCGGCAACCTCTTCCGGAACACCAAGGAACCCGCCCGACTGGCGATTCCAATAGCGGGCGTAAAGGCCGTCCTTGGCGAGAAGCTCGTCGTGCGAGCCCTCTTCTGCGATCTTGCCGGCCTCAAGAACGACGATCCTGTCCATCCGCGCGATGGTCGAAAGCCGGTGCGCGATGGCGAGAACCGTCTTGCCCTTCATCGCCTCTTCCAAGGCCGACTGGATCGCCGCCTCGACCTCGGAATCGAGCGCGCTGGTCGCTTCGTCAAGAACGAGGATCGGCGCGTCCTTGATCATCGCGCGGGCCAAAGCGATCCGCTGGCGCTGGCCACCCGAAAGCTTGACGCCCCGCTCGCCAAGGAAGGCGTCATAGCCCTGCCGCCCCTTGTGATCGACGAGGCCGAGGATGAAATCGTGCGCCTCGGCGCGCTTGGCGGCGTTGATCACCGCGTCTTCGTCGGCGTCCGGCCGACCATATCGGATGTTGTCGCGCGCGGTCCGGTTGAACATCGCGGTCTCTTGCGTGACCATGCCGATGTTGCGGCGCAGGCTCTCCTGCGTGACCCCGCGCACATCGCGGCCACCCACCACAACCGCGCCCCTCTCGGCGTCGTAAAGCCGCAGGAGAAGGGCGACGAGGGTCGATTTGCCCGCGCCGGATGCGCCGACAATGCCGATTTTCTCGCCGGGACGGATGATCAGGTTGATCCCGTCGACCCCGCCGCTCTCGCGCCCGTAGGCAAAGCCTACATTCTCAAACCGGATCTCGCGCGATGGCGGAAGGTCGATCGCACTCTCGGCATTGGTCAGGCGATAGCGCGGCGTGAGTGTCCGCATCCCGTCTTCAACCTCGCCGATGTTGGCGTAGATCCCCATGAGCGTGAAGCTGACCCAGCCCGACATTTGCGCGATCCGCAGGCTTACAGCGCCGGCGGTGGCAATTTCGCCAGGTGTCGTTATCCCCTGCGACCAAAGCCACAACGTCGTGCCAACCAGAAGCAGCGGCAAGAGGCCCGCGATTACCATCAACTCGAACCGGAAGCTGGTCGAGACAAACCCGAAGGCCAGCGTCCGGTCGCGATAGCGATCCATCGCGCCAATGGCGGCCTGATCTTCGTGGTCTGCATGGGCGAAAAGCTTGACCGTCTTGATGTTGGTGATCGTGTCGACAACCTGCCCCGTCACCCGCGCCCGCGCGGCGGCGCGGCTTTCGGCCTTGGCGCGAATGCGCGGCAGGTAGTGGCTTATGAACAGCAAATAGCCGACGAGCCAGACGCCAAGAACAGCCCCGACGCGCCAGTCGATCGCCAGAACCAGAAGGCCGGTCGAGATAATCGACGACAACGCAAAAACGATGGTGTTGATCGTCTCGACGGTCGCCTCGGTCAGCGCCCGCGCGGCCTGCATCTGCTTTTGTGCGATACGGCCCGCGAAATCATTGTCGAAAAAGGTCACGTCCTGACCAAGCGTCCAGCGGTGCAGGCGCGAGAGGATCAGAACGTTGAGATTGGGATTGAGAACCACGGCCTGAAACGCCGCCGACATCCCGAACAGGAAGGGCCGGACAAGAACCATGAAGGCCGCGATGGCCGCGAAAAACCAGCCGTAGGCCGCGAAAAGCCCGACTGTTCCGTGCGCGATGGCCGCGTCGATGACCTGACCCAGAAGGAAGGCTGCAATCACCTCGGCCGTGCCGGCTGCGGCCGACACGATCCCGGCCACCAGCAAGACCCACCATGTTCCGGACAAGGCCCAAACCATGAAACGGGCCAGGGTTTCCGGCGGCGGGCTCATCCGCACGTCGTCGAATGCTGGCAACAGCTTCGACATCCACTGCATCCAGCGCGGACCTTTGGCGATTTCCTGCACGCTCATTCCGCCGCCTCCTCTTCCTCAAGCTCATCAGCGAGGAACCCGCCCGACTGACGCTTCCAAAGGCGGGCGTAGATCCCGTTCTCGGCAAGCAGCGCCTCATGGCTGCCGTCTTCGATCACCCGACCCTGATCCATGACCACGATCCGGTCCATCTGCGCGATGGTCGACAGGCGGTGCGCGATGGCGATCACGGTCTTGCCCTCCATCATGCCGTAGAGGGTCGACTGGATCGCCGCCTCGACCTCGGAATCAAGCGCGCTGGTCGCTTCATCAAGCAAGAGGATCGGCGCATCCTTGAGGATCACGCGGGCAAGGGCCACGCGCTGACGCTGGCCCCCCGAGAGCTTGACCCCCCGTTCGCCCACTCGCGCGGCATAGCCCTTGTTGCCCCTTGAATCCTCGAGCCGCAGAATGAAGTCATGCGCTTCGGCCTTCTTGGCCGCCGCAATCATTTCGTCCTCGGTCGCGCCGGGGTTTCCGTAAAGAATGTTTTCGCGAACCGAACGGTGCAAAAGCGCGCTGTCTTGCTGAACCATGCCGATCCTGAGGCGCAGGCTGTCCTGCGTCACGCCTGCGATGTCCTGTCCGTCGATCAGGATCTTGCCATCTTCGGCATCGTAAAACCGCAAGAGAAGCTTCACCAGAGTCGTCTTGCCTGCACCCGACCGACCGACAAGTCCGACCTTTTCGCCGGGGTTGATCGTCAGACTGATCTTGTCGAGGCCGCCTTGCTTCTTGCCATAGTGGTGGCTGAGATCGACAATCTCGATCCTGCCCGGCCCCAGCTGAAGCGGCTTGGCATTCGGAACGTCGGTCAGAGTCACCGGCTGGGCAATCGTGCCCATGCCCTCGACGATCACGCCAAGGTTGCGGAAGAGGTTGGAGATCGCGAACATGATCCAGCTCGACATGCCGTTGAGCCGCAGCGTGAGCGCCGTTGCCACGGCGACAACGCCGATGGAGGCGAGGCTCGCACTCCAAAGCCAGATGGCCCAACCAACGACCGACACGATCAGGAAGCCGTTAAGCGTCACCAGCGCGAGATCCATCATCGTGTAATAGCGCATCTCGACCTTGAACGTGCGCCGCGCCTCTTCGATGGCCTCATAGGCATAGTCCACCTCGCTGTCATGATGGGCGAACATCTTGACCGAGTGGATGTTGGTATAGCTATCGACAACCCGCCCAGTCACGGCAGAGCGCGCATCGGACGACGCGGTCGAAGCGGGGCCGATCCGTTTGACGGTCCAGCGCACGAGGAGGGCATAGAGGATGAACCAGATCGACATGGGGACGACGAGCCGAGGATCGGCCCCGGCAAGGATGAACATCGCGCCGCCGAGATAGGCGATCGAGAATGTGACGGCATCAAAGACCTGAAACACAACGTCGCCCGCGGCGGGCGGGGTTTGCATGATCCGGTTGGCGATGCGTCCCGCGAAATCGTTCTCGAACCAGCCGACCGACTGGCGCAAAACGTGCCGGTGCGCGCGCCAGCGCACGATCGTGCCAAAGTTGGGGATGATCGTGTTGTTCAGAAGCGCGACCTGTGTGCCGTAGATCAGCGGCCGCGCCATCAAGATGAACAGGGCGACGAGCAAGAGTTCGAAGCCGTGGGCATTCCAGACCTCTTTGACCCCGGTTTCCGTAAGCATGTCGACAAGCCGGCCCATGTAGGACAGGAGCCATATTTCAACGACGGCACCGAGGATCGACATGACCCCGGCAGCCCAGAAAACCTTTTTGAAAGGCTGGGTATACTGGCGCATGAACGGCCAGAGCCGCTGCGGCGGGGTGTCGGTTTCCTCGTACGGGACGTAGGGGTCGACGAGGCCCTCGAAAAAGCGAAACATGAATGCCTCTGTTCCTTGTCCCGGCGATATAGCCCGCTTTGCCGGCGAGGGAAACAGGACAGGTCTCGATCAGGACAGAAGATTTTCGCGTGTGAGGGCAAAGCCCGAAGCGATCCACCGCGCCTCGGCCTCGGCCAGGGCCTGGCCCAGCGCGGCGCCTTCGAGCGCGGGCATGAAATCCTTGGCGCTGACCGGACAGGTGGCCTTCGCGCCCGCCTCGATGGCCGCGAAGTCTGTCTCCGCTGGTGCCGCGCCCATCACCGCCCCTCGCAAGAGGAGCGCCTTGCGCGCCATCTCGCGGCCAAGGCGATAGCCAAGTTCGGCGGCGCCTTTTCCCTCTTCGACAGATCGGGCTAGGGCTTCCAGAGCCCGCATTTCCGGCTTCGACAGCCTAAGCGGCTGCCCGCCCTCATGCCCGCCCAGCGCGGCAAGGCGCAGCACCGGATCGGGCGCCTCGCCCGCATGCCCCTCAAGGTGAACCAGTGGTGCCAGAAGTGCCGCATTGGCCCCCGGCAAGACCCGCATCAAGACCCCGCTCGCAGCCATAGAGGCGACGGCAGGCGCCGGATCGGGCGCGGCGAGAAGCTTCATGATCTCGTGGCCGATCCTTTCGCGCGACAGCCCTTCGATTCCCTCGGCCAGCGCGGCGCAAGCGGCAAGCCCCTCGGGATCAATCCCATCCCCGCCATACCAAGCATGAAACCGGAAAAAGCGCAGAATGCGGAGATAATCCTCGCGGATGCGCTCCTCGGCATCGCCGATAAACCGCACGCGCAGCGCGGCCAGATCGGCAAGCCCCTGCCCAACCGGATCGACGACGATCCCGTCGAGCCCGCAATAGAGCGCGTTCATCGTGAAGTCGCGTCGGGCGGCGTCTTCTTCCATGCTGTCAGAAAACGCGACAACCGCGCGGCGGCCATCCGTCTCGACGTCCCGCCGAAAGGTTGTGACCTCAAAGCCGCGTCCTTCGGCGACGACCGTCACTGTTCCATGCTCGATCCCGGTTGGCACAGCCCGCAAGCCCGCCGCCTCGACCAGCTCGATCACCCGCTCGGGCCGCGCGTCGGTCGTGATGTCGAGATCGGCCGCCTCTTCTCCCAAAAGCGCGTTCCGCACGCAGCCACCGACAAACCACGCCTGATGCCCGCCACCCTCCAACGCCGCACAAACCGCGCGGGCGGGCGCGGAGGATAGCCATTCCGGCGAGATCCGCATCATGCCCTCATCCTTTCCGCAAGCCCGCGCAGGATCCGGGCGGTCGCCCCCCAGATGTAATAGGGACCATAGGGAACGGTGAAATAGTACCGGCGGCGGCCCTGCCACATCCGCCCCTCGATGCGAAAATTCGCAGGGTCGGTTACATGGGCCAGCGGCACATAAAAGATTTCATCCACCTCACCCGGTTCGGGCCTCAACTCTGGCCGGCCGTGAAACACGCCGATCACCGGCGTGATCATGAATGAGGTTACGGTCTCGTGCGCGGCAAGTGTTCCGAGAACCTCGACCTGACCGCGTGGCAGCGCCACTTCTTCCTCGGCCTCACGCAGTGCCGCGGCGATCGCATCGGCATCGGTCGGATCAACCTTGCCTCCCGGCAGCGCGACCTGTCCTGGATGGTGCTTGAGGTGCATCGAGCGCTTGGTCAGCACGAGTTGCGCCGTCTCGGCGCAAACGCCGATCAAAACCGCGCCGGGGCGCAGCTTTCGGTCGGGTGGAAGGTGGGTGTCGGGGTTGAGATCAAAGTCCGACGACGGGCCGCCCTCGGCAAGAAGGGCGGCAGCAAGCCGGTCGATGATCTCAGGCTTCGTCATTCCCTGCCTCTTTGGCCTCGAAGCCAAGCGTTGCCGGATCAAGATCGTAATGCGCGCCGCAGAACTGGCAATCCGCCGTCACGATGCCGTCGTCGGTCGTCATATGGGCGATGTCCTTGGCCGAATAGATCGAAAGGCTTTGCCGAACGCGATCCTCAGAACAGGTGCAGCCGAATTTCACCGCCTGCGCATCGAAAACGCGCGGGCCTTCCTCGTGGAAAAGCCGCACCAGAAGCTCGGTCGGCTGGACGGTGGGGCCGATCAGCTCGAGGTCCTCGACGGTATCAAGAAGGATGTTTGCCCGCGACCAGTTTTCGCTGGCGTCGTCTTCCAAAAGGTCTCCTGCCGAAAGAAGGCCGCCTTCGCCGCTGCCACCCTCGCCTTTTGCAAAGGGCGAGGCCTTGGGCATCTGCTGGATCATCACGCCGCCGGCACGCCAGCGCTCGGTTTGGCCCGGCAAGCGGCTCTTGCCGTAGCTGAGCGAAAACCGCGTCGGGAGCTGTTCGGACTGTGCGAAATAGGTCTCGGCACAGGCAGACAGAGACGCGCCGGCAATCGGGGTGATCCCCTGATATGGCGCCGTGCCTTCGCCCTGATCGATCAGGATCGCGAAATACCCTTTGCCGGTCTGGGAAAAGGCAGGCGCGGCCGGATCGAGCCGCTCGGCACCATAGCTGGCATAGCCGCGAATGCGGGCTGGCTCGCCATCGGCGCCGGGCGCGTAATAGTCGGTTGCAATAAGCCGCGCCGGTCCATCGCCGCGCACCTGAAGCGAAAGCTTCCAGCGCAGCTTGACCGTCTGCCCGATCAGCGCGGTCAGGAGAACCATCTCGGCCACCAGCGCTTCGATCTGCGCCGGATAGTCGTGTTGCTCGAGCACACCGTTCAAGACGCCGTCAAGCCGCGCCACGCGGCCGCGTGTATCGGTGTGGTCAAGTTGAAAGGGCAGGACGGTGTCGTCCCAGGCGATCTGGCTGCCGAGGGTCATGGGCTTTCCTTGCGGGTCGGGAATTGGCATACCGCGTCCATATAGGGGCGGCAAGCAAAGGTCCAAGGGGCAAAAGATGATCCGGCGCTATGGAGAGGCTGTCAAACAGGGCCAGAACTACAGGTTCCGGCCCGGTGTCTATGCGATCCTGCCACAGGGGAACGATCTGCTCCTGACCTTTCAGGACGATCCGCATTTCGAGGTCCAGCTGCCCGGCGGCGGCATTGATCCCGGCGAAAACCCGATCGACGCCCTGCACCGCGAAGTTTTCGAGGAAACCGGCTGGAAGATCGGCGGCGTCCGCAAAATCGGCGCCTATCGGCGGTTCTGCTATATGCCGGAATACGACAAATGGGCCGAAAAGCTGTGCCATATCTACATGGCTCGGCCCGTGCATCGCCTTGGCCCGCCAACCGAGCCGGATCACACGCCGCTTTGGATGCCGATGGCTGAAGCCGCCCGCGCGATTGCCAGCCCCGGCGACCGTGCCTTTGTATCCGAGTTCTACACGAGGTCGCGATTTTCGACGAGGTGACCGTAAAGCGTCGTCAGGATGCTCGCCCCGACCATCAGCGTCGTCCATGAGACCGCGAGCGTTATCGCCTGACCCAGGATCGGCACGCCGCCCAGAAGCGCGGGCACCGTCAGGTTGATCCCGAGGTTCAACGCCACGAGGATCAGGGAGACGGTGAAAATCGTTCCGCCAATAGGGGCGCTGATCTTCCAGCCAGATAGAATTGGCATCGGCGCACCGACCGCCGCCGACGGAAGTACGATCCCGAGCCTCAGCCAGACATACGTCAGGATGCTGGCCATGAGGACGATGACAAAGAGCGCGATCAAGACCCCGACCGATTCTCCGCCTTGCGCCGCAAACGGGCCGGCGGCGGCGCCGCCGATCAAACCGATCGGAATGCCCACAGCCACGACGACGATTCCGATCACGAAAGATCGGCCGAGGTAGCCAAGCACCTGGCGCAAGGGAAGAGCGGGGATCAGGCGCGGATATTCCTCGAGAAGAATGAAGCGGTGCCAGCCGACCGCGATCCATGACATCGAAAAGAAATAGAGTGCGGCGATGAAGAAGGCGACGACCGAGGCGATCGGCCCTGCCGGATGACCCGCGATCATGGCCTGAAGATTGGCGGCGCTCGCGACGTCGACGGCAGATAGGCCGAAAAGCGCAGGCAGAACGAAGGTCGCCAAGACCGTCAGGATCAGGGGCAAGGCCGATACCTTGACGGAATTGCGCAGGTTGCCGAATACCATCACGAAAGCATGGCGCACGATTTCAAAGCTCATCACTGTCTCCTTCCGACCGTCCAGACGACAAGTCGCACCTCCTTGGGCGCCGGGTCAATGTCCATTGCTTGCCCTGAGGTCCAAAACCCGCTATCGCGCAGCCGAGTTTGACAAGGAGTCTCTGCGATGTCTGCCCCCAAGAAAGTCGTCCTCGCTTATTCCGGTGGTCTCGATACCTCGATCATTCTGAAATGGCTCCAGACGGAATATGGGTGCGAGGTCGTCACTTTTACAGCCGACCTTGGACAGGGCGAAGAGCTTGAGCCCGCCCGCGCCAAGGCCGAGCTTCTGGGGATCAAGGCCGAAAACATCTATATCGAGGATGTGCGCGAGGAATTCGTGCGCGATTTCGTTTTCCCGATGTTCCGCGCCAATGCGGTTTATGAGGGGCTTTATCTTCTCGGAACCTCGATTGCCCGTCCGCTGATCTCCAAGCGTCTTGTCGAGATCGCCGAGATGACCGGCGCCGATGCCGTCGCCCATGGCGCGACCGGCAAGGGCAACGATCAGGTGCGCTTTGAGCTTTCGGCCTATGCGATGAACCCCGAGATCAAGGTCATCGCGCCCTGGCGCCTGTGGGATCTGACCTCGCGCACACGCCTTCTGGAGTTTGCCGAACAAAACCAGATCCCCGTTGCCAAGAACAAACGTGGCGAAGCGCCCTTCTCGGTGGATGCAAACCTCTTGCACACTTCTTCCGAGGGCCGCGTTCTTGAGGATCCCGCTGTCGAAGCGCCTGATTACGTCGCCCAGCGCATCGTTGCCGTGGAAGACGCGCCCGATACGCCGGAGTTCATCGAAATCGCCTATGAAAAGGGTGACCCGGTGGCGATCCACGGCGAGGCCATGTCGCCCGCGTCGATCCTGGCCAAGCTTAATGAATACGGTTCCAGGCACGGCATCGGCCTTCTTGATTTCGTCGAGAACCGTTTTGTCGGCATGAAATCCCGCGGAGTCTATGAAACACCGGGCGGCACGATCCTTCTGGAAGGGCACCGCGGCATCGAGCAGATCACCCTCGATTCCGGCGCCGGGCACCTCAAGGATTCGATCATGCCGCGCTATGCAGAGCTGATCTACAACGGCTTCTGGTTCAGCCCCGAACGCGAGATGCTTCAGGCCCTGATCGACAAGAGCCAGGAGCACGTCACAGGCACCGTTCGGCTCAAACTTTACAAGGGCTCGGTCCGCACCGTCGCCCGGTGGTCGGATCACTCGCTGTATTCGGAAAAACACGTCACCTTCGAAGAAGATGCCGGCGCCTATGACCAGCAAGACGCCAAGGGCTTTATCCAGCTCAACGCGCTGCGCCTGAAGCTCATTGCCACGCGCAACCGGCGCGTGAAGGGCTAAGGGGCTCTGCCCCCGGCCCTTCGGGCCTCCCCCGGAGTATTTCAGGCCAAAAGAAATCAGCCGAGTTTGAGAGCGGCGAGTTTCTCGTAGGCGGGAAGCGCGGCTGCCACGAGATCGGCATCGCGACCGTCGACAAGGGGAAGCGGGCCTTCGGGGCCGGCGAAACCGGTCGAGCGATGAATTGCGCCATACCAGTGGGGCGCCCAGGCGCCATCCTCGGGCCGGCCGCCGGCGGGCCAGGAGAGCATTGCCGGATCCCAAGGCAGGCCGATCGCGGCGCACAGCTTTTGCAACATGGCAACGGGATTATCGCGGATATCGGCGCTGTCGATGACGATGCCGCCGAGGCGGTCGTAGATTTCCGCCTGTTGGCGAAAGCCGATGTCTTCGAGAGAGATGTCTTCGCGCTTGGCGCCATAGCTTGCCACCACGCGGGCGGGATGGCGGATCAGGTGGATATTGACGCACTCGGTGGCCCAGTCGAGCGGGAAGCCCGCCACCATCTGATGTGGCATGTGCTTCATGTAGAAATGCGGTTTGCCGCCGGGAATAGACCCTAAACAGGCCAAAGCCACGATGTCTGGATCGTCTTCATGGCTGGAAAGGATTTCCTGCCGCATCGGGTGATCTATGCCCGTGGCGACGAGATAGGGGGCATAGAAGGGTTCGTCCCAAACGGCAAAGTCAGGCCTTGCGCCGAAGGAGTACATCATCGCCGTCGAGAGGTTGCGAGGGCCCGACCACATGGCGATCCGCATCAGACGCTTTCCCTTGCGATCAGGTCTTTGTAGAGCGCGCGAAGGCGTTCGGTCATCTGGCCCATCTGGCCGGTGCCAATCTGGCGGCCGTCGATCGAACCGACCGGCGTTTGGGCACCAAAGGTTCCGGTGAGGAAGGCCTCATCGGCGCTGTAGGTGTCGACCAGGCTGAAATTCCGCTCAAAAACAGGGATGTCGTTGGCTTGGCAGAGATCGATCACCTTTTGCCGGGTGATTCCGTTCATGCAATAATCGCCGGTCGAGGTCCAAACCGCGCCCTTTCGGACGATGAAGAAATTGCAGGCGTTCGTGGTGTTTACGAAGCCATGCACATCGAGCATCAGCGCCTCATCGGCCCCCGCCTTTTCGGCAGCGATGCAGGCAAGGATACAATTGAGTTTGGAGTGGCTGTTAAGCTTGGGATCTTGCGTCATCGGCAGGCCACGCAAGTGCGGCACGGTGGCAAGGCGGATCGGGCGCGGGATCTTGGGCTTCGAATGCTCCATGATGATGACCATCGTCGGCCCCGAGCGCGACAGCGAGGGGTGTTGGAAGGGGCGCACCTTGACGCCGCGAGTGACCATCAAGCGCGCATGGGCGTCGGTGATCATCCGATTGGCTTTTTGCGTCCCTAACAAGGCCTTCTTGACCTCGTCCGGCGTCAAATGCATCTCGAGGTCGATGGCTTTGGCCGCCTCGAACAGGCGTTCGATGTGCTGGTCGAGAAAGGCCCACTTCCCATCGTAGAGGCGGATCCCCTCCCAGACGCCGTCGCCAAGCATGAAGCCGCTGTCATAGACGCTGACAGTTGCCTTTTCCCTGGGAACGAGGCGGCCGTCGACATAGATCAGGATTTCCTCGTTGCGCCGGTCTTCCTCGGCCTGATGGGTGGTGACGTGATCGGTCATGGGGTCCTCCGTTGGCGGCAGGCTAGGCACTTGCCACGGCCATTCCTAGAGGGAAACCGGTGGGCTAGCCCTCGAAGGCGTCAACTTCGGCCAGCGTCGGGATCACATCCGCAGTTCCAAGGCGCGTCACCATAATGGCCGCCGCTTTTCCGGCGCGATTCAGGGCGGTTTCGATCGGCTCGCCACGATCAAGCCCTGCCAGAAGATAGCCGGTGAAGGTGTCGCCCGCGCCCGTCGTATCGATCGGCGTCACCTTGTGGGCCGGAAAGCGAACGGCGGCCGGAGCCCCGGCGGAATATAGGTCGGAGCCTTCTGCTCCCAGGGTCACGACGACATGTGCAACACCAAGGTCGCCCGCGCCTTTGCCCAGCGCAGCGGCGAGTTGTTCCATCTCGACTTGGTTCAGGATCAAGAGATCGATGTGGGGAAGCGCGGTAAGAACCGAAGCTGCCTCGAACGGGGCGGCGGCATATGCGGCGTGAAGGCCATTCGCCCTTGCCGTCGAAAGCGCATCGACCTGCGCGCTGGTTTCGTTCTGGGTCACCACCCAATCGCCCGAACTTGCGGCTGAAAGCGCGGCCCCGACCATCTGCGGCAAGATCGCGCGATTTGCGCCCGGGCTGATGATGATCGAGTTCTCACCATCATCGGAAACAGCGATGATCGCCTCGCCCGTATCAGTGTCTAACTTGGCGATTTTCGATGTATCGACGCCATAACTTGCAAGCCGCTGGACGGCCCAATCGCCATCTTGCCCGACAGCCCCGATGTGCCGAACGGTTGCCCCCGCCCGCGCAGCGGCGACCGACATATTGGCGCCCTTGCCGCCGAGAAACGTCTGCTTGCCCGTTGCGGCCAAAGTCTCGCCCGGCTGGGGGATATGCGGAACCCGATAGATCAGATCGACGTTGATGGATCCAAGGTTCCAGATCGTCACGTCAACCCACCTTGCAGGCCGCGATGGCCGCCATGTTGAAAATGTCGTTCACGGTCGAGACGGTCGAGCAGATCTGGATCGGCTTGTCGACCCCAGCGAGGATCGGGCCGATCACGGTCGCCCCTCCCATTTCCTGCATCAGCTTTGCGGAAATCGAGGCCGAATGTCGGGCCGGAACAACGAGGACATTGGCCGGGCCCGTGAGGCGGCTGAACGGGTAATGCTCCATCGCCCGGGGGTTAAGGGCGACGTCTACTGTCATCTCGCCCTCATATTCGAAATCGACGCCGCGTGCGTCGAGAACCTTGGGCGCGCGGTGCATCTTTTCGGCCCGCTCCGACACCGGATAGCCAAAGGTCGAGAACGACAGAAACGCAACGCGCGGTTCGAGCCCCAGATCGCGCGCCAGCTCTGCGGCGCGGGTCGCGATGTTGGCGAGGTCCTCTTCATCGGGCCATTCATGGACCAGTGTATCCGCGATGAGGACGATACGGCCCTTGTTGAGAACCGCCGAAACCCCCACAGCGCCCGACGCGGGGTTGGCCTCGAACACGTGGTTGATCAATTCGAGCACATGGGCGGATTTCCGTGTCGCTCCAGTGACCAGACCATCGCCATGACCGTGCGCCAGCATCAATGCTCCGAAAACATGGCGATCGCGTGCGGCAAGCCGGTGAATGTCGGCGCGGTCAAAGCCCTTGCGCTGGAGGCGGTCATAGAGAAACGCCTTGTAATCGTCGAGGTGTTCGGTGTTGGCGGCGTTGTAGACTGTGATCTCGGATACGGCGTCAGCCATGCCTTCGGCGGTGAGCTTGTCCCGCACATCGTTCTCGCGCCCGATCACAAGCGCGCGCCCCATGCCCGAGCGCTGATATTGAACGGCTGCTCGCAAGACGCGCGGATCGTCGCCCTCGGCAAAGATGATGTCGCCCTGTGCGGCGCGGGCGCGGGCATGAATGCCGCGCAGGATTCCGGCTGTCGGATCCATCCGGCCTTTCAGCGTCTGGATATAGGCCTCCATGTCGATGATCGGGCGGCGGGCGACGCCGGTCTTCATCCCCGCTTGCGCCACCGCTGGCGGGATGCGGTGAATGAGCCGGGGATCGAACGGTGTCGGGATGATATAGTCGCGCCCGAACGCCAGCTTCATGCCATAGGCAACTGCAACCTCGTCCGGCACATCCTCGCGGGCCAGCGCGGCAAGCGCTTCGGCGCAGGCGATCTTCATGTCGTCATTGATGGCGCGGGCGTGAATATCGAGGGCGCCGCGAAAGAGATAGGGAAAGCCGAGGACGTTGTTGACCTGATTGGGATAATCGCTTCGGCCCGTGGCAACGATCGCGTCCTCGCGCACGGCGTGGGCCTCTTCCGGCGTAATCTCGGGGTCGGGGTTGGCCATCGCAAAGATCACCGAATTGGGCGCCATCGATTCGACCATCGCCGGCGTGACCGCGCCCTTGGCCGAAACTCCGAGGAACACGTCGGCTCCCTTCATCGCGCCTTCCAGCGTGCGCAGGTCCGTCTTGACGGCGTGGGCCGATTTCCACTGGTTCATGCCTTCGGTGCGGCCCTGATAGATCACGCCTTTCGTATCGCACATGACGCAGTTTTCGTGCCGCGCGCCCATCGTCTTGAGAAGCTCGAGGCAAGCGATCCCCGCCGCCCCTGCGCCGTTCAAAACGATCCGACAGTCCTCGATCTTCTTGCCCGAGATGTGCAGCGCGTTGATAAGGCCGGCGGCGCAGATCACGGCGGTGCCGTGCTGGTCGTCGTGAAAGACGGGGATATCCATCTCTTCCTTCAGCCGCTGCTCGATGATGAAACACTCGGGCGCCTTGATGTCTTCAAGGTTGATGCCGCCAAAGGTCGGCCCCATGAGGCGGACGGCGTTGCAGAAGGCGTCGGGATCTTCGGTATCAAGCTCGATGTCGATCGAATTCACGTCGGCGAACCGCTTGAAAAGGACGGACTTGCCCTCCATCACCGGCTTTGACGCCAGCGCCCCAAGGTTGCCAAGGCCGAGAACCGCCGTGCCATTCGAAATGACGGCCACCACGTTGCCCTTGTTGGTATAGTCATAGGCCGTTTCGGGTGCGGCGTGGATTTCCTCGCACGGCACGGCCACGCCTGGGGAATAGGCAAGGCTCAGATCGCGCTGCGTCGCCATCGGCACTGTCGCGGTGACTTCCCATTTGCCAGGGGTTGGCTCCAGATGAAACCTCAGAGCGTCTTCGCGGGAAACCCGGACCTTTGCCATTCTTCATTCTCCAAATGCACCACACCGGAATAACGGCAGGGGCATGGGGGCCGCAATGCCTTCGTTTTCGGCTTTCGTCGCTAACATCCACTGGATAGGGTCTTTGCGAAAGACCAAAGGGGGAAGAATGAACGCGGCGGCAGGCACCGTTACGCCGATGATGGCGCAATATCTTGAAATCAAGTCAAACCATCCCGGCGCGATCTTGTTCTACCGGATGGGTGATTTCTACGAGATGTTCTTCGACGATGCGGTGGCGGCTTCGGCGGCGCTGGATATCGCGCTAACGAAGCGCGGCCAGCATCTTGGCGAAGATATCCCGATGTGCGGCGTTCCGGTCCACGCGGCCGAAGGCTATCTCCTGACGCTGATCCGCAAGGGTTTTCGCGTGGCCGTTTGCGAACAGCTCGAGGATCCGGCCGAGGCAAAGAAGCGCGGTTCAAAATCGGTCGTGAAACGCGATGTGGTCCGCCTTGTCACCCCCGGCACCCTGACGGAAGACAGCCTTCTCGATGCCCGCCGTCACAACTTTCTCGCGGCATTTGCGCAGGTGCGCGAGGTTTCGGCGCTGGCTTGGGTCGATATTTCGACCGGCGTGTTTCACGTCATGTCTTGCGCCCCTGCGCGGCTGGCGCCCGAACTGTCGCGGCTTGCCCCCCGCGAGGTGATCCTTGCGGATGACGATGACAGCGGCTGGCAATCCATCGTCCGCGAAAGCGGCGCGGCGCCCACCCTGCTCGGAAAAGCCGCCTTCGACAGCACCAACGGGCAAAGGCGGCTATGCGGCTTGTTTGGCGTCGAAACTCTCGACGCTTTCGGCACATTTGACCTAGCCCAGATCGCCGCGATGTCGGCCATCGCCGAATATCTCGAGATCACGCAAAAGGGCAATCTGCCGCTCTTGCGCCCGCCGGCGATCGAGGCAGAGGCCGCCAATATGCAGATCGACGCCACGACGCGCCGGTCGCTAGAGCTTACCGCGTCGATGAATGGCGGCCGCGCCGGATCGCTTTTGTCGACCATAGACCGGACTTCAACATCGGCGGGCGCACGGCTTTTGGAGCGCAGGCTTTCAAGCCCGTCATGTCGCCTCGATACAATCCTCGAGCGGCAAGCTTCTGTCGCCTGGTTTCTCGAGAACTCCCGCCTTGCCGCCGATCTTGGCAGCAGCCTCCGCGCCAGCCACGATGTCGACCGCGCGCTGTCGCGCCTTGCCCTTGATCGCGGCGGCCCACGCGATATGGCCGCGATCCGCGATACGGCGGCAATCGCCACCAAGGTCCACGACCGGCTTGTCGCGCAGATGCCGCCGTCCGGCCTTGCGGCTGCAAGCGGCGATCTTGTCGGTCTTGAAGAGCTTGTCGATCTTCTCGATGCCGCCCTCGTTGCCGAGCCCCCGCTCTTGTCGCGCGATGGCGGCTTCGTCGCACCGGGCTATGACGCCGATCTCGATGAGGCGCGCGAATTGCGTGATCACGGGCGCGGCGTGATCGCTGGGATGCAGGCGGATTATGCCGATCTTGCGGGCGTCTCGTCGCTCAAGATCAAGCACAACAACGCTCTGGGCTATTTCATCGAAACCACGGCGACCCATGCCGAAAAGATGATGGCGCCGCCCCTGAACGAGACATTCATCCATCGCCAGACCACCGCCAACCAGATCCGCTTCACGACCGTCAAGCTTTCGGAAATCGAGACGCGGATCCTCAACGCTGGCGCCCATGCGCTCGAGATCGAAAAGCGCGTTTTCTCCGTTTTGGCCGAGGCAATCATTTCTGTGGCCGACCGTATTTCCGCCATGGCCCGAGCGCTGGCCGAGATCGACGTGGCGCTTTCCATGGCCGCGCTCGCCCGCGACGAGGATTGGTGCCGCCCCGAGATCGACACCTCCCGCGCGTTCGAGATCCAAGGCGGGCGGCATCCGGTTGTCGAGGCCGCGCTGAGGAAATCGGGCGAGCCCTTTGTCGCCAACGACTGCGATCTGACCGCAACGCCGATCTGGCTTTTGACCGGCCCCAACATGGCCGGCAAATCAACCTTCCTGCGCCAGAACGCCTTGATCGCCATACTGGCCCAAGCGGGCGGCTTTGTGCCTGCCGCCTCGGCGCATGTCGGCATCGTCAGCCAGATCTTCAGCCGCGTTGGGGCTTCTGACGATCTTGCGCGCGGGCGTTCGACGTTCATGGTCGAAATGGTGGAAACCGCCGCGATCCTCAATCAAGCGGATGACCGGGCGCTCGTGATCCTGGATGAAATTGGCCGAGGCACCGCGACCTATGATGGCCTGTCGATTGCCTGGGCGACGCTTGAACATCTGCACGATGTGAACCGCTGCCGCGCCCTGTTTGCCACGCACTATAACGATATGGGGGCGCTGGCCGCCAAGCTTGACGGGGTCGATAACGCGACTGTCGCCGTCAAGGAATGGGACGGTGATGTGATCTTTCTGCACGAGATCCGCAAAGGAACCGCCGACCGAAGCTATGGTGTTCAGGTGGCGCGGCTTGCCGGCTTGCCACCCGCCGTTGTGGCGCGGGCCAAGGTTGTTTTGGAGGCGCTGGAGAGGGGCGAACGCGAGGGCGGCGCGAACCGAAAGGCGCCGATCGACGACCTGCCGCTTTTCTCGGCGACGCCCGCCCCGACGCTCGCCAAGGCCAAGCCCTCGGCTGTTGAAGATCGGCTGAAAGAAGTTCTGCCCGACGATCTCTCGCCGCGCGAAGCCCTCGACTTGATCTACGAGCTTCGCGGGCTGTTGAGCAAAGGTTAGTTGGCGGGCGTCGACGAGACGCCAACCTGCGCGGGGCGCAGTAGTCGATCATGCAGCATGAAGCCATCGGCGCTGACTTGAATGATGTCGCCCGATCTGGTTCCCGGAAGCGGGGCTTCAAACATCGCTTGATGCATCTGGGGATCAAAGCGGTCGCCCACTTCGGGCGACACCCGAACGATCCCGTGTTTTTGGAAGACGTTGAGCAGCTCGCGCATGGTCAGCTCGATCCCCTCGACAAAGGCCGCCGCGGTCTCGCGCTGTTCGTCGGAAATTGCCTGAAGGGCGCGGTTGAGGCTGTCGTAGACCGGCAGAAGATCGCGCGCCAGCTTTGACCCGCCATAGTTTTCGGCCTCGCGGCGGTCGCGTTCGGCGCGCTTGCGCGAGTTTTCCGCATCGGCGAGCGCGCGCATGAACCGATCCTTGTAGTCGTCGCGCTCGGCCTTCAGCGCCTCGACTTCGCCCGCCCCTGCGGCCTCGGCATCGGCGCCGGTTTCGATCTCGTCGGCTTCGGCGGCCAGTTCGTCGAGGGATTTCGGTTCCTGATTGTGCTCGTTCATACTCGTCTTCCTTTAGCTCCGGTCGGTCATGAGCCGCCCGACCAGTTGCGCAGTGTAATTCACGATCGGGACGATCCGCCCATAGTTGAGGCGTGTCGGCCCGATGACGCCGACGGCGCCGATGATCTTTCGGTCGGCGTTCATATAGGGAGAAACAACCAGAGAGGAACCCGAAAGTGAAAAAAGCTTGTTCTCCGAGCCGATAAAAATGCGTACGCCTTCGCCGCCTTCGGCCAACTCCAGGAAATCGGCGATATCTCGTGTGCGTTCGAGGTCGTCGAAAAGGGTTCTGATGCGTTCGAGGTCCTGGGTTTCGGCGCCCTCAAGAAGGTTGCCTATTCCGCGCACGATGAGGCGCTCGGTGGTCTCGCCCTGATTTTCCCAGACAGCCATACCGCTTTCGACAAGACCGCGGGCAAGACCGTCGATCTCTTGCCGGCGCCGCGAGATTTCAACCGCTACGGCGCGACCAAGCTCGGAAAGCGTTTTGCCTTCGGCAATAGAGTTGATGAAATTCGCCGCCTCGCGCATTGACGAAGGGGTCTGCCCGACAGGTGGCTGGAATATCCGGTTCTCGACATGCCCGTCGGCAAAGACGAGAACGACGAGCGCCCTGTCGGGACCGAGCGATAGGAATTCGATGTGCCGTATCGGAGCTTCGTGCTTGGGGGTCAGCACCAGGCTTGCGCCCCGCGTCACACCGGAAAGCGCCGCGCCGACTCGGTCCAGAAGCGCCGAGACATCGGCCTTTTCGTCGCCCAGGGTCTGGTCGATCTTTTCGCGGTCTTCGCCAGAAAGATCGCTGACCTCAAGAAGCCCGTCGACAAACATCCGCAAGCCCGCTTGGGTCGGCACCCGCCCGGCGCTGATGTGAGGGCTGCCCAGAAGGCCGAGGAATTCCAGATCCTGCATCACGTTGCGGATCGTTGCCGCGCTGACCTTTTCCGAAAGCGTGCGCGTCAACGAGCGGGATCCGACAGGTGTGCCGGTTTCCAGATACGCCTCGACCACGCGCCGAAACACCTCGCGCGATCGGTCGTTCAGCTCTTCCATAATCGGTGACTTGTCGGGCATCGGTCTCTCCGGCAGGGACCGAGGAAACTAAAGCGATGCGAGGGCCAACGTCAATCGGGGTTGGATTTGTTCGGCGGTCAGCGTATCTGCCCCTGAAACGACAGGAGAATGCCATGCGCCCGTCCGGCCGTAAGACAGATGAACTTCGCCCCATTTCCATCGAGACCGGCATCAGCCGCCATGCCGAGGGATCTTGTCTGATCCGGGTCGGCGATACCCACGTTCTTTGCACGGCAAGCATCGACGAGAAGGTTCCGCCATTCCTGCGCAACTCGGGGCTGGGCTGGGTTACCGCCGAATACGGGATGCTACCGCGCGCCACCAACACACGGATGCGCCGCGAGGCGAAGGATGGCCAATCGGGCAGGACGCAGGAAATCCAGCGTTTGATCGGACGCAGCCTGCGCGCGGGCGTTGACCGGGTTGCGCTGGGCGAGCGTCAGATCGTCGTCGATTGCGATGTGATACAGGCCGATGGCGGCACGCGCTGCGCCTCGATCACCGGCGGTTGGGTCGCGCTGCGGCTTGCCGTCAACAAGTTGCTGAAGGCAGGTGCGATTGTGACCGATCCGCTTGTCGATCCGGTCGCGGCTGTAAGCTGCGGCATCTATGCCGGCCAGCCGGTGCTAGACCTCGATTATCCCGAAGACAGCGAGGCCGGCGCTGACGGAAACTTCGTGATGGCGGGATCGAAGCTGATCGAAGTGCAGATGTCGGCAGAGGGATCGACCTATTCGCGGGCCCAGATGAACAGCCTCCTTGATCTTGCCGAAAAGGGTGTGGCCGAGTTGGTCGCGGCCCAATTGGCGGCAACGAGATGAACCGCAGGTTCGACGGGAAACACCTCGTCGTCGCGACGCACAACGCTGGGAAGCTTGAAGAAATTCAAGCGCTTCTCGAGCCCTATGGGATTTCTGTCAGTTCCAACGCCGATCATGGTCTGCCAGAGCCGGACGAGACCGAAACCACCTTCGCGGGCAACGCTCGCATCAAGGCCCATGCCGCCGCCAAGGCGACCGGCCTTCCGGCTCTTGCCGACGACAGCGGGATCGAGATTGACGGGCTCGGCGGCCAGCCAGGTGTTCACACCGCCGATTGGGCGGAAGGGCCGGACGGGCGCGATTTTGTTCGGGCGATGACCAGGACGTGGGAGATGCTCGAGGAGGTCGCTGCGCCCTACCCCAGAACGGCGCGGTTCTGTTGCACGCTTGTTCTGGCCTGGCCGGACGGGCACGACGAGATTTTCCCAGGCGTGATGGCGGGCGAAATCGTCTGGCCGATGCGTGGCAATCTGGGCCATGGCTATGACCCTATTTTCCAACCGGACGGATATTCCCAGACCTTTGGCGAAATGGACCGCTGGGAGAAGAACCGGATCAGCCACCGCGCGGATGCCTTCCGCAAGCTTGTTGCCGGTTGCTTTGCCTGAGGATTGGGAAAACGGGGGCTTTGCGCTCTATATCCACTGGCCCTTCTGCCAGTCGAAATGTCCCTATTGCGATTTCAACAGCCATGTCGCCGTCTCGATCGATCAGGATCGCTGGAAGCGCGCTTACCTTTCCGAGATCGACCGTATTGCCGCGCTGACTTCGGGGCGGACATTGCGTTCGGTGTTTTTCGGTGGGGGCACGCCGAGCTTGATGCAGCCCGATCTCGTTGCGGGAATCATGGAGAGGATCCGCCGCAGCTGGGCG